>JADJWS010000001.1:0-330535 GCA_016716235.1 Candidatus Defluviilinea gracilis
GGATCAACCAACCCGGCAAGGTCAACAAGCGGATTTGAGACAAAATATCCCATCGCGCCGATATCATGAACGGCGAGGGTGTCGTCGGGTGGGATATTTTGTTTCACCCATTCGGCAGTGGCGACCATTTCACTTTCCACCCAGAGCACATCATCCGCATTTTGCAACCCGCCCAGGATGAAAAACAATACCGAGAACACCGCGACCAGAGTCGTCCACAGAAATTTCAGGCGCAGATTCGATGTTGCCACTCAGCGCAACCCAGCCATGCCTAACAATCCCCGCAGGTAAAGGATGGGAAAAGCAGGGATGATGTAACGCCCGTGTTGATAGGAGGCAACCGCAGGAAATGATCAAGATATATCCAATAAACCAGATCACCCCAGCCAACGCGCCCCAATTTCGATTCCAGGTGCCCTGCCCACCCACCCTACTGCGCCAGGAACAAAGCAATGAAAGAGGCTCGCAAAAATGGGCGCCCAAATCATCGAATAGGCGGTCTTTCAGCGGTTGGTCGAGCCAGGCGGCTTGATACTCCGCTTGCTTGGCGTAGAACGTATTTGGCATCGGGTTACCGGACAGCGCAAGATTGAACAACATATACAGAAGGAACAAAACCCCAAAACCGATCAACGCAGAGACAGCCGATCTACCGCGCGAGGACCAATTTTTTTCATTGAAGACAATCGTAAATAAAATCGGACCCAGCAATGTCGCTCCATCGGGACGAACCCACACACTGAGACCGGCAAGCAGACCCAACATAGCATAGCGCTTCGCGCCGCCGCTAAGAGCTGTTAGAACAAGAAAGATCAACAACGCGTGGAGCAGGGTTTCCATCCCGGAGGTTGCCGACCAGGTGAGATGCCAGGCAAACGCAAAAAAGATTCCCACCCAAGGGACGCGAGGCTGATACCCCGTCAGCAATTTTCGCGCGCTGGCTTCGGCTGAAATGGCGAGCAGGGTTAGCATCAACCATCCGAGAAAAAATGTCCAACCATAGGGTGCCAGGCGCAGTACATATCCGATCGAAAGCAGTAGCGTCCAAAGCGGAGAGGTGGAACCGGCAGATTGTTCGCCGAGTCGAAACGCCCACTCACCATGCTCGGCAAAATTTCTCGCATAGGTCAAGTGAATCCACGTGTCGTCAAGCGGAAAGCCGACACGAGCAATCAGAGCGCTGACCAACAAATACAGCCCCACGGCAACAAGCGCCGCGCAGGCGACGATCACGCGCCAATCAAGGGTTGGCTTCGATGAAATAGAGGCGCGCGCCATCGACTTCTCCTACAAAAATAAAATTTGAGTTCCCTTCCGGGATGTCGTATAAATCTTGAATCGCGTCGTACGTGCCACCCTTCTCAAGGACAAGATATCGCGCGTCAAATTTTTCCGCGACGGCAAGAATCGTCGCTTCGTCTCCAAACGGCAACGCGACCGCCGCCCGACCCGATGAGATGAAGTACCCGGGCGGATTACGGACGATCACCACATCCTTCGGGCTGATTCCACTTTCCTGAAATTTTTCCTCCACTTTCGCATACACGGCATCATCCTGCGCCCATCCGTCGGAGATCACGCGAAGATTCACGAGATAGAACGTCATAAACACAGCCAGAAAGATCATCATCCCTTGAAATACAAACGGCGCGTTTTTGTCTTTAAACTGACCACGATCGCGCGCCCACGCAAGGACGGCGTCCAGCCGACCGGGCGCGACAGCCCACCACATCGGCTGGAACGCCGCGCCCGCATGGAAAAAAACTTCCGCGCGGGCCCTGCGAATGGAAAGACGACCGTCATCACAGCAAAAAGGATCAGCCAGCCTATTACCGCGACCTTTGTCCGCAATTCCTTTCGCAGACCCCACAATCCAACAACAATGAAAGGAAGAAGAAATATCTCGCCTTGCGCGCCAAATGCGATACCCAAGTTCGATGCGAGCGCGGCAAGCCGGTCTTGCAATGCCGCGCTCCAGCCTGCTTGCAGGAAGCCATCGCGAGTCAATGCGTCGAGCGGGTAGATGAAGGTTTGGTTGTAATTCTCAAGCCAGAGCAAACGTCCGCCGCCGGGGGCGAGGAACGAGTGAAACAAGGTATAGGTGCGATAATGCCAAAAGCCCATGGTCAGGATGTAGCCGAGGAGGGTGAGCAAGCCGGCAGAAAGTGTAGAGCGGGCTTTCGCAATCACACTTGCCTTCTCCATTCGAAAGAGGGGGATTAACCCCGCAAGACCGAGCCAGAGCAAACCGTCACTGCGCGAAAGAGTCAACAGGCCGGCGAGCGCGCCGAGGGCGAGGGGAATCCATTTTTCGTTACGGGGGGCAAGGAGGAAAAAAGTCGCGCCGAGAATCATAAAGATGGCATAGTTATCAGGGACGGGCATGAACGGCGCGTAGTATAGCGAGAAGATCGAAAGCAAACCTGAAGCCATGGCGAGGCGGGTTTGGCGAGAAATGTCGAAAGCGAGAGCGGCGATGAGGAGGGGCGCGCAGGCTGAAAGGAGGATGAACGGGGCGCGTCCAGCCGCGTAGGTGGTGAGTCCCATGATCCACATCCCCAGCGCAGAGATGATGGACGCCAGCGGCATCCAATATGTGTGCGAGGGATTGGGGAGTCTTTGCGGATCGCTGAGGTAATTCCAAATGTAGGGTTCGGTGAAGCCCTTGCCTTGCGCGAGTTGAATGCCGCCGGCAAAATAGTAATCGGCGTCCATGTAGCCCGGCAGGTTTTGATAGCGCGAGACCGCGATTGGGACAGCCAAGCCAACGAGGAAGAGAATAAGGTAATGACGCCAGTTCATTTGCGTAACCCAACTTGATCGAACCACGTGCGCGGCGAACGGACGGCAAACCAGCGCATCCAGTACAGGGCGAGGATCGCCGCCATGGGCGGAAGGGTCGCGAGTAGATCTTTGTACAGGTATGATGCAAAAACAAACGACGCGTAGTACAAACCGAATGGGATCAGCAAGCCGCTCGCGAACACGATGAAGCCCGCCATGATCGGGCGGCGATTCCAGCGCTCGGATACAAGCAGGAGGATCAAAATAAAAGCGGGTAACAACGTCGCATAGTTGGACGGGAACATCGGAAAGCCAAGCAAGGGCGTTGCGGCAAGCGCGAGGCAAGCGACCCAGGTAATGCGGCGAAAATGCTCCTGTGCCGCGCGAAGCATTTCGATGAACACGATGATCAGCAAAGCGGCAGAAATCGCTCCGCCCATAGGAAACCTCGAAGCGGGGAACCAAAATTCCAACATGGCGTTGAGGTTCAATGCCGCGCCGCGATACCCATCTGATAGCGTCGCGCGAATGTACGGGAGGAACCAGTCTGGCTTCATTAAAAAAGATACCGCGAGCAGAACGAAAAGCGCCATGCCAAACCCGGTCAGCGCCGCCCAGCGTTTATTGGCAACGACCAGGACGATGATGAATAGAAAAAATAACGCGCCGACTTCCCACTGATAGAGGAGAAGGCCAAGCAGTCCGCCGGCGAGTTCATCATTGAAGGAACGGAGCGCGAGCAGGACTGAGATGTAGATGAAGGTGAAGAATATTGCGGGCGACGCGGAGATCAGGGGCAAAAGGCTGTAGTAACCGAATAGCGAAAAAGCAAAAAGGCAGATAAGCGCCCAACGCGAAGCCTGCCATTCGAGCAGGCGCAAGGTAAGCAAAACGGTTCCCACCAATGCGGCTTCGGCGAAGAGCATCCAAATCCCGCGCGCGATCGAAAAATCGCTGAAGACCGCCAACGGCGCGTACAACAACACAATGTAAAACGGATCGTTCAGCACGTATCCATACTCGCTCGCCGATGCGGTTCGCCCATAGACCAATTCCTGCGCGCGCTCGGCAACGGCTGTGCTGTACGGCTCCACACCCTCGAACATAAAGGCGCGCGCGCCATTCCAACGTAAAGACAACCACTCGCCGCCGGGCAGGGACCGCGCGAGGAAGATGTTCAGCGCAAGCAATGCGGCGAGGGCAAGGAAAAACAAAATAAGGAAGCGAATATCATCCCAACTCCATCCTTTGCGCATTTTGCGAATATCTTGAAATGCCATATTCTCTCGAGTGGAACAACCGTGGAACTGCGAAGCCCGCTATGAACGCTAAGAATTCTGAAACTTCGCGATCCTCACGGTCCTGGTTAAAAAATTACGGGTGTCCCGTAATCAACGGGAAAGAGCCTCACCACGAAGGACACAAAGTCTTGCGCTGAGTTCGTCGAAGCGACACAAAGGGGGGAAAAGAGCCTAGATTCCTTGTGTTTTTCCTTTGTGACCGTCGTGTCCTTTGCGTTTGAAAAATGGTTTCCCGTTAAAAACGGGAGAGCCAAAATTACTCAATGACAAACCGAAAGATCGGACGCGTGGGTGAATTGCGCGCCACCTCTTTGAAGCCCGCCCGCTCGAACGCGGACGCCAACCCGGTGAACGCGAACGGAGGCGCGATCGTTTTCTCAACCTCCACAGGATAACCTTCGACGATTCTTCCTCCCTTCGATTTGACATACCCAACCGCGGCTTTCAACAACTCGACGTTGATGCCCTGCTTGCGGAACTTCTTCGCGACAAAAAAGCACGGCACCGACCAAACTTCCTGTTCGTCCACCGGCTTCAGAATTTTGGAGTGCGCCAGTTTCTCATACGCCGCGCGCGGCTCCACCGCCACCCAGCCGACCACATCGCCATGCAGGTATGCAAGCAAACCTGTGACCACGCCTTCGTTTAATTGATTTTTATGCAACTGCCGCGCTTCGTAGCCTTTTGCTTCGTCGTAGGCTTTGCCGCGCAGTTTCCAATACATACACCAACAGCCATCACACGCGCCATGCGCGCCAAAAAGTTCTTCGAAGTCATTCCAGAGGTTTCGAGTAAGTGGGTGAAAGGAGAGGTCGCTCATGAAATATTCCTAGCCGCAGAGACCACAGAGTTCTCGGAGAAAATCTCAAACTCTCCGCGCTCGCGGTGATCAAATTCTACGCCGTCAGTATGTTTAGTTTTTGCGGCAAAATTTCGTAGTCAAAATCTTGAATCCATTCAGGGAGCAGTTCGCCATCGGTGTGGGCGGGAGAGGGCGATTCGAGGTGAAGGGAAATTTTTGTCGTATGTACTTCGCGCATGCCTTCCAATTCGACATAACTGCCTTTGTCTTCATTGAACGCGCGCGGCAAGGCTTGAAAGAGTCCGAGTCGCGTGGCGCGGTAGCCGAAGGCGAGAGTCAACTTCCCATCGAAAGGATTCGCGTGTGGCGTCATGAAGAATCCGCCAGTGCGCCTTCCGTTGCCGATTGAAATGAGAGAAAATTTTCCGATGTATTCGCCATCGTCCCATGTCAGCCTGCCTGTCCAGTCGGGTTTATCCATGATGCCCCGCACCGCCGCAACGAGATAACGCCCGATGCCTTTGATCCACTGGATCTTTTCATGCTTGAGGGTGACGTATGGCTCAAGCCCCGCGCCCGAATTGTTGATGAAATATCGATTGTTCAGCCTGCCGAGGTCCATCGCGCGAGTCTTTCCGTTTGCAATGACACGCGCGGCTTCGTTGAGACCCTTCGGCAGACCGAGCGCGAAAGCGACGTCGTTCGCGGAGCCCGTTGGCATGATTCCCAGCGGACCAATCGCCTCCTCCGCAGGCGCGGCTTGCATCAGTCCATTGACCGCGTCGCCCAACGAACCGTCGCCGCCCGAAACGATGATCGGTGAAAAATTTTCACGCGCGGCTTGTGCGGCGAGTTCGACGATCTGTCCCTTGTGTTGCGAGACGACCAACTCGAACTTCACGCCCGCGGCGTTGAGCGCGGCTTCGGCTTCGGGCCAGCGCTTTTGTGAGTTCCAGCGGTTTGAGTAAGGATTCAGAATAACTTTTGCTGTCATATTTTTTATCTACCGCTAAGAGCGCGAAGATCGCCAAGTA
This sequence comes from Candidatus Defluviilinea gracilis, assembly GCA_016716235.1. Lineage (NCBI taxonomy): Bacteria > Bacillati > Chloroflexota > Anaerolineae > Anaerolineales > Candidatus Villigracilaceae > Candidatus Defluviilinea > Candidatus Defluviilinea gracilis. The sequence goes on from JADJWS010000001.1 coordinate 5,922, forward strand.
TTAAAGATTTCCTGGCGCGCTTAGCGTCATTTCAACAGGCTCAATGCAAGTCTTCGCGGTTCAAAGAAGATCTTCATGGCTCAGAAGTTTCAATTTTACTTGAATTCCAACTTTTGACTTGCGCGAGCAGAACTGCAACGAAGATGACAATACAACCAAGAATCTGAATGGGTTGGAGGGTCTGACTCAGCACGAACCAACCTGCGAGACCGGCGAAGACTGCCTCAAGGCTGAGAATCAAGGCGGCGTCGGTGGGAGGCGTATGTTTTTGTCCCCACACTTGAAGCGTGTACCCGATGCCAACCGAGATCGAAGCGCGGAAAAGAATCGCGCCGACGAGCGGAAGCGCCGTCAGTTGCGAAACGTCTTCGAAGGCGAGTCCGCAGAGGAAGTTGAGGGATCCGCTAATGAAGAAGTGACCCGCCGCGAACGAAACGGATTCAAATTTGGAGGCGAACCGCCCCAGCACGACAACGTGTAACGCCCAAAACGCGGAGCCGATGACTTCAAGCGTGTCGCCTCTTTGGACCTCGAACCTGCCCGCCGTGGACAGGAAGTACGCCCCCACCCCAGCCAGGACGACCGCGAGCATATCCACCCAGTGCGGTTTTTCGCGGAACATCACCCACAGCAAAAACGGAGTGAACACCACGTAGAGACTGGTGAGGAAACCCGCGTTGGCGACCTTGGTGTAGAACAGCCCCACTTGCTGGAAGGCTGTGGCGAAAAACAGAATCGCTCCCGCGATGAACATCCACTTCCATTGTTGTTTGGGTAGTTTAGATAGCCACTGAGTCCACAGAGACCATTGAGAGTTTTTCTTTTTCTCTGTTTTCTCTGCGCTCTCTGTGGCTAAAACGTCTTTCGGGATGAACGGAATAAGAATCAGCGCGGCGAGCATGAAACTCACGCCATTGAACAAGTACGCGGCTTGGTATTGCGCCGCCACTCCCTGCGCGACGAATCCCGTCCCCCAGATGACGGCTACGATGAAGAGAAGGAGGTCTACTTTGAGGCGCATGAGATGCGAGGAATCCTATGGTTTGTTGTCGGATTGCGGGGGGAGATTTATAATACTTTACGTGGATATTATACAAGCAAGGCAAAACAAAGCGCTCCCTCGTCATGCTAGGGCGATTGCATCTAAATTGAGGTAAAAAAGGGCTATCTTGAAGGAGGTAGCCATGACAAAGAAGCCATTGGAGGCGATCGCCGAGCATTTTAGCAAAGTGAGCGATCCGCGGGTGGATCGAACGAAGGAACATAAACTCATAGATTTGATCAGCATCGCCATATGTGCGGTGATCTGTGGAGCGGAAGGCTGGACGGACATTGAGCATTTTGGGCATAGCAAGATAGTCTGGCTGAGCACGTTTCTTGAATTGCCGAATGGTATCCCGTCGCATGACACTTTTGGTCGGGTCTTCTCGAAGTTGGATGCCCAACAGTTCCAGTTGGCGTTTTACGAATGGGTCTGGGCAGTCAATGAGATCATCCCAGGGCAAATCATCAATATGGATGGGAAGCGTTTGGGTGGCTCGCAGGATCGGCTACTGGGCAAACGAGCCATTTATATGGTCAGCGCTTGGGCGGAAGAAAACGAGATTGTTCTGGGACAGCGTAAAGTGGACGAAAAGTCGAACGAGATCACCGCCATCCCCGAATTACTCAAGATTCTGGCGCTTGCAGGCTGTATTGTGACCATAGATGCCATAGGAACCCAAACCAATATTGCCCAAACCATCGTCGCAGCTCAGGCAGATTATGTTTTGAGTGTGAAAGAGAACCAGGGGCGTCTGTTTGAAGATATTTCGGTCGTGTTTGCGGTCGATCAAGCCCACAACTTCAAATATGCTTCCCTGGACTATGACAAGACAGCGAATAAGGGACATGGGCGCATAGAAATTCGAGAATGCTGGAGTACCTCTGATCCTGCCTATCTAAACTTGATCCGTAACAAAGAAAACTGGCTGGTCTGCAAAGCATTGTCATGCTCGTGTGCACGCGGAACGTGGCTGGCAAGGAAACCAAAACAGTACGCTACTATATCTCCAGCCTGCCCAGTCACCCGAAACGATTGTTACATCTGGTGCGCAGACACTGGGCGATTGAAAATGAACTGCACTGGGTCTTGGATGTGGCTTTGCGGGAAGACCATAGTCGTGTGCGTAAAGATCAAGCTCCTGAAAACTTCGCCGTCCTTCGCCACATTGCGCTCAATCTGCTCAAACAGGAGAAAACCGCCAAAGGCGGTATGCATGCCAAGCAACTCCAAGCCGCTTGGAACCAGGATTACCTCCTCAAAGTCCTCGCCTCACCGATTTAGATGCGATTGCCCTATGCTTGGTTTCCCTCGGTGTGGGAATTATCCAGGTTCTGAGATTCAGGGGTCAAATTAAAGCCAGGCAGTATGTTTTTTTGGTCATTTCGGGTTTAGGCGGCGCTGTCGGCGGATTGACAGGAGGCATGCTATATTATTTTTTCATGGAAATAATTAATCCAAATGGCTCTATATATAGTGGCAATCCGCCTTTTTTTAATAGCTTTTTATGGTCATTGGAAGGACTTATTATTGGAGTTGTAAATGGCGGAATAATTGGCTTCTCTACTTCTTTGTTGCAAAATTATTTGATGAATAACTCGAAATATAGCCTTAGATGGTTCATATATAATCTTTTATCGTGGTCTTGTATTTGTAGCATTGGCTGGGCGCTCATTATGATCGCTGAGGTACTCATAGATTTCCCTTTTCTAGGGGACGCCGTCGCCTCAATCTTCATTATGGTAACCCACGGTTTCAGTTTTATTTTATTTCTAAAGTACTCGCCACAAATTGAGTTTTCATAGTACAACTTATAATCAAAAGACTTCCTTTGCGCTTATTCCCGAATCCACACTTGGGCGCAATTGAGGACGAAAAAAATCTAAAAAGATAATTATTGTGAAAACCTACCGTAAAGAACTTTGGTTTAATCTCCCCACCCGCCGTGGCTTTGTAAACATCACTCAGCAAGTAGAGGCCTGCCTCCATGAAAGTGAAATCCAAGAAGGCCTTATTTTGATTTCAGCCATACATATAACGGCGTCAGCATTCATCAATGACGACGAATCAGGCCTGCATCAAGATTATGATAAATGGCTGGAAAAACTTGCCCCTCACGAACCTGTCAGCCAGTATCGCCATAACGACACAGGCGAAGACAATGCCGATGCACACATGAAGCGCCAGATCATGGGACGTGAAGTAGTCGTCGCTGTGACGGGTGGTAAACTTGATTTTGGACCTTGGGAGCAAATCTTCTACGGTGAGTTCGATGGACGAAGACGCAAGCGGGTACTGGTGAAAATTATTGGCGAATAAAAAATCCTCCTGGCTTTGCCAAGAGGACTCCATTTGATGCCTTCAAGTTAATCAGCAGACTTACGTCTCTTTTTCGACAGGAGTTGAACCAGATTTGGTGAAATTTTGAAGTGGTAAGTGTGACAGACTTGTGAACGCCATGCACATTTCCGCATCGGTCTTCATCAATGACGACGAAACGGGCTTGCATCACGATTACGAACAATGGCTCGAGAAACTCGCGCCGCACGAACCTGTGAGTCAATACCGCCACAACGACACGGGCGAAGACAACGCCGACTCTCACCTCAAACGCCAGATCATGGGACGCGAGGTGGTGGTTGCGATCACCAATGGCAAGTTGGATTTTGGTCCGTGGGAGCAGATCTTCTACGGGGAGTTCGATGGGAGGCGAAGGAAGCGCGTGCTGGTGAAAATTATTGGAGACTGAATCAACCGTCCCTGCGAATGCGCCGCACTGAGATTTGTCGAAGTGAGGCGAAAAAACGTCCCGAAGGATTGGATCCCTCGGGACGTTTGCTTTCTACGGGCAGTTGATCCGATAGACGATCAATTGCTCGATCTTTTGGGTTGCATCTACCCTACCGCCGCCTTTGTTCAAGCCGACGATCTGGAAATCGAACCAACCTGGGTCTTGCCGTGAATCGGGGTTGATCATTTCACCGGTGAGTACCATCGAGAACACGCCCGGGCTGACCTCATCCATCTTGCCTGCGGTTCTCCATGGAGAATCATAGAGCGCTTGCGGGTAATCTCTTATCCGATAGAAGAGTTCGGCATCTGTGATATCGATCAATTTGGCGGTTGCCGTAAAGGTCAGTTCGCGCGTTACGCAACGCAGTGAGAATTCATTGCCCGATACCGAAATGTTGCTGAACACGCCTTTGCCCAGCAGATCATCTACCGTAATGGCGCCGCCAGTAGCCGCAGTGGTGGGCGCGACAACAACAGGCGCTTGCGTGGGCGGAATGGCAGTCGGTTGCGCGGGCGCAGGCGAAGCCTCAACCACGACCGTGACAACGACCGGTTGCTGTGGCTCCTGCGGGGCTTGAGTCGGTTCCACGACCACCGTCACAACAATAGGCTCGGGCGCCACCGGCTGGGCAGTGGGAGTCGCCGGCGCGGCGCAGGCGGTCAAAGCGACCGCCAGCAGGATAAATAATAGTCTCTTCATTTTCTTTCGCTCCTTTTTGAATAGTTAATCAATCTTAGCCCGGCGTCAAGTATGTGTACACGGCTCGATTCGATTTCCACTTTTCAGTTTCGATAGTTCAGTCTGTGTTCACCATAACAACTCATCCCCCAAATGTACCCATGCGCCTCTGATATAATTTTCGCCATGCTCACACCTGAACAGATCGAAAGCAAACTGGATCGCATCCTGTTGAAGGTTCAAAAGCCCGGTCGCTATGTAGGCGGCGAACTCAACAGCACGATCAAAGATTGGGACTCGATTCAGACCCGGGTCGCGTTCGTCTTCCCCGATATTTACGACATCGGCGTCTCGAATGTGGGACTCAAGATTCTCTACGACCAAGTGAATCAACGCGACGACGCGCTTGCCGAACGCGCCTACGCCCCATGGCTGGATATGGAAGCGCTCATGCGCGAGCATGGGATTCCGCTGTACGCGCTCGAATCAAAACGACCTTTAGCCTGCTTCGACCTCGTCGGCTTTACTCTCCCTTATGAGACTCTCTACACCAACGCGCTCAACGTCCTCGACTTAGCCGGCATCCCCGTCCGCTCCGCAGACCGCGACGAGACCCACCCCATCATCATCGCCGGCGGACATTCCACCATGAACCCCGAACCCATGCACGCGTTCATCGACGCGTTCGTGATCGGCGAGGGGGAAGAAGTAATCCATGACATTATTGATGCTGTGCAAACGTGGAAAGTAGAAAGTAGAAATCCACTTTCCACTTTCCACCGCAAAGATGTATTACAACAACTTGCTCACATCCCCGGCGTTTACGTTCCCACTTTCTACGAAACCAACTATCTCGAAGACGGCACTATCTCGCACATCGAGCCTACAATTCCTGATATTCCAAAAATTGTTACCAAGCGTGTCGTTGCCAAACTGCCTCCCCCGCCGACGAAGTTCATCGTCCCCAACATTGACATCGTCCACAACCGCGTGTCAGTCGAGATCATGCGCGGATGCACGCGCGGGTGCCGCTTCTGTCACGCAGGCATGATCACGCGTCCCGTCCGCGAAAGACCCGTAGATGAAGTGGTCGAGGCGCTCGAGGCGGCGATCAAATCCAGCGGCTTTGAAGAGATCGCGCTGTTGTCGCTGTCGTCGTCCGATTACACCAATGTGTTGGAGTTGGTCACAAAAGTTGGGGAAAAATTCGGCGGCACACATCTCAAAGTTTCATTGCCGTCGTTGCGAATCGAATCGGTTTCGATTGACCTGATGGAAAAGTTGAAGGACAAACGCTCCGGCGGATTTACGCTCGCGCCCGAAGCCGCCACCGAACGGATGCGCCGCATCATCAACAAATATATTCCCGATGAAGACATCCTCAACACCACGCGCGAAATCTACTCGCGCGGCTGGACGACGATCAAGTTGTACTTCATGATCGGGCATCCGAGCGAAACGCTGGAAGATGTGCAAGCCATCGCCGATTTGTGCAAGCGCGTCATCGCCGAGGGACGCAAAGTGGCGGGGATGCGCGTCAAATTGAACGCGGGCGTGAACACGTTCATTCCAAAATCACAGACGCCATTCCAATGGGTTTCATGCGACACGCCGGAGCAGATCCGCGCCAAACAGACTCTGCTTCGCCGCGAATTAGGGCGCGACCGAAACATCAAATTAAGTTTCGCAACGGCGGAAGATTCGTTTTTGGAAGCATGGCTCTCGCGCGGCGACAGAAAAATGGCGGATGTCGTTTATTCTGCATGGAAGAACGGCTCGAAGTTCGACGCGTGGCAGGAGGGGAAAAATTACAGCGCATGGATGAACGCCTTTGAAGAACACGGACTCGACCCGCTGTTTTACACGCACCGCCAGCGCCGCACAGACGAGGTCTTCCCGTGGGAACATATCACTGCCGCGGTCCGCAAGAATTTTCTCTTTCAGGATTTCCGTCAATCACTTGAGGGACAGATCCGCGTGGACTGCCGCTTGGATTGTTTCGCCTGCGGAATCTTGCCAACCTTTGCGCAGATGCGCCGCGAGAATCCCGGCGAGGGATGGAAGTGCCCGGACGTGAAATCGCCTTCGCGGAAAGTGATCAGTGATCAAGTGATAAGTAATCGGTTATCAGTGGTTGGGGATTAACGGTTACATGCCTGCTGTGAAAAAACAATTCATTGACAAACTGATGCGCGAGCGCGACAAGTTCGAGTTGACCTTGAACCGCGTTGGCTACACGCGACGCATGACGTTGAAAGGCGTTACCGGGAAATGGTCGATCAAGGATATTCTCGCGCACATCCTTGGCTATGAACTATATATCGTGGATCGCATGAACGAAATTTTGCACGGGCAAGTGTACACGCCCTGCAAGACTCAATCCGCGTTGGATGCTTTCCGCGAGGAGTTCGGCTATCCCGATTTTGGCTCTCCCCTGCTGGACGACGACTCGCCGAACGCGTGGGTGGTGGAGAAATATAAAAACGTCTCGCTGGAGGATGTCGTCGCGCAGGAAATTCAAGCATTTTCGTCCATTGTGACCATGCTCGAAAAGATGTCGCAAAAATTGATTGATGAGCATAATCTCTTCGACCGCATCGCCAACAACACATTCAAACATTACCGCGAGCATCTGAGGGATATTCGTCAGTGGCTGAAGACGCAGGCGGTAAGGCAAGATTAATCTTGCCCTACAAATTTCATGCGGATACGAATCACATTCTCCAAACAGGGACCGCTTCGCTACACGGGGCATCTGGACTTGCACAAGTTGTGGGAACGCGCCGCCCGCCGCGCCGAACTTCCGCTGGCGTATTCGCAGGGATTTCACCCACAGCCGAAGATGAGTCTCGCGGCGGCTCTGCCGCTGGGGTTTTCGTCCACGTGCGAGGTATTGGATATGCGTCTCGAGCGCGATGTCGTTTTAGATGGACTGCGCGAACAACTCAACGAAACGCTCCCGCCGGGCATCCGCGTGACACACATCGAACAAGTGGACGAGCGCGCGCCCGCCTTGCAGACGCAGGTGGTCGAGGCGGGGTACAAGGTCGAATTGACCGAACCAGTTGACCCGTCGGAGTTGAAGCGGAGGATCGAGTCGGCAATGGCATCCGAATCCATCCTCCGTGAACGTCGCGGAAAGAAGTATGATCTGCGTCCATTGATCCATTCCTTGGAAGCGGCGGATGATACAATCGTGATGTTGCTGGCGGCGCGCGAGGGCGCAACGGGCAGACCCGAAGAGGTGTTAGATGTGTTAGGCATCGCGTTCGAGGAGACGAAGATCGAGCGGACGCGGTTGGTATTCAACGTCCCGCATGAATCGTAGTGACGACTTCAGTCGTCAACTGCTTTAACTATTAAGAACGGCTGAAGTCGTTACCACTTATCAATTCTCTTGGAGGAGATATGGCATTACTTGGAGCGTTTTTCTTTGGTTTTGTGCCGATGTTTGTGTTCGCGGCATTCGTGAACTGGCTGGATCGGTATGAGAAAGAGCCGAAACTCTTGCTCGGCGCGGCGTTCGTGTGGGGCGTGGTGATCGCCGGGGGCGGCGCGTATATTTTGAACACGGTATTCGGCATCGGCATCTATGTGCTGACCGGCTCGGAAAGCGCGGCGGATTTCGGCACCACCTCCATTGTCGCGCCGATCATCGAGGAAGCGTTGAAAGGGCTGGCGGTGGGCGTGGTCTTCCTGCTTTTCCGCAAGGAGTTCGATTCGATCCTGGATGGCGTCGTCTACGGCGCAATCACCGCCATGGGCTTCGCCGCGATCGAAAACGTGTTGTACATTTACCGCAACGGTTTTCAGCAAGGCGGCTGGGAAGGTTTCTGGGTTCTGGTGGTGGTCCGGGTGGTCTTGGTTGGCTGGATGCATCCGTTCTTTACCGCGTTCACCGGTATCGGCTTCGCCCTGGCGCGTATGAGCAGAAACATGCTGGTAAAGATCATCGCGGTGCCGGCGGGTTATGTGGTTGCCGTGCTCACCCACTCGTTCCATAACACCTTCGGTTCGCTCGTCGGCGGCGAGGGCGGGTTCTTCCTCGGCATCCTCGCCGATTACTTCGGCTATTTCATTATGACCGTGTTCATCATTTGGATGATCATGCACGAGCGCAACATCTTGAAGCGGCAGTTGGTGGAGGAAGTGAACAGCGGCGCGATCTCGCAACAGCAATACAAAACCGCCATCTCGTTCTTCCAGTTCAACGCGCATATTTCGGCGCTCACCTCCGGGAGTTTCGGTCCCACGAAACGGTTCTATCAGGTGTTGGGCGAATTGGCGCATAAAAAGGAACAGCTCGCCAGGGTTGGCGATGAGGCGGGGAATATGAAGATCATCGAGGGCTATCGCGCCGAGTTGATGAGGCTCGCGCCGGTGGCGAAGGTGTGAGCAATCACACGATGCCGCCGCAGTTGAACTGCGGCGGCATCCTTCGCATGTGATAAAATTTTTTCACCCGCCCCCGTAGCTCAGTGGACAGAGTGTCGGCCTCCGGAGCCGAAGAGCGCAGTTCGAGTCTGCGCGGGGGCGCAATGTAACAAGGGAGTTTATCTAAACACCTTAAAACACGAATCAAGGTTCCAAAATTTGAGAGACGGGAGGCTCGTAGGATATGCGTAAGCTTGCAATACTTTCTGGGATAGTCTTTGTTATTTTGGCTTGCGGAAGTTTCTCTTCTACCGCAGTACCCACAATGGACACGAACTTGATTCAAACAGCAATTGCGCAAACTGCAGTTCAAGCAAATGTTCTTACGCAAGCAGTAGCACCAGTAGGTAAATGGCAAATCACAACAGAAATTTCCCCCATCGATGATTCGCAAACAGTCACTTTAAAACTTCCTGCTGAAAAAGAAATCCAAGGCTGGCTTGATAAATTTCTTCCCGTGCTCGTCTTTCGTTGCAAAGAACATAAAATAAGTGTTTACGTTTATACAGGTACGCAGAGCGAAGTTGAATCAAATATTGATTATTCAACCGTCCGTGTGCGTTTTGATAAAGACGAGGCTATGACATTGCAATTGAGTCATTCAACAGATGGTACGGCTGTATTTTTTCCATTAATAAGTTTGTAAGACATAGTTGATACCTTCAGTACCCATGAAACCATGTTATTTGAATTTACACCATTCAATGCACCACCTGATAACACAACATTTGATTTGCGTGGTGTTAATGAAGCAATAAAACCTTTAGGAAAGGCTTGCACGCCTTGACTTTGATATTTGTCTTTGATCTATCTTTTTATCGAGTCTGCATGGTTGTGTCAGCCTAATCGCCGCGAGGCGGTTTTATTTTTTTCTACGTGGTGCGAGATGTTATCTCGCACGCTGGGCAAAAGGCGGGATGGCATCCCGCCCCACGAAGGCGTTTTTGTTTTGCATTACAATTCACATACGATGAAAAAATTCATTTCGATATGCTGGCTGGTAATGTTTTGCGCGGGCTGTAGTTTTTCTGTGGATGTGATCGAAGCGGACACGCCGACCGCGTTAGTCGTCACTTCGACGTTACCGGCCTCGCCGACCTCGAAGCCCAGCAAGACTCCGCTTCCGCCTCTTCCCACGAGTACAGTTGCTCCGGCCGCGGGGACGACCTCCACACGGGTGAATGTGCGCGGCGAACCATCCACAGCGGGCGAGGTGGTTGGCATCATCCCGGCAAACACGGAGGTGGAGATCGTCGGCAAAGATCCCGGCGGGAATTGGTGGCAGATCAAGTATCCGCAAGCGGCGCAGGGGGTGGGATGGGTGACGGCGGAGTTCATCGTTACCACAGGCGAGCCAGCCGTCCCTGTGGTGGGAGGCGCGGGGGTAAATCCGAACGGCGATCAGGTGGCGATCATCCAACAGCAACTCAATGTGCGCAGTGGACCCGGCACGAGTTTCAATTCCATCGGCACATTGAACGCGCGAGATGTGGTCACGCTGACGGGTAAGGATGCGAGCGGCGCGTGGTTGCAGATCGTTTTTGCGGCGGGACCAGACGGACTGGGTTGGGTGAATGCGGCGTTCACTCAGGCAACCAGCGTGGATTCGCTCCCGATCGTGACGGACGCGGGGCTGGTGATCGGCACCGGCACGCCGGAGAATACCGCCGTCCCTATTGAGCCAACGGTTGCGCCTGCCTTGCCGGATCATGATTCGGCGGTGGCGCCGGCGGTGAATATCACGTTGACTGCGGGAGGGACGCGCTCCTTCCATTATTCGAGCGATGTTTCCTCCCCCATCGGCGACGCGGAGGATTGGATTCAGTTCAAGACGTTTTCGGCGAATACCACATTGGAGTTGGAGTGCGCGGGGAGCGGCTCGTATATCGCGGAGTTGTTGTTGAACTATTCGGTGGTGGGGTCGCTTGTGTGCGGGAAGATCATTTTGTTCCTCAGCGACCCGAGCGGGGTGTACGCGGTGCATTTCGTTTCGTCGCCCACCGGGGGGTTGGAGTATACGAAATACACGTTGAAGGTGGAGGCGATCCCATGACCTTTGTTTTATTGCATTTTGATTGTGCCAGTTTGTACTAAGAAACCTTTTATGGTAGAGTTAATCGAATAAACATACAGGCCGTTTTTTGGACACTGAACACGTTGATTCAAAAAGCGTATCTGTGCGTTCTTCCGCGCGGGTCAGTGTTCTACATTTCGTGTCAGATAACTTTACATTCAACGAGGGATGTCCTGCATGGCTACTGAGAGGATACCGGATATTATCATCGGGCGGTTGCCCATTTATTTGAGGGCGTTGCAACGGCTGTCTGACCAGGGGATTCAAACCACTTCGTCGCAGGACTTGGGGGCGATCGTGGGCATTTCTGCCGCGCAGATCCGCAAGGATATTTCACAATTCGGCGAGTTCGGCAAACAAGGGACGGGGTATTCGATCTCTTACTTGATGGAAAAATTGAGAAGCATCCTCAAGATGGATCGCGTTTGGGATGTGATCATCGTGGGCATGGGCGATATCGGTCACGCGCTGGCTCATTACAATGAGCTCGCCAATCGCGGCTTTCACGTGAGTATGGTGTTCGATAACGATCCGAAAAAAGTGGGGCAGCCAGTGGGCGATTTTCAAGTTCTCGATTCGGCAGGCATGATCGAAAAGATCAAGCACCACAAGATCAAGGTGGCGATGTTGTGCGTGCCCGCCGCGTCGGCGCAGGGCGCGGCAGACCAACTGGTGAGGGCGGGGATTAAAGCCATTCTCAATTATGCCCCCATCAGCATCAACGTGCCGGAGGATGTGAAGGTGCAGTACATCGACCCGGTCACGCATTTGCAGAGGATGACGTATTATTTGTAGGGGAACAGAACTGGAAACTGGAGGCTTGCCGCCTCGAACACAAATTTATGAATACAAGCGTATCCACAAAAAGAACTCCAGGCTCTTTTTTTATCCTGGTATATGTCTTGACCCTTCCATTTTGGCTTCTTAGCACGGTGATTAAAGCCGAAGGACTTCCCGATAATCTGCCAATCACCGACGTTGGAGCGACCTTCGTCCCTCTCATCGCCGCTTTAATCCTCGTGTATAGAGAAGAGAATTTTGATGGAATCAAACGGTTATTGAGCAAGACCCTCGATTACAAGAACATTAAGCGAAAGGTCTGGTACCTCCCTGTTATTTTTCTGATGCCGTTTCTGGATACCATAACGTATCTTGTGATGCGCGTCACGGGTCTGCCTGTCCCCGCTTCATGGCACATTCCCTCTGCCGCGCCGCTTGTCTTTCTTGCGTTCTTTTTTGCCGCGGCAGGCGAAGAATTAGGTTATATGGGATACGCCATTGACCCCATGCAAGAGCGCTGGGGAGCGTTGAAAGCCGGCTTACTGATGGGCGCGATCCACGCAATCTGGCATTACCCATCCATGATTGAACTCGGTCAAACTCTACCGTTGATGGCATGGGGCACTCTGTTTACAGTCGGGATACGAATTCTGATCGTCTGGGTATATAACAATGCTGGAAAAAGCGTCTTCGTGGCGATTCTCTTACACGCCATTGGCAATACCGCGAGAAGCATTTTCCCGGGCGGACGTACAGCCTTTGAGTTGGGCAATGCCGCAGTTGGCTATGCGCTGGTTGTGATCGCCGCCGTCGTAGTTATTTTCTTGTGGGGACCGCAAACTTTATCGCAATACAGATTCTCAAGTGGTAAAAAGGTCTGATCATCTTACACAACGATTTTGGCGACGCAGATCGCAAAGCGCGCTGATTCATAAAGAAAAATCTGCGTTATCAGCGTGAATCAGCGCTCCGATTTTGAATGTGTAAGGCAATCAACAAAAAGGTTTAATGCATGAATCGACCGGCAAGACAAGCGCCTATTCTCTTTTTTATTTTCCTCATCGTTTTGTCCCTCGCGTGTTCCAGCATTTCGCTAGCCAACGATAACAACTCCCCCACGCCTCAACCTGTTTTACAGACTCGGCAAATCGGCTTTGATTTTTCAGGGCAGGTTCCCTCCGCGCCAAAAGGCGATTCATCCGCCAGGCGTCACCTCTTCCTGCACGAATATGCCATGCCATCGGATGGGTTTATTAATGGGATCATGTATCTCAACGACAGCGACAAAGCCGTTGAACAATTCGACTTGCTGATCCTGCGTCCCAACGATGATGGTTGGAAGGTCGTCTATCGCATCCGCGTATCCGACGACTCACCCCCCGCCCAAACTGGGACCACCGTAGTAAAACTGCCGTCACCATTGACCGTCCAAACCAATGACATCTTTGCCCATTGGCAGGATACCCCGAACGGCGCAATACCCCTCAACATCGACGAAGCCTCCATGGACGGTTTCAGCGTGGGACAATACGGCTTCCAATCTTCCGACGTTGCAGTGGGGCAACAGATCGATCTCAACGGGTTTATCGGGGAGCGTGATTACTTCATCAACCTGGTGTTTTCATCCGACCAATAACCTGAAGGATAAAGCGCAATCTACTCGAATCAAAAACGCCGATGTTTGCTTGACTCAGCAAACATCGGCGTTTTTCGCGTCCCAAAATTTATTCTCGTATTCTGATTAACCTTAATGGGCGAACTGTAGACTATGTCATGCTGAATATTATGAAGCTGAGCGCAACGAAACATCTCCACGACTCAAACAGAGGCCCTGCGCTACCGATCAGTGTGACATCTTGTAGGGGATCAGGTTAACCTGAATAAAGCCCGCATATCAAACCTGCGGCAAACTACGCCGCAAAATGTTATACATTGGGATCGCCTTCACCGTGCCCTCTACCACGCACGTCATCGGCGTATCCACCAAATACGCGGGGATGCCCAAGGATTTCGTCAACAACTTATCAATGCCGCGCAAGAGCGCCCCGCCGCCACATAACGCCACGCCTCGGTCAATGATGTCCGCGACCAATTCGGGGGGAGTTTTTTCCAACACGCGGCGACCGGTCTCGACGACCGCCTTGAGCGGGTCTTGTAAGGCTTCGACGATCTCGCCGGTCGTCAATGTGACCGGGCGCGGCAAGCCGGTCACTTGATCCTGTCCCTGCACTTCCATGCTGTTCTCGGTATCTTGTGGAACCGCCGCGCCGATCCTTGTTTTGAGTTGTTCGGCAGTCACCTGCCCGATCACCACGCCATATTTCCTGCGCACATAATTAACAATGGCGTCATCGAAGTCCATGCCGCCGGAGCGCAGAGTCTCCGCAGAGACAATGCCATACATCGCCAACACAGCCGCCTCAGTGCAACCGCCGCCGAGACAGATCACCATATTGCCCGAAGGCGAACCAATCGGAAGGTCCACCCCGATCGCCGCCGCAAGCGGCTGTTGGATGAGGAACGCCTCGCGGCTTCCCGCCTCCAGCACTGCTTCGTATACTGCGCGCCGCTCCACGCTGGTGACGCCGTTGGGGACGGAGATCATGACGCGCGGGCGAAAGATGCGCATGCTTCCGCTGGCGCGTGAAAGCAGGTACGAGAGAAGCGTCTCGGTAATTTCATAATCAGCGATCACGCCGTTCTTCAACGGGCGCGCCACTTCGATGCTCTCCGGCACGCGGCCGTACATATCGCGCGCCTCCTGCCCCACCGCCACCATCTTTTGCTCGATCGCCTCGATCGCAACGATGGTCGGCTCCTGAGCCAGCACCTGAGTCGCATCCGCCAGGCGGGTGAACATCGTTCCCAGGTCGATGCCCAGGTCTTTTGAAAACATTGCCATTCGTGTTTTTCTCTTTCCCGTTTCGTTGGAAGTGAACCGATGATACCTGAAAGACAATTCATTGTCTAGCAGAATGTTTTAAACTTAAAAACCTTGTCATCTGACAGCATTGCGCTATCATTGTCTCGAAAAATTTTGAATCAAACAAAAGGAGATTCAAATCCTCATGAAGCGCTATTGGAAGGTCGCCGTTCTCGCCAACATCAAGGACGATTCACAACCCAAGCCGGAGGGCGTCCCGCCGGATGCCTTCTCGGACTTCGACCACATCGAAACGATTGATTCGCTTCGCGCCGCCATTGAAACTGACGGGCACAAAACGGTCTTCCTCCAAGCCGACAGGGACCTGCCCTTCGCGTTGCGCGATCACCAGCCGGATATCTGCTTCAATATCGCCGAAGGACTCGGCGGCGACGCGCGCGAGGCGCAAGTGCCAGCCCTGCTTGAAATGCTGAGCATCCCCTATACCGGCTCGCGCGTGCTAACCAACGGCATCTCGCTCGATAAAACGCTGACCAAACGCATCTGGCGCGACCGACGGTTGCCCGTGGCGCCGTTTCAAGAGTTCATCGTCGGCGACGAACCGCTTCGACCCGAATTGAAATATCCGCTCTTTGTTAAACCAGCGCGCGAAGGCACCGGCATGGGCGTGGATACAAAAGCCATCGTTACCAAAGAGAAGGAATTACGCGAACGGGCGCAATACATCATCAACACCTACCAGCAACCCGCGCTGGTGGAGGTCTTTCTACCGGGGCGCGAATTCACGGTCGGCATCCTCGGGCGCGCCGACGCGAAACTCTACTCGCGCAACCCCGAATGGTATGAAAAAGACGGCTTCCACCGCTTCCCCATCCTCGAACTGGATATGACGCGCTCCGTTACGCCGAAGGTATACAGCAACGCGTCCAAGTCGAAAGAAGTGGGCGAAGAAGGCGCGCCCGGTTATTTTTGCCCGGCGGTGGTGGAACCCGAACTGGAAAAGAAACTTCGCTATTTCGCCCTGCGCGCGCATCAACTGCTCGGCGCGCTGGATATCTCGCGCACCGACATCCGACTCGACGATGAGGGCAACCCGCGCCTGCTCGAGATCAACACCCTGCCCGGCCTCACGCCCGATTATAGCGACTTGTGCCTGCAAGCCAAAGCGGAGGGGATTCGCTACGAGGATCTCATCCTCGATATTTTGTACCTCGGCGCATCGCGCTGGGGCATGGTGGCTCCGCGCGAACTGCCGCTTCCCGCAAAAAACTGACAACACAAAATTCCAAACAAAACATCGGACAGGTTGCGAACTGTCCGATGTTTTGTTTCCGCAAAAATGAAAATTTTCTTAGCCACACTTGCGTAATAATAGGTATCATCCCGCAATCTGGTAGACAAGGAGTTCACCGAGGAGAAACAATGGATTTCATCAACCGCTTCATCGCCGCCGTTACACAGATCCATCCCACCCATCCGATGGTCGTGCACTTCCCCATCGCGCTGACCGGCGCCGCCTTCCTCTTCATCCTGCTCGCCTGGTGGAGAAAGAACCCAGCGCTGGAACTCGCCGCCTTTGCGAACATCGCCCTTGCCGCTGTCAGCACCATCGCGGCAGGCGTCACTGGCATGATGGATAACATCAAAAACTACGAAGGCGACGCGCCAAACGCGAGCGTCAAGGTAATGCTTGCCCTGATTTTGCTTGCTCTCACCACCGGCATCAGCATTGTTCGTTATCGCAACCCGCAAATTTTCAGCGCCGGCAACCGCGTCCTCTACACAGCGGCTTACGGCTTAAGTTTTCTCATCGCTTTCACGCTGGCGTTTCTGGGCGGCGTCATCTTATATGGTTTCTAGGAGAACAATGAAAAAAGTTTTGCTCACAATCGTTTTGACGGGAATCCTCGCCGCCTGTGGGGGCCAGCCCACGGACGCGCCCGCTTCACCGCCGACGAGTCAGCCTGCCCCGGCAACTGAGGCGCTTTCCCCTACCGACACCTCCGCGCCCCCAACCGATACCGCCATCCCGACTGTTATCATCCCCACCACGCCGCCAACCGAGGCGGAGAACCAGACCGCCACAGTGAGTTTTTCCAATGAAATCCTCCCCATTCTCGATAGCCGCTGTAAGAACTGTCACGGCGGACGCGAAACCAAAGAGGGATTAAACCTCACCACCTATGCGGCACTCATGGCTGGCTCCGAAAATGGACTCATCCTCACCCCCGGCGACGCCGACAACAGCCTGCTGGCTGAACAGGTGATTACACAAGAAATGCCCAAACGCGGACCGAAGTTGACGCCCCCACAAGTGCAACTCATCGTCGATTGGATCAACCAGGGAGCGTTGGACAACTAGTTTGCGCATGGTATAATCTGCCCGCTTCCACCCAATGGAGAGGTCGCGTAGTCTGGCTTAGCGCGCACGCTTGGAAAGCGTGTAACCCACAAAGGTTCGCGGGTTCGAATCCCGCCCTCTCCGCTGGTAATAAAAAAATCTCCCGAGTACTCGGGAGATTTTTTTATTCAAATCCGTATTACGGCGTTGGCGTTGCGGTAACTTCCACCGCAGACCCGACGTAGAACGCAAAATTATTTGGCGAAACATCTGCCGAGTGACCGGTGGGAACCATGCCTTGCGTTGTCAAAACCGCGAACAACGTAGAGTCTTCCCAATTGCCGTTGCCAAAAATGTTGTTGCCGGTGGCAGTTGCATCCGCGCGCTGTGAGCCCAACTGCATGGCATCGTAGCTGGACAGGTCCAACCCGCCGCTACGCGCTGTGAGCGCCGAGTTATGACACGAGACACACCCAATCGCATTGGCATACCATTGCCCGTTTTCCACAAACAGCGGTTGAATATCCCGATACGTCGCTTCGCAGTCTTTCCCGTTCATATCGGTGAATGGAAAGGCTTCACTTTCAGGGGCGCCTGCCGAAACCCACGCGCCGATCAACTCAGTCGCGGAGACCTGGCATTTATCAAACTCGTCCGCCGCGCCGCCCATGGAAGAATCGACATGGCTGGCGGGAATCAAGGTGGGGACCGGAGTGCGTTCCACAATTTGGCTCGCGCGCGCGCACTCGAAGGAAAACCCGCAAGACCAAAACAACAGGGCGGTGATCCAGACCACCAGCGTTGCAAGAAAGGCGATGATCGTGGTGTAAATTAATTTTCTAACATCATTCATAATCGAAATCCCTATTCTGCAGGTTGTAATGTGCGCAGGAAGTTAACCACATCCCAGCGCTCAGACACGGTCAGGTTTTCGTTCAGAGCGGGCATGCGTCCATCCACGCCATTGGAGATGGTCAGGAACATCGAACCGTCGCTCTTGGATTGCGCAATAGCGGAGGTCAGGTCGGCAGGCTTGAATTGGATAAGAAATGGGGCAACCGGTCCGCTCCCGGCGCCATCCGCGCCGTGACACATTTGGCAGTTGATCGCGAACAATTCCGCGCCGCGCGCCAGGGAGGCGTCATCCGCTATGGTGGGGTTTTCGGGCGCGCCCATGCCGGGGATGACGATCGCCCCTTCTATTGGAACAGATTGACTGGGCGGAGGAAGCGGGTCTTCCATCGCGCGATAGGATGGCTGGATCTCCATGAAGCTGACCCAGTCGATCTTGATGATATCGAACATGAAGAGTTCGAGAATTCCGAAAAGGATACCGAGGGTGAGGAAAACCCAGAATAGTTGTTTCAAAAGTCTCATAGTTGCCGCGCCTCCGCGGGTTTGACAGATTCAGCGCCGAGCGTATTCATGGCGTCGGTAAATTTTTTGGCGTCGTCTTCCGCAACCCGAAAGAAGACGGCGATCTTTCCATCGCTCACCTCGTCGACATATTCCAGCGGGCGATAATTCGGGAAGTAACTATCCAAAAAGACGCCGAGGAAGGTGGCAAGGAGCGCAAACAGCATGGTCATTTCGAAGGTCACAATTGCGCCAGGCGGAATCGGGGTAACGTACTGCCCGCCTACTTGAATGCCATAGAGATGGGGCGTTCCAAAATTGAGGAAGATGCCAAACAGAAAGCCCGCCGCCGCGCCGCCCATCGAAAGTTTCGATACGTTCGTCCATGGATGCGGGCGCCCCAAAATTTTATGCGCCACCGGCACGCCGGAAATCACATTGATGTTTTCATCGCCCACGCCCATCTCGTGCAATTTTTCGATGGCGCTCGCGGCGGGGTCTAGGTCTTCGAAGACAGCAAGTAAAGTTGCTTCAGACATGGTTCGCTCCGTTTATTCGAATTCGCTGATCGTTGGGAGTTTCGCCTTACCCACTTTGCGAAGCGAGTGAGTCATCTGCCCTTCTTGCACCTCCCAGACCGGGATCAAAGGGATGAGGCGGGAAACGATCATATAGAACAGGAGGAACATGGAGAATGTTCCAATGGTGAGGAAGATCTCGAGACGCGGTTCAAATAATTTCCACGTGAACGGCATACGGTTGATGGTGAGCATGACCGGAATGATCAAATAACGCTCCCAATACATGCCAACGTTGATCATCAGACCGATCAAGGCAAGCAACCAGGGGGTTTCACGCACTTTCTTACTCCACAGCAACAGCGGCGGAATGACGATGTTGAAAAACACGAACTGAATGAACATCCATGCCATGGGACCTTCTTCCAACCAGTGCAAAAGATCATCGGTTGCCTTGTCGCCGCCGTACCATTGCACGATATAGTCGTTGAAGAAGAAGTATGTGTAAGCGAAGGTGACCATCAGCATCAACTTGCCGAGCGCATCGAAGTGCTCTTTGCGGATGAAATAGTCCATGTGCTTCATGGTGGCGCGCATCACAAACAGCACCATCGCCACCGCGCCCATACCCGAATGCAAAGCGCCGAGCACGAAATACGGACCGAACACGCTGGAAGACCAGCCCGGGCGCATCGCCATGGCAAAGTCCCAAGACACGATGGTATGCACAGAGAACATCACAGGGATGATGGCAAAGGCGAAGAAGTTCATGGCGACCGTGAGATGCCGCCACTCGCCCTCTGTGCCGCGGAAACCGAGCGCGAGGATTTTGTAGAACGTCTTGCGCCAGCCGGTGGAACGATCGCGCGCCATGGCAAGATCAGGGATGAGCGGCAGGAACAGGTACATGGTACTGCCAAGAACATAGGTGGAAATGGCGAGCAAATCCCACATCAAGGGCGAGTGAAAGTTGGGCCACAACTGCCGCGCGTTCGGGATGGGAAACATCCAATACGAAAGCCACACACGACCCATGTGCATGAAGATGCTCGCGCCCGCCTGGATCAAGCCGAAGGTGGTCATTAGCTCGGCGGCGCGGGTAAACGGACGGCGGAACTCCGCCTTGAACACGCGCAGGATCGCGGAGATAAAGGTTCCCGCATGGCTAATACCGATCCAAAACACGGTGTTGACGAGGAAGATGCCCCAATAGGCTGGTCGCATCACCCCGCCAACATACAAGCCTTCATTGATCATATATCCCCAGGCAAAGAAGAAACAGGTAACAACCAGAAACGCCAGCACGCCCAACACTGCCCAGAACTTCCACGAGGTCGTGTGCATGGATTCCATCACCATCGCGTTCATCTCGCCGCGCGGCTTGGGATCGTACATCAAATACTGTTTCGGATCTTCTTCGTGGTGAGAGTCGTGCGCTTCATGCGCACCGGATAAATATTTGGAAGTAGCGGTCATGAGTTAACCTTCCTTGAGGTAGGTCACGCGCGGCAGGGTATTGAGTTCTTCGAGGTGCTTCACACCGCGTTCCTGATGAGCCAGCTGGCTGACCAGGCTCTCCGGGTGATCCACACGCCCAAAAGTGATCGCGCTTGCCGGGCAGGCTTGCGCGCAAGCGGTTGTGAACTCGCCGTCTTCAACCTCGCGCCCTTCAGACTTGGCTTTATCTTGAGCCTTGTGGATGCGTTGAATGCAGAACGTGCATTTTTCCATCACACCGCGGCGGCGGACGGTTACATCCGGGTTGAGTTGATTATGAAGCGGGAAGACGAGCGTCCCGTTCACCATATTTCCAAGTTCGGGAACGGTGTGGTAATCGCGCCAGTTAAACGAACGCACCTGATAGGGGCAGTTGTTGGCGCAATAGCGCGTGCCGACACAACGGTTATACACTTGCAAATTGAGGTCTTCCGCCGGGCTGTGGGGAGTGGCAAACACTGGGCAAACAGGCTCACACGGCGCGTGACCGCATTGCTGGCAGAGCATCGGCTGAAAGGGAGTCGCCTGCACGTGCGGATATTCCCCATCCCAAAAACGTTCGATCCGGATCCAGTGCTGGGTTCGCCCATAGCCGGCGTCTTCCTCGCCCACAAAGGCAAGGTTGTTCTCCATGGCGCACGCCGCAACGCATGCCTGACAGCCGGTGCAAATATCCTGGTCGATGGTCATCCCCCACTTTCCTGCCGCGGCTTCGGCGATGGCGCCTTTGGCGCCAACGAGATTTAAATCAACGGTCATGATTATTTCTCCTCGGGAAATCCCTCGCCGTAGACGCCGATGCGGCTTTCGAGGCGGGATAGGTATTGTTTACGTCCGGTCTTTTCAATCTTTACTTTCATGCCCGCAAAGGCAAGATCACCGGCTTCATTGAAATGCGCGCCGAGCACATCGGCTGGATTCGCGCCGCGTTGCATGGCATCGCCCACAAGCCCGCCATGCGGCACAAGCCCCATAAATCGGTCTTGCGGCATTTTGGCTGTGGCAAACCTTCCATAAGCGGTATGACCTTGCCCGAAGGGCATGGCAACCACCTCCGGGTGGATGGCTGGATACTCGTACACTGCCACTTCTACCTCCCCGGCTTCGCTGATGATCTTCACTACGTCGTCGTTTTCAATACCGAGATGATGAGCGGTTTCAGGGTTGATCGCCACCCACGAATTCCACATGACAGTGGTCATCGGGTCGGGCAACTCTTGCAACCATGGCTTGTTGGCGCCAGCCTCGCCCAACGTCGGCGAAACGAATGGGATAAAGAAGAACTCGCCGTCGCCGGCAAATTCTGTCTCTTTGACGGCAATCGCCTTGCTGAGCGCGCTTGCGGAAGATGATGAAGTAGAAACTCCCGCCGCAGACCACCAGCCGCCATGTTGCTGAAAGTAAGAAGCGAAGGTGTTGATCTCTGGCGCAACGAATGAACCATCGGCGCGAGGGATGAGGGTGGAAATTTTGTTTCGAATGAAGGCAACTTCGTCGGTGAAGGGCAATGCTTCGGAAAATTTTCCGCCAGCCAACCGCGCCGCTTCGATCAACACGTCGGCTGTGGAGCGCGTATCGCCCATCGGCGAAACCACCGGTTGCGCGCCTGACAGCACCGATTGCATGGCGCCGGTCGCAGAACGCTGGTACCCCCACGCTTCGAGACCTTGATGATCGGGGAAGATATAGTCGGAGGCGAGAGCGGTTTCGTCGGGGAATGTTGCGAACGAGATCACAGTAGGAATAGATGCTAACGCCTCGGCAAAACCTAGCGATTTTGGCAATTCAAATAGCGGGTTGACCCCATGAATGAACAGGGTTTTCACGCCGCCGCTCTTCAGCGTTGTGATGAAGTCTGCCATTTCTTTCGCGCTGGCAGGGCGATGGTAAACATCTTCGTTCGGTGACAGCGGAGAGATGAACACGCCGCCGGGTTTGCCGTAGTTTTCAACTAACGCGTTTAATGCAAGCGCCGCTTCTGCTGTGAACAGCCCGTTGCTCTGCCCTAATGCCTGCCCGCCGGGGATGGCAAGCGGGGCTTGCGCCTGGGCGATCAAACTGGCGATATGCTCCAGTTGTTCCAGCGAAACGCCAGATTTCGCGGATACCTCTTCGATGTCGACAGATGCAAACGCGCGAGGGGTTGTTCCGCCTTTTGCTTCCGCCACGAGCCGGCCGAGGGCAAGGGTAACCAAGCCTTCCGTCCCGGGAAGAAGCGGAATCCATTCGTCTGCTTTGGCGGCAGTCTGCGACATCTGCGATTCAAACTGGATGAGGTATCCGCGCTTTTGCTTATTACCGCGGCGCATTTTTGCAAAGCCGCGCGTGTAAGCCACTGGCGAAAGCCACGTTTCGAGGAAGTTTGATCCAAATGAAACGACGAGATCGGCATTTGCCATGTCAAAGAACGGCAAGCCAGCCTCTCCCAGGAGGTTCTCAGCCGCCTTGCTCAAGGTGGCGCGAGATTCGAACATGCTCAACGCGCCAAAACGGATCGGGGCAGGCGCGCCGATTGCCTGGGTGAGATCGGTGACCAAATCGTAAAGGTGATCCGACGCGGTTCCTAGCAGGAAGGCAACTTCGGAAGCGTTCGATTTGCTCAAAGCATCCGAAACAACTTGAAGCGCTTCGTCCCAATTCATGGCAGTGGTTGCCAATGCCGCGCCGCGCGCCTGCTTCACGGGGAATTCAACACGATCGGGGTTATACAAGCCGTGCAAGGTTGCCTGCCCGCGCGCCGCAGGTCTTGCCGAGGTTGATCGGGTTCGCAGGGTTGCCTTCCACTTTGATGGCGCGCCCTTGCATGGTGCGGACGATCAGCCCGCAACCAGCCGCACATTCGCGGCAGGTGGTGGCGTAATAGGCGCTCAAACCATTGTAGGTGTACTCCGGCATTTTGGTATACGGTTCGCGCGTCACGTAACGCGAAGCGGGACCGCAACCGGTTAATACCGCGGTGGTTGCCGCGCCTGCAGTGGCTAATTTGAGAAAATCACGCCGGGAAATTTTTTGACTCATAGAATATTCCTCTGTGCCCGGATTAATAATGACATGTGCCGCAATCGGTGAGTTTCGTGCGCTTCTTCTCCAACTGGGCAGATACGCCGGCGTCGCCCGTGGGGTTATTTTGGACGTTATCCTCGGTGCGCGACTTGTGGCAGTTAAGACACCACCCCATGTTCATCACCTGCGGGTTCTCGGCGATGGTCACTTTAGTCATGTCGCCGTGACAATTTTCGCAGTTGAGACCCGCCGCCACATGCGGACGATGTGTGAAATGCACAAAGTCCGGCACTTGCGCCACCGGAACCCACGTGAAACCCACGCCGGCGTTCATTGCGTCGACCATGGGCTTGAGAAGCGGACTGGTTTGTGTTTTTGCAATTTGCTGATGGCATCCCCAGCATTTGTTGATGGTCGGCAAACCGGGAGACGGTCCGCGCAAAGCGCCGGGATGGCAATACAAACATTGAATGCCCAGCCCTACGTGTAACTTATGAGTGAATTGAATCGGTTGTTCGGGAGGCTGTTGAGTTTGATAAACCCCATAGGCGGCAAGGCTGAACAGCGACATTACGGTGATCACCACTGCTATCCGCCCCATCGGGCTTAAGACCCATTCAAAAAATTTTCGGATCATGCATTCTCCTGGAACGAAGATTTATTCGTGAAATATTGCACGATTTTACCTAATTGAACCAAATTTGTAAACATGAGTTTGCATAACGAATTGTCAGCCATCGTCATGAATGCCATGCGCGTCATTTGAGTTTTTATCGAACAAGTGAATCGACCAAAAATTAACATCGTCATTCAGGGTAATCATTCACCCTGAAAGCGCGCCGAAATTATACTTCAAAAGGACAGGCAAGTACATAAAAGACACAATAGGCGCGTGATATACTTGCCCGGCATGAAAAGAACAACCCGGGTCATCATCATCATTATTCTGGCGTCGGTCTTGGCGATGGCTCTAACCGCTTTCACGCAATCGCTGGCAAGCCGGGCAACCTTCACACAAGCAGACGCTGAAGCCTCGTTCTTCTTCCAAGCCACCACCACCCCCGAACCGAAAGATCAATCTGAAGTCGGATCGACCGATGGCATCATCGTCATGGGAGGCGTGATCTCCCTCATTATCATTATCCCCATTCTGGCGCGTCGAAAACGCTGGGCGAATCAGCCTTCGCAATAATTTTGACACATTAACAAACCTTAAAATCCATTATAATGAGGCATAGTAAGGCGCTGAACAAGTCTATTTCTGCCGCATTGCGGCTCGGCTGTACACTCTCTGGATATTACGAGCAAGAACCTCCCCGTTTTGGGAGTTATTTGAAGAAGTCAAACAAACTATGTATGAAAAAGAAACTGACTTCACCCCCACAACACGTTCGCCGTCTGTGACCTGATCATCGTCACGCGGTTTGACCCACCCCGGCGCGCTTCACCCGGGACGTTGGGTTTGCTCCACATTCCCAGACATTTTTCTCCGTTGACGCGGGGTCTTCGACAGCCGAAACCGACAGGCGGCGCTTCGGTTGTTTTATTTTAAATGAAAAAGATCACTGCCCTCGAAGCGCAAAAGCGAAACCCGAATCGAGTCAATGTGCACCTCGATGGGGAATTCGCCTTCGGGCTGGCGCGCATTACCGCCGCATGGCTCAAAGTCGGCGACGGGTTGGATGATGAAAAAATTCAGCGGCTTCAGGCTGAGGACGCGAAAGAACGAGCCATCCAGCAGGCGCTATTGTTTTTGAGTTACCGGGCAAGGTCCGAAGCGGAGATCTGCAAGAACCTGCGCAAACATGAGACCCCGGAAGATGTGATCGAGCAAACGCTCGAACGGTTGCGGCAAGATGGGCTTGCCAGTGACGATCAGTTTGCCCGCGCATGGGTCGAAAACCGAAGCGCCTTCCGCCCGCGCAGTCGCCGCATGTTGGCGATGGAAATGCGACAAAAAGGCATCGACGACGAAACGACCTCAGCCGCCCTCCAATCTGTGGATGATGACGCGCTGGCATATGAAGCGGCGCGAAAAAAATCAAGCCGTTTCAAAGAGTTGGACTGGCAGGAATACAGAAGAAAACTTTCAGAGTTCCTTGCCAGGCGCGGTTTTTCCTATTCGACTATTGCGCCCGTAGTGAGAAGAATCTGGAACGAAACGCATCAAGAAGAAAAATCTTTCGAAGAAAATGAGGATACACCATGAATCCGATTATTTTGATCGTTGACATACTGGTATTAGGCGTTGGTCTGGCGGCGGGATACTTCCTTCACCGGTATCAGGCGGAACGCGCGTTGAAAAACCAGCAAGACAAGGCAGATAACATCCTAAAGGTCGCCAATGAACAAGCACGGTTGATCGAAAGCCAGGCGCGCGAGAACGCGACCAAAATTGTGCAAGCCGCCGAAGCGGAAATGAAAGAACGGCGCATCGAACTCAACAAAGAGACCGAACGATTGGACAAACGCCGCTCGGAGGTGGACAGCCGAAGCGACCGCCTTGAACAACGCGAGCAACAGATCAATAAGCGCCAGTCGCAGGTGGACCGGCGCGGCAACGAGATCGATAAACTGCACGAGGAGCAGGTCAAAAAACTCGAACAAATTGCCCAGCTTTCGCCAGAGGATGCGAAGAAAGAATTGTTCGCGGCTGTGGATAAAGAGGCGCGCGGCGATATGGCGCGCATCATCCGCCAGATCGAGGCGGAAGCGCGCGAAGAAGGCGAGAAACGCGCCCGCAAGTTGATCGCGGACGCCATCCAGCGCGTGGCAAGCGAACACGTGGCGGAGGTGACGCGCGCGGTTGTCACCCTCCCCAGCGAAGAGATGAAGGGGCGCATCGTTGGTCGCAATGGACGCAACATCAAAGCCTTCGAGCAAGCCGCGGGCGTGGATGTGATCGTGGACGATACGCCGGACTCTGTGACCGTCTCGTGTTTCGACTCAGTCCGCCGTGAAATTGGCCGGCGGGCGTTGGCGAAGTTAATCCTCGATGGACGGATTCACCCCGCGCACATCGAAAAGATCGTGGAAGACGAAACACGCGCGGTGGAAAAGATCATCAACGAAGCGGGCGAGCAAGCCGCCTATGAGGCAAACGTCTCGGGCTTGCATCCGGAAATCCTACGAATGATGGGGCGTCTCAAATTCCGCACTTCGTATGGTCAGAACCAGCTGGCGCATGCGGTCGAAGTTTCCAAACTGGCTGGTATCCTGGCGGCGGAGATCGGGGCGAACGTCGAGCTATCCAAACTGGGAGGCTTCTTGCACGATATCGGCAAAGCGATGGATCACAACCAGGATGGCACGCACGCAAAACTCGGCGCGGAATATTGCAAGCGTTATGGCGTCAACTCGATCGTGGTGAATGCCATCGAATCGCACCACCATGAGGTGGATCAACTCACCGTGGAAGCGGTCATCACCGAATCGGCAGACGCCATCTCCGGCGCGAGACCCGGCGCGCGGCGCGAGGACCTTGAGGCATACATCAAGCGCATCCGCTCGCTCGAAGAAATGTCGATGTCGTTCGATGGAGTTCAACAGGCTTTTGCAATACAAGCCGGGCGCGAAGTGCGTATCATTGTTAAGCCAGACGCAATTGACGATCTCGCCTCGACTCGTTTGGCTCGCGATGTGGCAAAGAAAATCGAAGAGACCATGCAATACCCCGGACAGATTAAGGTAACGGTCATCCGCGAGACACGATCGACCGAGATCGCAAAATAATCCAAATCCGTTTAGGCTCAAAATGGCTCAGCCTGAAACAAGCAGAGCAACACAAGAGAAAAAACAATCTGTGAAAGCCGCTCGATCGCAACACGGGACGGCTGTGTCTTCACGAGAGGAATACCTCGCGCTTCTCAATGAGATGACACATGCCATCCTGCTCTCCGAGGATTTTGACGCCACTCTACACGCTTTGGCGATCGATATGGCAAGGCTCATCGGCGCGGACGATTGTTATATCACGCGGTGGGACGCGGAACGACAGTTAACCATCCCCACTGCGACCACGGCAAAACTCCCATTCCAGTATTCGCGGGATGCTGAAAAGAACCCCGAGGTTCATTCTCTCACCGCCTCTGTATTACGAGCCGAGCGCGCGCTTGCCATAGAGGATGTATTCAACTCCCCCTATATCAGTATCGAGATTGCAAAGCGCTACCCAGCGCGCTCGGCATTAGGCGTTCCGCTCATCGCAAGAGAGCGGAAATTGGGCGCGGCAATCATTGCTTTTAACGAGCCTCATCAATTTACGGCGGAGGAAACCGAACGAGCGGAAGAGGCGGGCAACCAGATCGCGCTGGCGCTCTGGAACTTCCAACAAAGCGCGGAGATCCAACATCGCCTCAAAGAGAGCCATGCCCTGGCGAAGATCGGGCGCGCCCTTAGTGAAACCGAGCGCGTGGGCACCAGCGGAGTCTTACAACTGATCGTTGATTCTGCCCGCGAACTCATTCCGCAAGTTGAAAAAAGCGTTATTCATCTGTTAGAAGCAGACGAACAGGCTTTATTTGCCCGCGCTGTTTCCGGCTTCGACGAGGGTGAAAAAAAAATTGAGCGGGTACGGATGCGTTTGGGCGAAGGCGTGGCAGGGCAGGTGATCCGCGAGGGGGTTACGATCAACATCGGAGATATACGGACCCATCCGGATTTCATTCGCGGCGAGTCGTTGCCTGAATTTCGCTCCTTGCTGGTTGCGCCGGTGCAAAGCGGCGACCAACAAATTGGCACGATCAGCGTTCAAAGCGCCCTGGCAAACGCTTTTTCCATGAAAGACGCCGAGTTGCTCAACGCGCTGGGCGTGCAAGCCGCCATTGCCATCGAAAACTCCAACTTGTTCGAGAACACGCAACAACGATTAAAAGAGGTGGGCGCGCTCTACCGAACCAGCCGGGGGTTGGCGGCGTCGCTGGATACGGACGAACTCATCAAGGAAGTTGTAAAACTTCTTCACCAAAATTTCGGCTATTATCATGTGCAGATTTATCTGATCGAACCGGATAGTAGAAACCTTGTGATACGCCACGGTAGCGGATATATTGGCGACACGCTTGTGCAACAGGGACACTATATCCCTCCCGGCGAGGGGATCGCCGGTCATGTGGCGGAAACCGGTGAGTCGTTTATCTCCAACAATGTCGATCGCGTGGTTTTCTTCAAGCGCAGTCCTTTACTGCCCGAAACACAATCCGAAATTGCCGTGCCGATCAAGATCGAGGATCGAGTGGTGGGCGTGCTGGATATTCAACAAACGCCGCCGCACCGCCTCACGGATAGCGACCTGCAACTCATGGTCGCCGTTGCGGACCAGTTGACCGTGGTGTTACAAAAAGCCAATTTATATAATACTCTGCAAACGGCTTTACGCCAGGAACAAACGGTTCGCTCGCAATTGATCCAAAACGAGCGTCTCGCGCTTGTCGGGCGATTGCTTGCTTCTGTTTCCCATGAACTGAATAACCCACTGCAAGCGATTCAAAACGCTCTGTTCCTTCTGAAAGAGGAGGCGGATCTTTCCAGCCAGGCAAAACAGGACCTGGATGTGATTCTAGCGGAAGCAGAACGGATGGCGGCGTTGATCGAGCGTCTGCGCAGCGCCTACCGCCCCATGCGCATGATGGATTTTCAACCCGTGGAACTCAACGGGTTGATCGAGGACGTCCACGCCCTGATCTCCACGCATATGCGTCAAAAAGAAATCGCTTTTGAATTTTTCCCAGACGCCAACCTGCCAGCTATTTCAGGCGTATCGGATCAGATTCGACAGGTGGTATTGAATCTGTTCCTGAACGCGGTCGAGGTGATGAAACCCGGCGGGCGCCTCATCGTTCAGACCCAAGGGTTGGTCTCACAAAACGAAATCCTCTTCACCGTCAAAGATACGGGTCCTGGCATCGACCCTGAAATGCTCCCCAGGGTTTTCGATGCGTTTATCACCAGCAAACATACAGGCACCGGGCTTGGGCTGACCATCACACACGACATCATCCAACAACATCATGGGCGCATTGAAGCGGCGAACGACCCGCAAGGCGGGGCGACCTTCACCATTTGGCTGCCAATTCACGAGGAGGGCTTTGAATGAGCGCCAGCGGTCACATTCTGATCATTGACGATGAAGCCAGCCTGCGCCAAACTTTAGCGCGTATTCTTCAACGCGCGGGGTTTGAAGTCACCACCGCCATCAACGGGACAGAAGGATTTTCTCTCGTTTCACAGCACCTGTTTGACATGGTCTATCTCGATATTCGTATGCCGGATGTGAGCGGGCTGGAACTGCTCAAGTCGATCCACGCGAAGTACCCGGACCTGCCGGTCATTTTGTTCACCGCCCAACCCGACCTGAATTCGGCGGTGGAGGCGTTGAGAAGCGGGGCAACCGATTATCTCTTGAAGCCGCTCAAGCCTCAGGCTGTGGTCGACCGCACGAATTCTGTTTTGGCAAACCAACACAAAGAACGGCGCAAGCGCGAACTGCAAAGGCAAATTGATTCTTTGCAAGCCGAATTGAACGAGTTGGAAACCCCAAGGGGCGAACCGGCCGAATCGAAGGCTGAGCAGGCAGCCACGGCGGATGACCGCTTTCTCAAACGCGGCGCGCTCACACTCGACCTGCACACTCGCCGCGTCGCGATGAATGAGCGCGTCATCAATCTTCCGCCAACTTCATTCGATTATTTATTGTCGTTGGCGCGTCACACTCCAAACGTGGTGGATTATCAAACGCTTGTCTCCGAAGCGCAGGGCTATGATGCCGATGTGCGCGAGGCGCAAGAATTAACAAAATGGCACATCCATCACATCCGCCAGGCGATCGAGCCAGATCCGCGCAACCCGGTTCATGTGATTAATGTGCGAGGCACGGGGTATCGGCTTGTCTTAGGCTGAGAGTTCGTGGCGCGCAGTTTCCTGTGCGCCTGCGCG
The DNA here is from genome assembly GCA_016716235.1 of Candidatus Defluviilinea gracilis. Lineage (NCBI taxonomy): Bacteria > Bacillati > Chloroflexota > Anaerolineae > Anaerolineales > Candidatus Villigracilaceae > Candidatus Defluviilinea > Candidatus Defluviilinea gracilis. The sequence goes on from JADJWS010000001.1 coordinate 36,256, forward strand.
AGGCGTCTCATCAACCCGGGCGCGCAACAAGGGGATACAAACTTTTGCCAACTTTATCCAATTAATTCAAACGGTGCGGCGGGGAAGATCAGAGAAAATAAGGAGGCGATGAACCGACCTTCCCTTCCCATGGTAGACACGCCGGTCAAAATCCTTGTGGTGGACGATCACCCCAATACGGCGACGATGTTAGCGCGCGCCATTTCGCAATTAGGTCCTCAGGTAAAAGTTGCTTCAGCCACCAGCGCCAGTGAGGCGCTGCGCCACGCGGGCAACGACGTTGTGGATATTCTAATTACCGACATGGTGATGCCGGAGATGACCGGGTTGGAATTGATCGAGCAGTTGAACAGCAACCCGGCGGGGCGACCGGCGTTTTCGTTCTTGATCACCGCGTACGACGTGCCGGGGTTGAAAGTCAGCGCGAACCGCCTCAAGGTGAAGGAAGTCATTGTCAAGCCGGTTCATCCCGAGCGGATCTGCCAGATCGTCGCGCGCGCCATGGATGAAATGCATCAGGCGAAGACCGTTCACAAAGAGCCAATCCCCCAGAAATCCTTCACGATTTTGATCGCCGACGACCAGCCCGATAACCTCACATTACTCGCCCGTTATCTAAGCAACGAGGGCTACAAACACATCAAAGCCAAAGACGGCGTCGAGACGTTGACGCTTGTTCGAAGCGACATGCCCGACCTGGTCCTGCTGGACGTCAACATGCCGCGCAAAGACGGCTTTGCCGTTTTGGAGGAAATTCGCGCCGACCCCGCCATCCAACACATCCCGGTCATCATCCTCACCGCGGCGAAACTCGACCTCGCCGACATCCAATCTGGGTTGAACATGGGCGCGGACGATTATGTGACCAAGCCTTTCGACCGCCGCGAATTACTCGCCCGCATCCGCACAAAGTTGCGCGTTAAGCAGGCGGAGGATGTGATCCGACGGCGGAACCGCGAACTTAACCTGTTGCCTGAAATCGGCAAGGAGTTGAGCGCGCGGCTTAACATCGATGAACTGACAACCGTGTTGCTCAAACGCACGGTGGAAACCCTTGGGGCAATGTTTGGTCATATCCTGATCCTCAATCCAACGGGAACGTATGAAAAAACATTCCGTCTCGAATCATCCTCCTCCGACTTTACGCTACCGCAGGGGTTGTTTGAAATCGTCAATGAGTCTCGCCAGGGGTTCATTGTAGACGACACGCAAACCGACCCGCTCTGGCGGGATGAAAAAGAGGCATTCGCCGGCTCCGCGGTCGTTGTCCCCATGTTCGGCAGGCACAGCCTGCTGGGGATCCTGGTGCTCACAAACGAGCAAACCAAATACTTCACCCTCGATCATTTGCTGTTACTGCAAGCCATTACCAGCCAGGCAAGCATCGCGTTGGAAAACGCCCAGTTATACAACATCGTGTCGCGGGAACAGCAACAATTAGCCGCCGTGCTGCAAAACGCGGCAGACGCAATTCTTGTGTTCGATGCCGAATACCGGCTGACTCTCGTAAACCCAGCCGCTCAAAAGTTATTTACCGATTACGAGACAAACCTTGGGCAAACTTTGGAGGCGGGCGCCGGATACGATTCCTTCCTCGCGCTCCTCAACCAGACTCAGGATACGAACGCTTCTTTCGCAGGGGAGGTTGTTTGGCCCGACCAGCGCGTTTTCTCCGCCTCCGCCACTCCCCTCGAGCAGGGCGGGTGCGTGGTTATCCTGCACGATGTGACGCGCTTCAAGGAACTGGAGCGCGTGAAAGATGAGTTCATCGCGATCGCGTCTCACGATCTGCGAAACCCGATCACGTCCATCAAAGGCTTCGGTCACCTCATCAAACAAGCGGGACCGCTCAACGACAACCAGACTGAATTTGTGGAACGCATTCAGAACTCCACAGAGACTATGAGCGAACTCGTGGAGAACCTGCTCGATCTGGCAAAAATGGATTTGGGCGAGGAACCCGCGTTTGAAATTCTGGATGCCACTCGCCTCTTAACGGACATCGCGGATGAATTTAAACCGCAGGCAGAAGCGAAGGGGCTGTGGCTCACGCTGGGGAAAACCGGGACCAGCTCACATGTGAGAGGAGACGCGTTGCAGATCCGTCAGGCTTTAAGAAATTTGATCGGCAACGCCGTCAAATACACGCCGGAGGGCGGCAGAATTTCGCTTTCATCTGAAAACCAGCCTGGGCAGGTGTGTCTCCACATTCGGGATAACGGCTACGGAATCCCCGCCTCTGACCTGCCTCACATCTTTGACCGTTTCTACCGGGTGCGAAATAACGGGCATGACGATGTAAAAGGCAATGGGCTGGGGCTGGCAATTGTAAAAATGATCGCCGAAGAACACGGCGGAAGCGTGGCGGTGGAGAGCGCGCAAGGCGAAGGAACCTGCTTTAGCCTGACCCTGCCGCTGGTCGCCGAGGCATAAGGACCAACTTTTCCCAACTTTTCTACACGAATTCCATCGGTCGTTGCGATGAATTCATGCAAAATATGACTACCGAGATCGTTTTCTCAAAGGAGCCAATCATGTCGACTAAAAAATTATTCGTTTTGTTTTTCGCTCTTAGTTTGATCCTGTCAAGCTGTGGCGCGTCGAAGCCCCAATCGTATACCGTTGGGGTCATTGTGGAGATCAGTTGGTTAAGCCCAATTGTCGATCACTTTAAAACCACAATGACCGAATTGGGGTATGTGGAAGGTGAAAATATCACCTATCTCTATAACCCCGAAGTGGGACCCGACCAGGCGGCATTCGACGCCGAAGCGCAACGGCTGATGGAACAAAAGGTGGATATCTTCTTTACGGTCGGCACCCTGACCACGAAAGCCGCAAAGAAAGCGGTGGAAGGCACAGACATCCCAGTGGTGTTCACCCCGGTCATCAATCCCGTTGAAGAAGGCGTAGTGGCGAGCATTGCCAACCCGGGCGGCAATGTGACCGGCGTGCAAATCGTAGACCGTTCTGCCAAAGCGCTGGAGTGGGCGCTGAAGATCGCGCCCGATACAAAGTATGTTTATATTCCTCACAATCCCGCCGATACTATTACGACGATGGTCTTGCAGGGCATAACCGACAGCCTGCCTCAATTCAAGGTGGAGTTGGCGCCCGGCAGCGAGGTAAACAGTATTGATGAGATGTTGGCGGCTGTTGAAACTTTGCCGGAAGATACCATCATCTTCTTGCCTTCGCCTCTCTCAAGCCTGGAGCCGGGGCTGGAACAACTGAGCGAGGTGGCTAAGAAACAAGGAGTTCCGGTATTTGGCAGTAACAGAGGCGGAAGCGCGCTCTATCTGATTTCCGACTATACAGTGACCTTCGCGGGGGAGGCGGAACAAGGCGCCGCCATGGTGAACCGGATATTGAAAGGCGCCAGCCCCGCTGAAACGCCGGTGGAAACCGCCGATAGCTTTTTGTTCATCAACTTAAATGCCGCTCAAGCGTATGGCGTTACGATTTCAGACGAGATCATCAAGCAGGCAAACACGATCATCCGCTAAGGTAAACGTTTTGCAGACCCCAACGGCTTCTGTCTCTTGGGGTCTGCAAAATATCATTCACAGAATACGTCCAATGGTACGCGATCGAAAGTTCTAGTCGGAGACCCTCTATGAGAAAAAGCCTACAAACACGATTGACAGTCTACTTTATTGCGCTAGTGTTGATTCCTTTGTTAATCGTTGGAGCCATAGGCGCCTGGCAAACCTACAGTGGCGAGGTTCCCCACGCTCTGGAATCTCAGGGGCAGCTCGCAAAACGCGTGGCTGAACAGGTCGAAAACTTCATCGAGGGACGCGAAACCGAACTGCGTTCATTGACTGCTATCAATGATTTTTCGAATGCTACACGGGAAGAACAAACCGTCCTGCTTTCCAATCTGTTTTCAGACCAGACGGTCTACGAGGAACTGGTTCTGACGAACGGCCAAGGCAGGGAATTGATCTTCCTCTCCCGCTCGAAGGTGGTTACACCCGGGGAATTTAGCAATAGGGCTGGTTCCGAAGAATTTGATAAGCCGAAAGAAACGAACGCAACCTATTTTAGCCCTGTCTTTTTCAACGAAGTCACGGGCGAGCCGTATATGGTCGTTTCCGTTCCAATGCTCGACCTTCGGAGCGGCAGGCTCGATTATGTGCTGATCGCCAAGATTCGTTTCAAATCGGTGTGGGACCTCATGGCGCAGGCGGGCGTAACTGGCGAGAGCGCAGTATACATGACAGATAATAACGGTTTCGTGGTTGCCCATGCCAATCCTTCCTTCGTTTTGAAAAGAGCGCAAATCACTCCTCCAGCAGAAAATTCATTTACCACCGGCTTAAGCGGGGCTTCCGCCGCTTTGGCAGTCGAAAAGATTACGTTTGGCGATCAAACCTTTTATGTTCTCGCCGAACAGCCCGCTTCTGAAGCGTTATCGCTGGCTTCCAAAAACATCATTCTGACGATCATCACAACTTTGATCGCGATCGTCGTCGCCGGTTTCTTAGGCGTGCTTGCCGCCCGCCAGATCACCACTCCGATCACTGAATTAGCCGCAACGGCGCAATTGGTCAGCGAAGGCGATTTAACCCGGACGACTCATGTGAGTAATCAGGATGAAATCGGCGCGCTGGCTACGGCGTTCAACCGCATGACATCCCAACTGCGCGACTTGATCGGTTCTTTGGAACAACGCGTGGCTGAACGCACAAAGGCGCTTTCCTCTGTGGCGGAAGTAGGCATCGCCGCTTCCACGATTTTAGAGACAGACGAATTGTTGCAACAGGTGGTTGACCTCACCAAGGAGCGCTTCAATTTGTATCACGCCCATATTTATCTCTTGAACGAAGCCGGCGACACGCTTGTGCTTGCTTCGGGCGCGGGCGCGGCGGGCAGGCAGATGGTCGCCGAAGGTCGTTCCATTCCACTCGACCGCGAACAGTCATTGGTGGCTCGCGCCGCCCGCGAACGAAAAGGCGTCACGGTCAACGACGTGACGCAAGCGCCGGACTTTCTGCCTAACCCGCTGTTGCCCGACACGCGCTCCGAGATGGCTGTGCCGATGATCGTGGGCGAAAACATCATTGGCGTGTTCGACGTGCAATCGGAGGCAATCGGTCGCTTTACAGACGCGGATATCGCCGTTCAAACCACGCTCAGTTCGCAAGTTGCCGTTGCCGTGCAAAATGCCAATCAATACGAGGAAACCAGAGCGGCGTTAGCGCAGTCTGAAAAGTTGTTCAACGCAAGCGATCGTTTGTCGCAAGCGACCAATTTACAGGAATTGATCAAATTCATCGTAGAGTCGCTGGGGATTCGCGCGATCGACCGGGCTATCTTGGGAAGCCTGGCGTATAACGACAGGGATGAACTGGATGGCATGACCATTATTGCAAACTGGTCGAAGAGCGCCGAACTGCCAGCCTCTCCCATTGACACGCATTATTCGAAAGACATGTTAAGTTCCCTGTCTATGTTCACAAGCCTGGAACCGCTGTTTTTTAGCGACGTATGGAACGACGAGCGCGTGGACGAGGCGACCAGAGCCATCGCCCAAAAGGTAAATTATCGCAGTGTTGCGGCTCTCCCCATCTATATTGGATCGCGTCGCGACGCCATTGTCTTGCTGGAAGGACAGCAACCGCACAGTTTCACGCAAGCCGAAACCCGTCTGCTCGCCTCTCTAAGCCCCCAATTTGCCGCCATTTTGGAGAACCGCCGCCAGTTTGAACGGGCGCAAGAACAGGCAAAACGCGAGGCGATGCTTAACTTGATCACACAAAAGATTCAAGGCGCAACATCGATCGAAGCGGCGATGAAGATCACAGCCCGCGAGTTAGGTCATGCGCTGGGCATGAAGCCCACCCTGGTTTCCCTCGATCAGCCCGTGCCAGCCGGCGACGCTCAAAAAGTTACGGAAAACAGGCAATGATGACATTCACTGGAGCCATGTTCCACTTCTTCTTCCCGAACGCGCAAGGAGTCATGAAATGAACTATTCAACACCCGCCTTTTCCGAAGATACCCTGAGGCGAAGACGCAATGCCCTCATTGCGACCGGTCTCTATCTGTTCGCCAGCGTCATCGTAAGCGGATATCTACTGCTTCAGTTTTCTCAAGACCCTTCCTGGCAGATCAAAGTCGCAACGACCACGATGCTTGCCATGTCTATGGCGTGGGTCGTCTCCTTGTATATGATCTGGCGGGGCCGCATTGAGGCGGGAACCTGGCTCACGGTGGCGGTTTCGCTTCTGGGAGCAGTCGGCGTTATCGCTTCCATCTCCGGTCTGGGCGTGATATTCCTAATAGGCTCGGTGTTTCTCTGCGCCATAGTCGCCATCGAAACGTTGCAGACCCGCCAGACAGCGATGATCGTCACAGGCATTGCGGCGGGCTTGCTCTTCATCTTGATGGACGCGTTTCTTCCGTGGGAGCGCATTAGCGCCGCAGGGATTCAAGCGCTGATCACCTTTATTGTCCCTGTGCCGATCGCGCTGTTGGCTTTTATCATTTTCCGTCAGTTCCGCAATTACTCCCTGCGGGTTAAACTGATCTCGTCCATCGTCTCCGCCACAGTAGCGTCCATCGTGATCTTCTCGATCGTTTCGAACAGCATTACAGCCACGCTGATTAACACGCAAGTGGAACGTAACATCAACGCCCTGGCTGATTCAAGCGTTCGCGATGTGACTAACGCCATCGACAGCAACCTCGACTCGCTTAACGCGCTAGCGCTCAATAAATTTCTCCAGGAATCCGTAGCGCAAGAGAATCCCGTTCGGTCGCCGGATAGCGGCGAATTCCAAAGCCTCGATGCGCGCTGGGGGCGCGCGCTCGACAGCGATCCGCTGATCCAAAACGTGATCGCCGACGATCTATCGGCGGAGTTCAGAAATATTCAATCCGTCTTTCCGCAGTTCGTCGAAGTTTTTGTCACAGATCAATACGGCGCAATCATATCGTCCAGCGACCGCACGTCCGATTACTATCAAGCGGATGAGGACTGGTGGCAGGCGGCATGGAACGACGGCAAGGGCGGCGTCTACATCGGCGAGCCGGCATTTGACGAGAGCACCAATACGCTTGCCATTCAAATGGCGATCCCTGTCGCCTCGCGCAACACGGCGGGCAAACCGATCGGGGTCTTACGCGCCACAATCGACATCAACGAATTGGCGGCGCTTGTTTCCGCCAATCAATTCGGCAACACCGGCAAAGTGGAAATTATCTTTCAAAATAATCAACTATTGGAACATGGAGAAACGACCTTAGGGACGATGGACGCGCAAACGGCGTCTATCCTTGACGCGCTATCAGGGGGGTACGCGCAGGTGGAATACGAAGGCGCGCCAAGTTTGGTAAGTAAAAGACCTGTTGTCGCTCCGCTGTCGCCGTACAAGGAATACATTGGCCGGCTCGGCTGGCTCGTCGTGGCGCATCAAAACCTTCAGGAAGCCCAGTTACCCATCACGACGACCAAAAACGCCAATATGGTCGTGGCGATCATCATTGTGGTCGTCATGACGGCGGTCACAATGGGTATCGCTCAATTTATTTCCAACCCGCTTGCGCGTCTCACCGCCGCGGCAGAGAGAGCGGCAACCGGAGACCTTTCTGCCCAGACGGTCATCGATTCGAAAGACGAGATCGGCATACTCAGCACGACGTTCAATACGATGACGTCTCAACTCAAAAATATCCTCGGCGAACTGGAACAGCGCGTGACAGCCCGCACAAAAGACCTCGCGGTCGTGGCTGAAGTGAGTGCCGCCACCTCTTCCATTCTGGAACCTCAAAGGTTATTACAGGAAGTGGTAGACCTGACCAAAGAACGCTTCCATCTCTATCACTCTCACATTTACCTGCTCGACGATGAAGGCAAAAATCTCATGCTTGCCGCCGGGGCGGGAGAACCGGGGCGCATCATGGCGGCAGAAAAGCGCTCGATCCCGCTAGACCGCGAACAGTCGCTCGTCGCCCGCGCCGCTCGCGAACAAAAAGGCGTTACCGTGAACGATGTGACTCTGGCGCCCGATTTTTTCCCCAACCCCCTGCTACCCGATACGCGCTCCGAATTGGCGGCGCCGATGATCGTCGGCAATAAATTGATCGGCGTGTTCGATATTCAGTCCGATCAAGTTGGGCGCTTTACAGATTCGGATGTGAACATTCAGACCACGCTTGCCGCGCAATTGGCAACTTCCATTCAGAACGCGCGCTCGTTCGAGCAATCCAAGAAGCAGGCTGAGTTCGAAGCGCAAGTCAACCTGATCGGCAGCCGCATCCAAAGCGCCTCATCCATCGAAGAAACCCTGCAGACCGCCATCCGCGAACTGGGGAAGGCAGCCGGCGTTTCGCGGGTTAGCGCAAGCCTCGCCAAGCGGCTGGAAGCTGGCAACAATCACGACGGTCGGAACCAATCATGACCCAGCCGCGGAGAACCCTCATGTCTCAAATGAATCAAACAATCAACGGAATCAAGAATAAGATCGCTCTCGGGCGCTGGCGCAATCTCCGGTTGCGAGCCAAGATCATTCTCGCCCTCTTGGCGATTGAAATCCTATCCATCAGCGCGCTAACTTTTTTTGCTCTTACGAGAGCGTCAAAGATCATAACTTCCATTTCCGACAGGTATGAGAACAGCGTCGAAGCCCAGACCGATACGCAATTAACCAACCTGATTAATACGGAGGCGTCTAACGCCGACCAGATTTTCTCCTTGACCCAACACAATTTGATTAAATTGGCAGACTACCGGGCGCAATTGGCGTCGCAAGGACCCGTTTTGAGTCAAGGCGCGTATTGGGACTCTCGGCAAGAAGTTGTTCTGTTGCCCGGCGGTCAATACACGAACTCACGAAACGATCCGGGCACCGTGCTGATCCCAAGTACCGTGCAGGTGAATGACGCGATATATGACGATATTAATATTTCCGCGTATCTTGATTTTGCAGCCCCAAAAATCCTGGAAGATCAGCCGGAAGCGGTGGCTGTTTATTACATTGGCGCGCTTGGGTACAGCGCCTACTACCCCAACCTTGATCTGGCATCCTTCGTTCCTGCAGACTATGATGTTCGCACGGAGCCTCTCTACACCATCGTCACCCCACAGAACGACCCTGACCGGAGCGTCCGCTGGACCGAACCGTATCAAGATCAGGCAGGTACCGGATTGATCGTAACCGCATCCGCGCCTGTATACAATGAAAGAGGCGTTTTCCAAGGCGTGATGAGCATCGACTTGCACCTGGGGCGCATTGCGCAGAATATCTCCCAAATTAAAGTCGGCGACACCGGTTTCGCCTTCCTCGTGGACGACACGGGGCACATTCTCGTCATGCCGCCGGAGGGCTACCCCCTCTTTGGTTTACAACCCGAAGAAGTGCCGCTCGGAGAAACGCCAACGCAAACCGTTCTCGATCGCGGCTCAGAAGAACTGCAAGCCCTCACAACTCAAATGACAGACGGCAAGTCCGGGCTGTCTATCGTGACGATCAACGGCGTGGAATCATACATGGCGTTCACGCCGCTGCAAACGGCAGGCTACAGTTTGGGAATCATCGCGCCGGTCAGCGAATTAAATACAGCCATCGCAAGTTCTCGCCAGGAAGTTCAAAACGAGACAAAGGCCTCTTTATGGATCGCGGCATTCATTCTCCTCGGTCTCTTGATCGTCGCCACCGCCTTAAGTTTTATCACCGGTCAATTTATCGCCGCGCCGCTTGTCCGCCTGACACAAACGGTGGAACAAGTCTCAGCGGGAGACCTTTCCGCTCGCGCCAAGGTCGAATCGAACGATGAAACCGGCTCTCTGGCGGCTGCGTTCAACTCTATGTCGGCTCAATTGAGCGAAAGTTTCGCCACCCTGGAACAGCGCGTCGCTGATCGCACCCGCAACTTGGAATTAGCGGCAGAAGTGGGGCGCGCCGTCTCTCAGGTGCATGAACTCGATGTGATGCTGAGAAACGCTTGCGACCTCATCTTGAAAGAATTCAATCTGTACTACGTACAGGTCTACCTAACCGACACCAGCGGTTCCACTCTCATACTGGAAGCGGGCACCGGCGTCGTTGGCGCTCAACTGGTTGAACAAGGTCATAGCCTGCCCATCAACATCAACTCGATCAACGGGCGCGCGGCAACCGAAAAACGTTCGGTGGTGATATCCGACACCCTCCAAAGCGCCACATTCCGTCCTAACGCATTACTGCCGGAAACGCGCGGCGAAATATCGGTGCCGCTGATCGTCGCAGGCAAGGTGGTGGGAGCGCTCGACATGCAGTCGCGCGCCCCGGGCGTATTGACGGAAGAAATATTGCCCGCTTTCGAAGCGCTGGCGGGTCAGTTAGCGATTGCCATTCAAAACGCCAACCTGTTGGAAGAAACGGAACAAGCCCGCCTTCAAGTGGAAGCGCAAGCCCGGCATCTCATCCGTGAGAGGTGGGCTGAGCATCTGGATGCCATCCACGAGCCGGAACAATTCGGCTTCGTATTCAGCCACGACACTGTGACGCCGCTTTCAGAAGCGGATGAAACCCAACCGGCAGAGGGCGCGCAAGCCGTTGTAGCCCCGATCGCATTAGCGGGTGAAGCGCTTGGGTCCCTGGTGGTCGAACTGAACGACGATGACCGCCGCGAGCATACGAATGAATTAGCCAGCGCAGTTGCCCGCCAGGTGGCGCAACAGATCGAGAACCTGCGCCTGCTCGAAAACGCCGAGCGGTATCGCGCCGAGGCGGAAGAAGCCGCCCGCCGCCTAACCCGCGAAGGCTGGCAAACCTACGCCGAAAAAGCCAGCGGAAGCCTGGGCTATGTGTACAATCTCAAAGAAGTCCTTCCGCTCAACGGCTCGTCGTTCGAAGAGGCGGGCGCGGCTCTGCCACTGAAGGTGCGCGACGAAGTGGTGGGCAAACTTGCCGTTCAAGGCTTGGATTCAAGCGATGCGGAATCGATTGAACTTGCCAGCGCCGTCGCGGAGCGCCTCAGCGCGCACATTGAGGGTCTGCGCCAATACGACCAGACGCAATCCGCGTTGGCGCAATCGGAAAAGTTGTTCGAAGCCAGCCGCCGCATTACGCAAGCCGCAGACTTACAGGAACTGACCGCGGTCGCCGTCGAGGCGATCAACATCCCGGTCATCAACCGCGCGATCATGGGGAGCACAAATTTAAACGCGGAAGGCGAGGTGGAGAGTCTGGATGTTATCGCCAACTGGTGGAACGGAACGGGGCACGAGGCCACGGAGGTTGGCGCCCATTATTCCATCGAGGTCGTGCGCATGATGAAGTTATTTCTCAGTCCGACGCCTTTGTTCTTCGACGACGGCTTCGACGATGAGCGCGTTGATCCCGTCACCATGCAACTGGCGCAACGCTTGAACCTGCGCGCGGTGGCTATTCTGCCCCTGCACGTTGGGTCGAAACAACTCGGCGTGCTAATGTTGGAAGGCGAAGAGCCGCACAACTTCACCGAAGAGGAAAAACGCCTGTTTGTGGCGTTAGGTCCGCAGATCGCCACCATGCTGGAAAACCAGCGTCAGTTCGAACAGACGCAGGCGTCTCTGGCAGAAACGCAAACGCTTTACCGCATCAACGAAGCCATCGGCGGCGCAACAGAACTCGACGTGATCTATCAAACCGTGGCAAAATTATCCTGCGACGAGCTGGGATTTACGGGATCGTGGATCGCGGTATACGACCCCGCAAGCGAGACGTTACGAGGCGTGGCAGGTGAAAACATGCCGGCAGAGAGAATCACAGCCAGCCTGTCCATAAACGAAGCCACGCCTGCCACGCTGGCGGCAAAAATGCGCCACATGGTGATGGTGAACAACCCCGAAAAAGACGAGCGGATGGGAGGCATACCGCCGGAGGTCCTGGCAAGAGTGGGCAAGGCGCTTTCCATGCCCATCATGGCTGGGCAGGAATTGCTGGGCGTGATTGCCGTAACGCGACATCGGAGCATGGCAGATCTCGGCGAACGCGAAGAACGCATGTTGCAAGCGATTGCGACCCAACTCGCCACCGTCATGCAACGCATTAACCTCTTTGACCAAGTCCGCAAGCAAGCCGAACGCGAAGCCATGTTGAACGTGATCAACCAAAAGATCCAGAGCGCCACCAGCGTGGAAGCCGTGTTACAAATTGCGGCTCGCGAATTGGGAACCGCGCTCGGCGCGCCGATGACGGTCGCCCAATTAAGTTTGAAGGATAAAGCCTCTTAGCAGGAATCTACTTGCAGGAGAGAGACCGATGACCGACAACAAAGCCAAACAACGGGTAGAAAAGTTGTTCGCAGGGATGGAACGACCAGACTCTTCGGAATCGCCGAAGAGGAATGGGCACGGCGAACCCGTAGTGACCGCGCCTGCAAATGGCGGAGGTTCGCAATCCAACAAACCCGCTCCCGTTTCGCCGAATGAAAAAGAAGTGGAAGCGCTCAAGGCGCGCATCCTCGAATTGGAATCGCGCCTCAAAGAGAACGAATCGCAAATCTCTTCGGCGCCGCTTCTGTACGAAAAGGAAGAGGTTGGTTTCGCTTACATGGGCGATCAAGTCCTGCCGGTTCGAGGCGACCAGCCCGAGGTCCGGAATGAAGCGAATGTGGTCAAGAGTCCTCTAACCTTTAGCGGAAAGACGATCGGCGAAGTGCAGGTCGCTCAATCGCCCGAACGCCCGTTGACGCAAGACGATATCAAACTGGCGAACACGGTCGCGCAACAAGCGTCGCTTCAGATCGAGAACCTCCGCCTGCTCGCCGCCGCCGAACGCGCGCGCGCCGAAGCCGAAGATGCGACTCATCAATTCACGCATCGGAATTGGGCGAACTTCCTCGACGCCATTCATAACAGCGAACGCATCGGTTACGCCTACGACCAGGCGGCCGTGGAACCGTTTACTCAACCCGCGCCCACACAATACGACCATGAAGAGATCATGCAAGTGCTAGACCAGCAGGTCGGCAGACTCTTCGTCAAAGGCAACGGAACATTTACAGAAGAGGATAAAACGCTCGTCCAAGCGATAGCCAAACAGGTCGGGCAACAGGTTGAGAATATCCGCTTATTGGCGGATGCCTCGCGCGCCCGCGCCGAAGCGGAAGAAGCCACGCGTCGCCTCACGCGCCAGAACTGGGATAGTTACGCCCAGCAAGAAGGAGCCGCAACGGGCTTCGTGTACGACTCGATCAAGGTATCGCCGATGGCAAATGAAACGATCGCGGCGGCTGTTGACCTGCAACAACCTTTGATGGTGCGCGGCGAACCGATCGGACAACTTTCCGTCTCGGGCTTAACAAATGTTTCGGAGGAAGCCAAAGAACTTGCGGCATCCATTGCCAAGCAAACAAGCATCCATCTCGAAACCTTGCGCCTGACCGAAGAGTTGCAAAAACGCGCCCAGGAGTTGAAGGAACTCGACCGCCTTAAGTCCGCGTTCCTCGCCAACATGTCGCATGAGTTGCGCACGCCGATGAACTCGATCCTCGGTTTCACAGATGTGATGCTCGAAGGCTTGGACGGCCCGCTGACGGAAAACATGGACAACGACCTGCGTCTCATCCAAAAGAACGGACAGCACCTCTTACACCTCATCAACGATGTGTTGGATATGGCAAAGATCGAATCGGGCAAGATGAACTTGAACCTTGAGAAGTTCAGAGCGCACGCCCTGCTGGATGACGTGGTGAGCATTACCTCGACGCTGGCGGCTGACAAGAAACTCTCGCTCGTCATTGACGACGCGTCGGATCAAACCATTGAAGTCTATGCCGACAACACGCGCTTGCGGCAAGTGATGATCAACCTTGTGAACAACGCCATCAAATTTACCGAGGCGGGCAAGGTTACGATCTGCGCAAAGCCCGTCGCCGGAGCGAGAATCTTGATCTCGGTCAAAGATACCGGCATCGGCATTCCGCAGAACGATCTTGAATCGGTGTTTCAGGAATTCACACAAGTGGACGTATCCACCACGCGCAAAGCGGGCGGAACGGGTTTGGGTCTGCCGATCAGCCGCCGTCTCGTTGAAATGCACGGCGGGCGCTTGTGGGCTGAGAGCGCCGGCATCCACGGCGAAGGCTCGACCTTCTTTGTCGAAATGCCTCTCGAAGCGCGCGTTACAGAAGTGGTAGAAAAACGAGAAAAATAATATGGCAACGCCCAAGTATCTTGAATGTAATCTCTGCGGCAACCAACAGCCGTACGAACCCCTCGTTCCCGCAGTCTGCAAAAATTGCGATTCGCAATGGCTGGAGGCGCGCTACGATTACAACGCGTTCAAGCGCGAAATTTTACGCGGCCTCCCAAACCGCCCCTCGAACATGTGGCGTTATCAGGATGTCCTCCCGCTGAACGACCCCGCCTCGTTGGATCTTTACCCCGCCGGCGGGACTCCCCTCTGGCTGTCGCAGCGCTTCGCTCCGGACCTTGGGCATGCTTCAGTTTACATCAAGGATGAACGCTACGGGCCGACCTCCTCCTTCAAAGATCGTCAGGCGGCGGGAGCCGTGGCGGCGATGGCGGAAAAAGGAATCAAAGAAGCGGTCATCGCCTCCACAGGCAATGCCGCTGTCGCCTATGCCGCCGCATGCGCGCGCGCGGGAATCAAACTCTGGGTCTTTATGACCAGCCTCGTGCCGCAGGAAAAACTGCGCGAGGCGGCGTTATTCGGCGCGGAGGTGATTCGCGTCAGCGGCAATTACGACCAGACCAAACAGATCGCCGCGCAATTCGCGCAACGGCGTCAACTCCTGCTCGATCGTGGCGCATCTTCCATCTCTGCGCGTGAAGCGATGAAGACCATCGCGTATGAAATCGTCGAGCAACTCAATTGGCACGCGCCCGATTGGTACATCCAGGCAGTCAGCGGCGGGTTGGGACCGCTGGGCGTGTATCAGGGCTTCAAAGAATTATTCAACATGGGTCTCATTGACCGCATTCCCAAACTGGGAATTATCCAAGCCGCAGGTTGCGCCCCGATGGTGAATGCTTTCAAAGCCGGCAAAGATTCCGCCGAGGCGGTGATTCCCGAAACGAGCATCATCATTTTATCCACCGGCGATCCCGGCAAAGCCTATACTTATTTATGGAATCTCACCCAGCAGTTCGGCGGCGTGATGGAATCGGTGACCGATGCCGAAGCGTTCGACGCGATGCGCGCGCTTGCCAAAAGCGAGGGCATGGCGGTCGAACCGGCAACCGCCGTCGCCTTCGCGGGACTCGAGAAGTTGATCCGTACCGGCACAATTGGAACCGACGAGAAAGTTGTCGTCAATTGCACCGGTCACACGTTCCCCGTTGAAAAACATGTGCTTGGCGATCAATGGGCAGTGGATGTACACTTGAGCAAAGATCAATCTCCCGCCCCGCGCGAAGGTCTGCAAGCCGCGCTGGAAAATCTGGATGAAAAGGCAACCACTGTCTTGCTCGTGGACGATAACGCCGACGACGCCTTGCTCATCCGCCGTTTGCTCGAAGGGCACAAATCCTATCGCGTCTATCATGCCAAAGACGGCTGGGAAGGTCTCGCAATGGCTCGCCAAAAATTACCCGACCTGATCGTCTCGGACCTCACCATGCCCGGCATAGACGGGTTCGGGTTCGTTGAAGAACTGAAACTCGACCCGCGCACAAAAGATATTCCCATCGTCGTGGTCAGCGCAAAAGACATCACAACCGAAGAACGAAAACGCTTGAACGGTCACATTCAAGCGGTGTATCAAAAAGGCTCGCTTTCCACCAAAAAATTTGTGGACCAGGTGATCCATGTCATCGAAGAATCCAGCGAACCGACAGGAGAGCAAACATGACAGCGCCTATCGTTCTATACATCGAAGACCACCCGGACAACATGACTCTCGTTCGGCGGGTGCTGCAATCGGAAAATTATACGTTGATCGAAGCCTGCACCGGCTTACAGGGAATCCTCCTTGCAGAAACCGAAGAGGTGGATTTGATCTTGCTGGACGTCAATCTGCCCGATATTGACGGCTATGAAGTTGCCCGTCGATTACGCGCCAGCAAAAAAACCAGGCTGGCTGAGATACCCATTGTTGCCGTTACCGCCAATGCAATGAGAGGCGACGATGCCAAGATTCTCGAGTCGGGCTGTAATTTTTATCTATCGAAACCGATTAACATTCAGGAGCTTATAGACACCGTGGAAGGATTAATTCAGTTGGAAGCCCGAGGAGTTAGGTCATGACAGAAATACATAATATTCTCTATGTGGAAGACAACCCGGATAACACCATGCTCGTCAAACGCGCTTTGGAAGCGCGCGGGTACAAATTGTTACATGCGCCGACTGGCATAGACGGCGTTGCAAAAGCGGAAGCGGAGGATGTGAGCCTCATCCTATTAGATATCAACCTGCCGGATATTGACGGGTACGAAGTGGCGCGGCGGTTGCGCGCCAGCGCGAAACGCGAACTGAGTTCGGTGCCGATCATCGCCATTACCGCCAACGCCTTGAAAGGCGACGCCGAAAAAGCGCTGGAAGCCGGTTGCGACGTGTACATGTCCAAGCCGATCAACATCCGCGAATTGTGGGCGCGTGTGGAAGCGTTCGTTCCGACCCCGTAAAATAATGACCGCCTCTCATTTATCTCATCTACTCTGTTCGGGATGCGGCGAGAAGTATTCGCATGAAGATCTTCATACGTTTTGCCCTACATGCCAGTCGCCGCTTCTCTCTGTGTACGATTTGGAAAAAGCGCGCGGCCACGTAGACCGCGATGAGATCACTCGCCGCACACGAGGCATGTGGCGCTGGGAGGAATTCCTCCCGGTGCTCCACCGCGAAAATCAGATCTTTCTTGGCGAAGGCGATACTCCTTTATTAGCCCTGCCTCGTCTCCAACAAGAATTGGGGCTGACGAATCTTTTTGTGAAAGATGAAAGCAGTAACCCGACCGGTTCGTTCAAAGCGCGCGGGTTAGCCGCGGCGGTCTCCAAAGCCAAAGAACTCGGCGTCGAAAAAGTAATCATTCCCACCGCGGGCAATGCGGGCGGCGCGATGGCGGCATACGCGGCGCGCGCAGGCTTAAGGGCGCACATCTTCATGCCCAAAGACACGCCGATCGCCAACATCGAAGAGAGCCGCATGACCGGCGCGGAAGTCATCCTCGTGGACGGCCTCATCAGCGACGCGGCGGGCATGGCGGGCATCAAAGCGCGCGAAGAAGGTTGGTTCGACGTCTCCACGTTCAAAGAGCCATATCGCGTGGAGGGGAAAAAAGTGATGGGCTACGAACTCGCCGAAGCCTTCGATTGGACGTTGCCCGACGTGATCGTTTATCCCACCGGCGGCGGCACGGGTCTCGTGGGCATGTGGAAAGCCTTCGCCGAACTCGAGGAACTGGGCTGGCTCGAAAATACAAAACGTCCGCGCATGGTCTCGGTGCAAGCCGAGGGATGCGCGCCGGTGGTCAAAGCCTTCCAAGCCAAAGCGGAGTTCTGCGACTTCTGGACGAATGCGCAGACAGTCGCTTCGGGCTTGCGCGTGCCGAAGAGTTTCGCCGATCATCTCATCATGCAAGACATTTACGACAGCGCCGGGACCGCCGTCGCGGTGAGCGACGAAGCGCTTCTCGAAGCGCAGGGACAGCTGGCTCGCGCCGAAGGAATCTTCGCCGCCCCCGAAGGCGCGGCAACACTAGCCGCCCTCAAAGATTTGATCGCCCACGGCTGGGTTCAGAAAGACGAAAAAATTGTTTTGTTCAACACAGGGTCGGGATTGAAGTATTTAGATCGCAAAAACTAGCGGCGCGTACCGCAAAGTTCACTTTGCGAAATTAAATTCATGCCGCAGTTGAACTGCGGCATGATCGCGTTTATCTCAGGTTGCAAAGAATCCGTGAATCGCAAGATACTCTTCGACAGGCTCAGAGCAAGAATCTTGCGGTACTTAAAACCCCACAAACGGATTACTCCTCTTCTCCTCCCCCACCGTCGTTTCGGGACCGTGACCAGAAAGCAAACGCGTATCATCGGGCGTCGTAAATATCTGCTCGCGGATACTTTTCACAAGAGTTTCCCAATCGCCGCCGGGGAGGTCGGTGCGGCCGACGGAGCCAGAGAAGATGAGGTCGCCGCAGAAGCAGACGCTTCGACTGCGCTCCCCTGTCGGGTCACTCCGCTCAGCGCGAGGATTGGAGGCGGGAACGTATAAGGCGCAGTGACCAGTTGTATGTCCCGGCGTGAAGCGGATTTCAAAATCCACCGAGCCGAGCCGCAATTTCATCCCGTGTACAAAATCAATCGTCGGTTCAGGACCCGGGTCAATGTCGAATCCAAAATACGCGCCGCCACCGCCTGCTCGCCACAACACATGGTCGTTCGGATGCAACGCCACGAGCGGCAGAGGGTTCAACGCATCGGCAATCACCGCCGCGCCGCCGATATGATCGAAGTGCGCGTGCGTGTACCACAGGTGACCGATGCGCCAGCCGCGTTGTTGCGCGGCATCCAAAATGATTTGCCCATCCCAGGCGGGATCAATGACCGCGGCTTCTTTCGTTTGCGAATCCGCGACGAGATAGGCATTGGTTTGCGCGGGACCAAGAGTGAACGAAACGATCTCAAGCATAGACCAATCTCCGAGGGACGATCATACTGATGATAATGGAAACGCCGATCAACACAAGCGCGAGCGGATAGATCGAAAATGGATTGCTCTCATAGATCAACCCTACAAGAGGCGGGACAAGAATATAGATGATCGAGTTGATTGTTTCGATCACGCCGTAAGTTAATCCCATTTGCGATGGATGAACAAGCGAACGCGCCTGCGCCGCCGCCAACGGACGCGACGCGCGAAAACCGCCGAGCAAAAAATATCCGAGAGCGAGAATCGGCGTCCCCGTTCCGCGCCAAAGGATGAACGCGAACGCGGCGACCATCACCTGCGCGATGACGTATCCGCGATGCGGCTCGACGCGGCTCAGCATGATCGCCATGAGCGAATTGCCCAACGCGCCCAACCCAAACACAAATCCGATGTTTGACAGCGAGAGTCCGCGCGCGTCTTCTAAAAAATTCGGCGTGAGCGGCTGGGCGATGTACATGGCAAAAACGGCGAACCCAATTACCCCAAAAAAATATTTCAGGCGCGTGTTGTCCGATAGATTAAGCGGAGGCGCTTCAGGGTCGTGCTGATCAATCGGCTGGTTTTGAATCAAAAGAATCAGAAGCGATGAAATCACAAAGATTCCCGCCGCGACAGAATATACCGAATGTAAGCCGAAACGCTCGCCGATCCAACCGCCGGTGATAGGACCCAGCGCCATGCCCATGCTGAACGTGGCAGTCGTCATCGAAAGCGCGGCGCTAACCGACCACTCCCCGCGCGCGGCGGTGACATAACTACTGAGCGGCGAAGAGACGAACGCCGTCAAGGCATAACACATCATGCCGACGAGAAACATCGGCAGGTCGCGCGCGAATGCCATGACAATCGTCGAGAACAATCCCGTCAGCCATGCGATGACAAGCAGAGGTCGGCGACCGATGCGATCCGCGAGTCTGCCTGCGGGAATATGCGTGATCGCCATCGCCGCGCCGAACGCGCCGAGGATGAGTCCGATCTCCGCTTCACTGCTCCCCAACTCTTTGAGATAGATGGGCTGGAAATTAAAAAACAACCCTTCGCCGAATCCCCATGTGAGCAGAGCGAGTGCGATAAATACAAGATTACGATTCAAACCTTTCCTCCGATACGCTGGATAAATTCCAGCGCCGACTCAAATACCTGCTGACGAGCCGCGTCTTTCGTGACGACGTGGCCTGATCCGCCAATGGACAGTTTTGTCCGCCCTTCTGCGTTGACCAACTCGGCGTAGATCCTTTCCATGTTTTCGGGCAACACATACGCATCGTCCTTCGAGTGCATGAGCAACACAGGCGCGTGGACATTCGGCAGAGCGGCGCGCATTTCCAGAATCAATTTTTTCAACTCCGCCGTCGAGCGGATGGGGTTTTGCGGATACGAAACCTGCTCACGATATGCGTCCTTGTCGAACCATCCGCTACCGGGTTTGCCTTTTCCCTTGGGGTTATATTTTTTGAAAACGCTGACGAGTTTCAGCATCCAGATCGGATAATCACGCGGCAACGTAAACGGCGTAGACATTGCCACAACTCCCATCACCTTCAACTTTATAGACATCAACAGCGAAAGCACGCCGCCCATCGAAAGCCCGATCAAAATGATGTTTTGCGAAACGCCGCGCAACAGATGATAACCATCTTCGACGGAAGCCATCCAATCCGTGTAACGCGAGCGAACCATATCTTCCGGCGTGGTGGCATGACCGGTGAGCCGAACACCGAGGCAGGTATAGCCATGCTGATTCAAAAATTCCCCCAGCAATCGCATCTCTTTGGGAGCCCCGGTGAATCCGTGAACGAGCAGGCAGGCGGGTTTGGTCGAGTCGCCAAGAAAGAAAAACGGCTCAGCCGTTTGAATGATTTGAGACATAGTTGGAATTATAGACTATCTGAGGCGCATCGATACAAAACAGGTTCTTGTCGCGCATTAGATCTTGTCGGGCATTAGATCTTGTCACACATTAGATCTTGTCGCAGTTGCACTGCGACAAGGCAGACAGCACGATTTATCTACGATTTACCACGCATCCACGCGGGGCGGAGACTTGCCACCTTCTTAAACGTCGGACAATTTTTTTGATGCGCGCCTTGCAAATACCCCGTTGACATGAGGAACTCGTTCACGATCTCGCCGCCGGTGAACACAAATGTCTTCTTGAACAGTTTCGTCCACTCGTCCTTTGAACACGGATGATGCGCGTCGAGCCAGCCTTTGAACGAGCCGAATTCTTTTTGCAGTTTGCGAATCCGCTTGGCGTTCTCGATCGCCGCGTCCACTTTCAGGCGGTTGCGGATGATCCCCGCGTCGGCGAGGAGGCGGGCGCGGTCTTTCTCGCCAAACTTCGCCACCTTTGCAATGTCAAATCCACGATAGGCTTTGCGGAAGTTCTCCGCCCGCTTCAGAATCAGAATCCACGAAAGCCCCGCCTGATTGATCTCAAGGATCAATCGCTCAAAGAGCAGGTTGTCGTCATCGAGCGGGAATCCGTATTGGGTGTCGTGGTAAATCTTGTTGAATAAGTCTTCAGGATGTGAATTGACGTAATCGCAATAGGTGGTCATGTAGGTATTCCAGTTAGGATGATTGATCTGCGGAAAAATCACTTTTCCATTTCGCACGCCCCTTATCAAGCCAATTGTCAGTAATATCTTTACGATCTGACCACATGCCAAAAACTTCGCGCGTTAATTCGATTTCTCTCAATGTTAACTTTTTGCGAGAACGGCGACGCTTGACTTTGCCAATCTTTGAAATATTTATATCGGGGTAGTTCATTCTCGGCATAATCTCTCCTAGTTGTCCGAGTACACAATTTTCATATCGTACTCTTCCAGCAAATGGTAAATCAAAGCAATCAGAATGGTAATTTTACTCTTCAACCTGTCTTCGTAAGTCTTCTTTTATATCGTCAGGCAATTCATTCCAAGGGATACCCAACAACGCGGCTTGAAGTCCCCACAACATGTTGAGCGTCACCTTTTCAGGATACGCGGCTTTGACGCGCTTGTACGTCTCAACGACACCCAGCCGCGCGACATCATCGAGGTTATGCACGCCAACCGATGCCAGCCATTCACTACTTTTCGGACCGAGATTTTTCACAATGCAATTTCCATGATCGGAAGGATACGCGGCGTGCCATCCACATCGGAATGTCGTTCGCCGATCTTCTTCATTCCCATTCTCTCATAAAATCCCAACGCGTTCGGATCCGCTTCGAGTTGCAGAGACTTGTAACCGCGTCCTCGCGCGAGAGCCGTTGCATGATGAAACAATTCCTTGCCTACACTCCTCCCGATGTATTCGGGCAAGACCCAGAGATTTTCGAGCCACGCGATTCCGTTGTTGTCTTCTAATGTGTAAAACGCAATGGGCTTCTCGTCGTCAATAGCCGCCCAGCCTTCATGTTCTTCAAAATAATCATAGGCAAAGGTTAATTGCGGAGTCCAAATCTCCATCCACCGTTCGGGGTAGCCCCAGTGACGTTTGGCAGAGACGGCAAGCTCCGAAAGGAGTCCATATTCGTCTGCGCGAACTTCTCGTATCAGCATCGCAGGTCCAAATTTTATTTGCGGCAAACCTAATTGCAAAACAACCAGCCGAATCCATTGAAGTATAATGATTCCATTGACGGGTCTTGCAGGAGGTTTGAAGTGTTTTACCAAGTCGTTTGGTTTATATGGATTATCGTTATTGGGTTGAGGGTGATTTCGCCTCGTCTCATCCAGGATGATGCCCAAACTTGGACGCAAATCTCATTCACGATCATACTATATTTTTTCACCATCATCACGGCATGGGGGACAGGAAAAAAACTGACCGTCAAACTTATCGACTCTACTATTCTGGAGCAAGCCCTAATTGCGCTGGCTCTTGGTCTTGGGGTAATCTCTATTGGCGTATTGATCCTGGGTTTAGTCGGGCAATTGACCGTCCTTGCAGTTTACATTTGGCTGGCAATGTGCGGTTTTGTCGCTTCGTTCCAGTGGAAAGATATATTCGCAACGCTTGCCAAACAGGGACGGCTTCCTCTTTGGAAATTTTACACAAGCCAAAAAGGGTTGGAAAGAATATTTCTGCTAATCTTTTGCGTAGCCATGTTTGCGTTAATACCCATGATATTGACGCCGGTTCGGGATTACGACGCTCTCATGTACCATCTTCAGATCCCGCGCCTCATTTTGGAACATGGAGGCTATTATTTCGACTCTGAATTCTATCGCCTCTCCTATCCCGCCCTGACCGAAATGCTATTTCTCGTCGGCATCGCTTTTCAGGTCGACATCTTCTCTCAATGGATCGGTCTAACGTATACCATCCTGTTTTTTCTTAGCGTGTATGCTTATGGAAGGCGATTCTTCAACCCGTCCATCGGAATCCTCGCGGTTTGTATCTTGGCAGGAAACCCGGCTTTTCCAACCTACGCAACCTCCCCGGGTAACGATTTTTCATGGGCATGTTATGACTTCTTGTACATATTGACCCTCTCAATTTGGGCTTCGATAAGCGATCGGACACAAAGGAATAAATTTCTCATCCTCGCCGGTAGTATGGCAGGGTTGGCGGCGGGAACAAAATATTTATCCATTCCTTTTATTGGCATCGCGGGACTTCTCGTTTTGGGATTTTCCGTGAAATTTAAAGACGATACAAAATGGTCTCCGTTGAAGAATCTGGCAATATTCGGTCTCATAGCGGCAATGATTGCGTCGCCGTGGTACATCAAAAATTTGGCATGGGCAGGCAATCCGTTTTACCCTCTCGTTTTTGGCGGACCCGGGTGGGGCGCGCTTCAGCAAGAACTTTTCAACGATTACATGGGTAGTTTTGGAACCGGTCAAGGCATTATGGATTTCATAATGATCCCGATCAATCTTTATCTGGCACAGCCTCGATTTGCAACGTTATCCCTTGAAATAATCCATCCGTTGCTTTGGCTGGGCTTCGGCATCTTCTTCATTAAGGAAGGGTGGAAGAATCATGCGATTCTTGTTATTTATTCACTAACCGGATTTATCGTTTGGAGTCTCAGCATGGATGTGATTCGATTCCTGCTCCCCCTTTCAGGCTGTCTCGCCTTACTGGCGGCTTGGGTCATGTCCGCTTTTCCCAGTTCCGTCAAACGCATTACATCCATCCTCTTCATTGCGGGCTTTATGCTGATCACAATCGCTTACCAAATCGGCGAAATTTCCAGCACGGGCACGCTTCGATACCTATTCGGAAAGATCACAACCGCCGAATTTCTTGAAGAAAATGTATATGACTACAAGGCAACAGAGTTCATCCTCGAAAACATAGGCAAGACAGATCGCGTCCTGTTTCTCTGGTCAGGGCAGGGATATTACTGCGATTCCCGGTGCCTTCCCGACGATGAACAGACCAGGGCGATTCTTCTAAGCACGGATTCCCCCAACCCACAAACACTGGCTCACGAACTAAAATCGAGCGGTGTGACGCATCTTCTTCTAGGGAAGCCCGATGCCTATTGGTTCATCAGCCTGCATGATCCAAGGCGTCTCCACAGAAATGCCCTGGAGTATTTTGAAACTATTTTTCTTCCCGCATGTGGAAAATCAATATTCAAAGACAATCTAATCGAGTTACACCAAATCACCTGCAATTAGAGAACTCGCCTTACGCAGAATGTCCCGAGGAATCTCGCGGAAGCCCGACAAGCAAAGCAACGGGTCCCAGAATCAACAGCCACATCGCAACGCCGAGACCGAACTGGTCGGCGAGGAAGCCGAGCAAGAGCGGAAGAAGTTTCACCAGCGGATCTGTCACCGCGCCGATTGCCATGATGCTGGCGGATTGACCCGGCAGGCTGGAATAGAGTCGTCCCTGCAAGATGGAGTACCAGCCCGTGTTGAATAGGTTGACGAGGATGACGAAAATCAATTTGGGGATGAAGCCGGGGACGAGCAAGAACCCTGCAAAAGCGAACAACTCAACGAGGGCGGTGCGGCGCAGAAATTGAATCGTGTCTTTTTGGCGATCAACAAATGGGATGAACAGAAAGTCGGTGATGAGTCCCATCGCAAGCCAAACCGTGACGGCGATCCCTGCTTGGGTTTGGGTGACACGGCCCACATCCACGAAATACAAGGCGAGGAAACTGAACAGCACGTCGAGCATCAAGTCGGCGAATTCGAGCAGGATGAGCCAACGCCAGACTTCCTTCCGTTTCAATGCGGCAAACGCGGCGCGGAATCCGTCGAAGACAACGTTGAACGAGGGGAACGAGGGAGAGGAATCTTTATCGGGCGGTAAAAGCCGCCACGCGGCGAGCAGGCAGAACGTCGAGAAAGAAGCGAGCAGGGCGTACGTCCCGCGCCATCCAAGGCCGAGGTACACAAAAAGTCCGAGGAGGATCGGACCGGTCAAAACTCCGAGCGACCCGGCGAACGTCCAGCGCGCCATGTTTTGTTCGTGGCGATTCGAGTCGGAGTCCATCAGGTTCGCTTGCGAAAGATTTACAAACGCGCCGGAGGAGGGGTTAAAAAGGATGAAGGATGAAATCAGAAGGATGAAGGAATAACTTGCGGAGGTTAGAAAGAGGGAAACGGTGAACAGCAATCCGCCAGCGAGGATGAGCGCGCGGCGTCGCCACACGTCGCCGAGGATGCCGATGAACGGTTCGATGAACGCGGCGAGGATGCCCGGCGCGCTGAGGAGCAATCCAATTTGTGTGTAGGTGAGGCGCAGTTCGTCGCGGATGAGGGGCAACGCCACTTCGCCAACGCCGAAGACGAGTTCGTCGAGGAATTCGATGAGGAGGTAGATCATGAGAAGGCTGAATTATGAGGGGTGAAGGATGAATTGGGAAGACAGGGCTGAGACAATTTGCTCCTCAAAAAGATTGACGTTCTTGCGCATCGTAGTATAACTGCCGCAAAAAAGAGGCGACATGAGCATCTGGTTTACTGAAGAACTCCATCCCTATTACCGCAAAGGGATTCGCGTCAAACGCATCCTTGCCGACGAGCAAACGCAATACCAACATCTGCAAGTGGTCGAAACTGAATTTTTCGGCAATGCCATGATCCTCGACGGCATCATCCAACTCACCGAACGCGACAACATGGGCTATCACGAAATGATCGTCCACGTTCCGATGCTCGCGGTGGGCAAGCCGAAACGCGCGCTCATCGTCGGCGGCGGCGACGGCGGGTCGTTGCAACAGGTCTTGCGATACGACTCGGTGGAAGAGGCGGTCGTCTGCGAATTGGATCAGCGCGTGGTGGACTTGTCGCGCGAACACTTCGCCGCTTCTTTCGGGGACCCTTGGGCTGACTCGCGCGCGCGGCTGATCGTGCGGGACGCCTTTGCGTACCTCGAGGAGAATCCCGGTCAATTCGATGTGATCATCTCCGACACCACCGACCCCATCGGCATGGCGGAACGACTCTTCTCGGATGAATTCCAAAAACTCGTCGTCCGCGCGCTCGTCCCCGGCGGCGCGGCGGCGACTCAATGCGAGCAACCGTTTTTCGATACCGAGTTGATCAAGCAGATCTATCAATCGGCGCAAGAGAAAGTCAAACATCCCGCGTACTACTACGCCAACATCCCCACCTACCCCGGCGGCGGGATCGGATTCATGTACATTTCCGATACGCCCTGGGAAAACGGGTTGAAAACCCCCTACCCGTCTGGAAAAAATAATTACCTCAACCCTGAAATTCACAAAGCGGCGTTCGCCCTGCCCGAATTTTTCAGAAAGGAACTGTACGGCTGAACTGAGTAGCTTACAGAATGCCCTTTGGACGCAGACCCTTGCACCGCCCGCAAGGGCAGGTGAAAACGCCGATTTCGCTGATTCAAAAGTAAGGAAATCCGCTTTTTCTGCGCGAGTCTGCGTCCCGAGTTTGAAAGTGTAAGGTATAGGACTGACGCAGTTGAACCTGTTGCGCCGTAGTTGCACTGCGGCGGCGGCAGTACAACTGCCCGCCAACTGCGTAAGTCCTGAGGTAATCAAACGGCTGAACTAATCTCCGAGTAAATTACTCGGAGATTAGTTGTCTATTTCAACCTGCCTCTCAATGTGGCTCGTCCACGGTGGAAATCTGCATTGATTTAATTACGGATTCCGTTTGCCAAACTGCCTATACTGAGAATGCGGTTTGCGTTCGAGGTACCGAGCGAGCGCAAGAGGAGCCGCGCCAGAAAAGAGAGAAAATGTATTACGGAACCTTGAAAAGTGTCTCCAAAGCAGTTGCGCTTCTGACGATAGCGGTTTTACTTTCCAGCACAATATTCGCCGCGCCCAGATCTGTTCGGGCGGCGCCGGGGGATACGACCAGAGTCTCGGTGGACGCGGTCGGCGCACAGGCGAACGAGGCGTCCAAGCGGCCGTCCATTTCAAGCGACGGGCGCTTCATTGCCTTCGAGTCGGACGCGAACAACCTCGTCCCTAACGATACGAATGCCGCTACGGATATCTTCGTCAAAGACCGGCAGACCGGCGAGGTGACGCGCGTCTCCGTCGATTCGAGCGGCGCGCAGGCAAACGAAGGCTCCGGCGGCGCGGCGATCTCAGGCGATGGGCGTTACGTGGCGTTCGTCTCCGATGCGAGCAACCTCGTCGCCAACGACACGAACAACACCACGGATGTTTTCCTGCGCGATCGGCAATTGGGGACAACGATCCGCATCTCGGTCAGTTCGAGCGGCGAACAGGCGAACGATCTTTCCGATTTCCCTTTGGCGATTTCCAGTGACGGGCGTTTCGTCGCTTTCAATTCCGATGCAACCAATCTGGTCGCCAACGACACAAATGAAGCGACCGACGTGTTTGTGCATGACAACCAGACCGGCGCGACCGAGCGCGTCTCCATTGCCAGCGATGGGACTCAATCAAACTCTTCCTCGTACCACCCATCCATTTCAGCCAACGGGCAATTCGTGACGTTCACTTCCAGCGGCGATAATCTGGTCAGCGGGGATACGAACAACAGCGCGGATGTTTTCGTGCGCGACCGGTCAGCCAACACGACAACGCGGGTCTCGGTCAATTCGAGCGGCGAACAGGCAGACAAAGGCGGAGGCAGTCCGGCGATTTCAGGGGACGGCCGATTCGTTGTATTCTTATCCGAGTCAGAGAATCTCGCGCCGGAAACCGATGAGGTGGCGAACGGCAAGGATCTTGTCTACGTACACGATCGCCAGATGGGACAAACCATCCTTGTCTCAGTATTCTCAGATGGTAGTGTGATGACCGTGGGTTTGTTAGACCAGCCAGTTATTTCCTACAATGGGCGATACGTGGCTTTCGCCTTCGTCGACAAAGGCGACAATAATGGGATCGCGAATATTTGGACGCGCGATCTTCAGAGAGGCGAATCCGTTCGAGTGAAGTACGGCAACGACTCATCCTTCAGTCCATCGCTTTCGGCGAATGGAGGCATCGTTGCCTTCTGGTCCAGCGCCTCGAATCTGGTCAGCGGGGATACCAATGGAGTCTCGGATATCTTTTCCAGCGAGGTCGCCTATGGTCCAGACCGCAACCCAACGGTGGTTTCGGTTACTCCTCAGTGCGGGCAGATTAACTCTCAGTGCCCCTATCCAACTCCGTCCAGCGTTTCGTTTATCGTGATCTTCTCAGAGCAAGTCTCTGGCGTTAGCGCGGATGATTTTTCCCTGGAGGCGCTCGACGGCATCACCGGCGCTTCCATCACAGGGGTAAGCGGATTCGGCAGTGAATACTTTGTCACCGTTGATACCGGTACAGGCGAGGGCAAACTACGCTTGAAACTTGTTGACAATGATAGCATCCAAGATACCGCCCTCAACCCACTGGGGGGCGCCGGTATAGGCAACGGGGATTTCACCACCGGTCATCTGTTTTGGATCGACAAGAACAATCCCGTTGTCGCCTCCATTACGCGCGCCGATCCCAACCCAGCCCCGGTCGGAACCGCGCGCTTCACGGTGACCTTCTCAGAAGGAGTCTGGCCCGTCAATCTAAACGTTTTTGCCCTGTCCACTACGGGTAGCCTTTCGGGCGCCAGCATTATAGAGATTTCACCGAGGGTAGATGAATTCCAAACGACATCAACGTACACCGTCACGGTAAATACCGGTTCCGGTGAAGGCGCCCTGCGCCTGGACTTGAATGACGATGACAGCATCCGCGACTGGAGAGATAATCCATTAGGAGGCGCAGGCGCGGGCAACGGTAACTTCAACACAGGAGAGGCGTATATCATTGGCAATAGCATCCCTGCTGTTACCGGAATCGTTCGCGCAGATGCGAATCCCACTTCGGCGAGTCAAGTCCGCTTCACGATCAATTTCTCTGAACCGGTCTTTGGCGTGGATATAAGCGATTTCGCTGTGGCGACCACAGGCAATATCGCCGGCGCAACTCTCGCGGACATCACCGGGACGGGAACATCGTACATCGCCACCGTAAACACCGGCTCCGGTGATGGAACCCTCCGCCTCGACCTGCTCGACAACGACAGCATCATGGATAGTTCCAACGTCCCATTGGGCGGAAGCGGAGCGGGCAACGGGAATTTCACAACGGGCGAAGAATACAATCTCAATCGCGCGGCTCCCACTGTGACCTCGATCATACGCGCCGACGCAAACCCATCCACTGCCGAGAATATTCGCTTCACTGTCACCTTCTCCGAGGTTGTCAGTGGAGTAGACATCAGCGACTTTACCCTCTTCACAACGGGAAATATTACCGGCACATCCGTAAAAGAAGCGAACGGATTCGGCAATCTATACACAGTGACGATTGGAACAGGCACAGGCAGCGGAACGATCCGCCTCGACCTCGCGGACAACGACTCCATTGTGGACGCGTCCAGCCTCCCCTTGGGCGGACTCGGCGCGGGAAACGGAAACTTCACAGTTGGCGAGGAATATTCCATCAACAAGACTCCCACGGTGATCCTCTCCCAGATATTCAGCTCGAATGGCACGAACGACGGCTGGATACTCGAAACCAGCGAAGACAGCAATCAAGGCGGCGCAAAGAACGCCAACGATACCATCTTCAGGCTTGGCGACGATTCGCTGGACCGCCAATATCGAGCGATCCTACATTTCCCCACTTATTATCTGCCGGACAACGCCGTGGTGACCGAAGTAACCTTGTTGATTCGAGGTCAAGGCGTTGTTGGGACAGACCCATTCACCACTCATCTGGGCATATCCATTGACATTCGCAAAGGCGTGTTCGGCAACCTGGGACCATTTGGCATCAAAGCCCTGCAAGGATCAGATTTCCAAAACCCCGCCAGCCTGAGTGCGGCAGGCTTGATCTCGAATAACCCGATCAGTGGTTGGTATATATCCACATTGAACAGCGCCGCAAATCCGTTTATCAACCCGACGGGCATGACCCAACTACGCCTCGCCTTCCAGTTGGACGATAACGACGACTTGAGCGATGATTACATCACGTTCTTCAGCGGCAATGACAGTACGCTTTCCAATCGCCCTCAGTTGGTTGTCAAGTACTACATTCCAAAATAAGTCGTCACATCCCATGGTTTCAATCAAAAAGGACACCGACCGGTGTCCTTTTTGATTGAATCAATTCCCGTTTCCACGTTTATAATCTTTGCCTATGAACTTCCTCATCACAGGAGCCGCGGGATTCCTCGGCTCTTCGCTTGCCAACCAGCTCGCCCGCGAGGGACATCAAGTCCGCGGGCTGGATGATCTTTCTACGGGCGATCCCAAATCACTCTCGCCTGATGTCCACTTCACGCGCGGCGATGTGAGCGACCGCCCCAAGTTGTGGACTCTGCTTCAAGAGGTGGATGTCGTCTATCATCTCGCGGCGCGCGTTTCGGTGCCTGAGTCGGTTTTGTATCCGCGCGATTACAACAACGTCAACGTCGGCGGGACGGTCGCGCTGATGGAGGCGATGCGGGATGTCGGCGTACGCCGCGTCGTTCTCGCCTCCAGTGGGGCTGTGTACGGCGATTTAGCCGATCAGCCGCTGACAGAGTCCTTCACCCCCGCGCCGCGTTCACCGTATGCCGTCTCCAAACTTTCAGCGGAATACTACGTCCGCACGATCGGCGGATTGTGGGGAATCGAAACAGTCAGCCTGCGCATCTTCAACGCTTACGGACCTGGTCAACATTTGCCCGCGTCACATCCGCCCGTGGTGCCGCATTATTTGAGGCAGGCATTACGCGGCGGGACATTGGTCGCGCACGGAGACGGCTCGCAAACCCGCGATTACGTTTATGTAGATGACGTGGTCAGCGCGTTGGTCGCCTCTGCAACCGCGCCGAACATCAATGGATTGGTCATCAATGTCGGTTCGGGGACGGAGACCAGCATCAAAGATTTGATCCAGCAGGTGCTTGACACAACGAACAGCAAAGCGGAGGTCATCTACAACGCGAAGACATCAGGCGGCGTCTCGCGTATGAGAGCAGACCTCTCGCTGGCAAATCAGAAATTGAATTATCGCCCGTCGCTGTCGCTGGCGGAGGGGTTACGGTTGACGTTGAAACGGGATGAGAGATTTAAGTGATTCACCACAAAGGACACGAAGTACACAAAGTTTAAAGGCATTGAACCTTCGTGACCTTTGTGTCACTTCGATGAACTCAGTGCAAGCCTTCGTGGTAAAAAATGATTCATTCACGAGATTTTTATGATCGCCCCACATTGACCGTCGCCCGCGAACTGATCGGCGCGCGGTTGGTGCGGATTCTCAACGGTAAGAAACTGGTTGGGTTGATCGTGGAGACGGAGGCATATATCAGCGAGAAGGATTTGGCGTGTCACTGCAAAGCGGGGCGGACTCCGCGTACGCAAGTCATGTATGGCGAGG
This sequence comes from Candidatus Defluviilinea gracilis, assembly GCA_016716235.1. Taxonomy (NCBI): domain Bacteria; kingdom Bacillati; phylum Chloroflexota; class Anaerolineae; order Anaerolineales; family Candidatus Villigracilaceae; genus Candidatus Defluviilinea; species Candidatus Defluviilinea gracilis. Next base: position 67,663 of record JADJWS010000001.1, read on the forward strand.
CGGGTCATGCGTACGTCTATTTCACGTATGGGAATCACTGGATGTTCAACGTGGTAACGGAACGGGTGGATTTCCCTGCGGCGGTGTTGATCCGCGCGATTCAGCCGATCGAGGGAAGCGAGATCATGTCGAAGAGGCGCGAGGGGCGCGACACGTTTGGTCCAGGGAAGTTGACGCAGGCGATGGGGATCACTCGAAGGGAAAATACGGTCGACTTGACTGAACCAGCCTCCCCGTTGAGAATCGAAGCGGGAGTCCAAGTCCCGAATTCGCTCGTGACGAAAAGTCCGCGTGTGGGTTTAAACAATACACCAGAGCCATGGCTGTCGAAGCCGTGGAGGTTTAAAGTCAAGGACTGGAAGATCGAAAATAAATCTGTGTAATCTGCGAAATCTGCGGATGCAAATAAGGAGACAGCATGGGATTACTCGAAGGCAAGAACGCATTGGTGTTTGGGTTGGCGAATGACAAATCTATCGCGTGGGGAATCACGCAGGCGTTTCATCGCGAGGGCGCGAACATCGGGATCAGTTACGCGGGCGAGATGCTCGAACGGCGCGTCAAGCCGCTGGCGGAACAAGTGGGGTGCCAATGGCTCGAAGAATGTGACGTGACGAAAGACGATCAGATCGCGGCGGTGGCGGAAAAAGCCGCGAAACATTTTGGGAAGATCGATGTGCTTGTTCACTCGATCGCGTTTGCGGGACGCGACGAGTTGAGCCGACCGTATTATCAAACGTCGCGCGAGGGATTCAAGAACGCGCTGGATATTTCCGTGTTCTCGTTCGTCGCGTTGACGAATGCCTTCCTGCCTCATTTGAATTCGGGCGCGTCGGTGATGTGCCTCACGTACGGCTCGGGCGCGACGAAGGTTGCGCCGCATTACAACGTGATGGGCGTGGCAAAAGCCGCGCTGGAATCTTCGACACGCTATCTGGCGTATGATCTGGGTCCGCAAAAGATTCGCGTCAACGCGATCTCGGCGGGACCGATCCGCACATTGGCGGCGGCGGGCGTGGGCGGCTTCCGCGACATGTACAAGCATTTCGCAGATCTGTCGCCGTTACGCGAGAACGTCACGATTGAAGATGTGGGCAACACGGCAGTGTTCCTTGCGTCGGATCTGTCCGCGCGAATTACGGGCGAGGTGTTGTACATCGATTCGGGGTTCAATATCATGGGCGTGCAGATGCCGAATAAGGAAGAGAAGGGTGAGGGGCAGTAGAAAGTGGAAAGTGGATAAGTAGACAGGTAAACACGTACACAGGTAGACACGTGAGTTGCAAGACTCGCGTGTCTTTTTACTTGCGTGCTTGTTTCCGTGTGTACTTGTCTACGTGTTTCCGTGTGTACGTGTTTACGGTAAAATCAACCCATGTTCAAACGCAACGCAACACCAGCAGAAACACAACAACCCGCCGTAGGAGCGGTCGAGCGCATCACATCGGTGCTTGGGTCGGGAGTCATTTGGCACGGGAGCATCAACGGTTCAGGCGGCGTGCGCATCGAGGGCGCGTTCGAGGGCGAGATCGCTTTGCGCGGAATGCTCGTCGTCGGCGAGACGGGACGCGTCACTTGCCAGAACGTGCGCGCAAACGCGGTCATTGTCGCTGGCGCGGTGCGCGGCAACATCACGACTCAAAAGTTGGAGATTCGCGGAAGCGGTCGCGTGTGGGGAGACGTGGTCACCACCGCGTTCGTGACGGAGGAAGGCGCGTTCCTGCGCGGACAGATCCGCATGGAAGAAACGGTCGAACTCGACCTTGAGCCTGCTCCCGAAACGACGCCTTCGGAAGCCGCCCAAGCCGAGTCCATTGCGGCGATGCCGATTGTCATCCCCGAAGCCGAGAAGACGCAAACGATTCGCAAGAAGAAAAAGACAACGGAATAACATAAACTGCTATTGAACCGCGAAGTGCGCTAAGAGCGCGAAGATTTTGTTTTTTCTTTGTGACCTTCGCGTTATTCGTAGTAAATATTTATTTATGAACTCACTGTCTGCAGTTATCTATTTTCAAACTATTAAGTATGTCACCCTGAGCGACAGCGAAGGGTCTCTTACACGATGACGGAGATTCTTCGCTCCGCTCCATTAGACTTGAAGTAGTATTGGAGTTGCCAAACAAGGGCTGAACAAGTCTAGAGCCGCTCACGAGGCAAACGCCGAGTCAAACTCAAATTCTGAAGCAGACCCAGCCCTTGTTGTGAACTATGCTGATCAGTATTCAAGCCTGAAAGGCTAGTAATGGAGAATGCACGTTCACAAGTTGGCAACCCAATACCCAAGTCCAAAAGAGGTTCAGAATGACAACATTTGTATCCTTTGTAGGTGTCGATATTGCATCCGCTTCTTTCATGGCCAGTGTTGGAACACAGCCTGGGAAAGTCACGGTCAAACCAACGAAATTCGAGAATGACGAAAATGGTTTCGTCTCCTTTCTCGGCTGGTTGCAGGAACACAACCTGAAGACCGAAAGCACCGTGGTGTGTATGGAAGCGACAGGCGTCTATAGTGAAGGCTTGGCATACTTCCTATATGCCAGTGGTTATTCGGTGGCGGTCGAACCGCCGTTGAACATCCAGCGCAAGTTTCCTGTGAACGCTTCCAAAACCGATGAACTGGACTGCCAGTATATCGCCGAGTATGCCTGCCGCTATGCGGACAAACTCTCCTTGTGGAAACCGAGAGCCGAGATTTTGGAGCAAGTCAAGCTACTGTTGACCACGCGCCAGCACTTTTCGGTACAGTTGACGGGACATAAGAACGCCTTGCACGCGATCCACCGCAAGAAGGTCTCGTCTGAACTTGCCAAGCACTCTCACCAGAACATGATCGAGCAGATTACCAAGTCCATCAAAAGATCGATAAGGAAATCCGTCGTTTGATTGAAAGCGATCCAACCTTCAAACAGACCCTGCTCTTGCTCATGACGGTGCCTGGCATCGGGCTGCAACTCGCCGCTCACTTACTGATCCTCATGCAGGAAACACTCGATCCAAGAAGTTTGGCGGCTTTCATCGGCATCTGCCCGATCAAGCATGAAAGTGGCTCTTCCGTCTACTCGGCTCCAACTTCACGACACTTTGGACTCCAAAGTTACGCAAACTCCTTTATCTGGCGGCCTGCTCCGTGCGTACGCACAAAAAGCAGTTTCAGCATACTTTTACCGCAAAGTCGCGGATGGCAAGCACAAAAACTGGCCCTCAACAACATCCAAAACAAGATCCTCAAGATTGCTTGTGCTGTCGTCCGCTCGCAACAACCCTACCTTCCCAACTATGTTGCTGTCAATCCCCTGGTTTTTCAAAAAACCTTGACGGCTTCATAGTATTCAGAATGACATAGCTAAAGGTGGGCTATGAAATACCGCGACTTACAAATCCAAACTCAACGCGAAGCGCCCAACAACGCGCGGACGGAGGGATTCTCGTTCCTCGTCCGTGCAGGATATTTGACGCGCGAGAATGTGTTGACGATGTTGGGCGAATATGTTGTGAATCATCTTCGCAGCCTATCAGACGACTCATCTTTCCTCTTTCATCTTTCTTTATCCACCATTGGCAACCAAAACGAAACTTTCTTTCCCATTGCGTCGGGCGACATTGAAGTTGCTCATTGTTCATCATGCAAATACGCAGAGCGAATCGAGTTCGCGCGATTCAAGAAAATTCCATCACCAACCGAACAGCCTGCGCCAATTGAAAAAGTTTCAACGCCCGATTGCAACACCATCGAATCCCTTGCAAATTTTCTGGGGATTCAAAAAGAACAGACAGCCAAAGCATTGATGTACACCCGCGTCAGTGATGGAAAGTTCATCTTCGTCGCCGTGCGCGGGGACATGCAATTGAGCGAGGCGAAGTTGAAAGCGCAGGTGGGCGATATCCGCGCGGCGAGGGCAGAGGAAATTGTCAGCGTGGGAGCGGTTGCGGGGTACGCGTCAGCAATAGGGTTGAGGGACGCGGTGATCGTCGTGGACGATTTGATTCCACAGAGTCCGAATCTGGTTGCAGGGGCGAATGAGGCGGGTTTTCATCTGAAAAATACAAATTATGGGCGCGACTATTCCGCAGAAATCGTCGCGGATTTGGTTCAGGCACAAGACGGAGACGCGTGCGTCAATTGCGGAAATCCGCTTTCGTTTTTGAGGGCGATTCAATTGAACGATAAGTTTGAAAATGTTTTGCTTGCCCTCGCTGAAACCCACCACGACGACAAAGGTTTGACTCTCCCCCATCCCGCCGCGCCGTTTGACGTGTATCTCATGCACATCGGCGGCAAGGAGTTGGATACCCGCGCCAAAGCCGAAGAGATTTACAACTCGTTGCAGGATGCGGGCGTTTCGGTTTTGTTCGATGACCGCGACGAACGCGTAGGAGTCAAATTCAACGACGCGGACTTGATCGGCTGTCCCATCCGCGTGACGATGGGAGAAAAGGGATTGAAAGAGGGAATGGTAGAATTGAAATCGCGTAAAGAAAAAGAGAATCAACTTGTGAAAGTTGATGAAATTGTTGAAAAGATAAAACGGTTTTGAAATCGTAGGCTCCATCGAAAAAAGGCTGGGACGCAGATAAACGCTGACTCACGCTGATTCAAAAAGAGAAAATCTGCGTTTTCTGCGTTCATCAGCGTCCAAAAGATTTGGAATATGAACAACCTCAAGATCGGACATTTCCCTCCCGCCAAGCGACTCGGCTTGATTGTGCACGCGCTCATCATCCTTGCGCTGGCTGGCGCGTCGGCGTGGGGATTTTGGAATCTCACGCGTGCGGCGGTGGGACCGACGTTCGTCAACTTTCTTCTCGTGGGGTTGATCGCCTTCGCGCCGATTCCGTTCTTTGGGTATCGCGCCTACTCGCTCTACAAAGCGGACTATTACATTGACCGCGACAGTCTCGCCATGTTGTGGGGCTTGCGAGTGGAAGACGTTCCGCTCACTGACATCGAATGGGTGCGACCCGCAACCGATCTGACTCATCCGTTGATCCTGCCGCGCTTCCGTTTGCCTGGCGCGGTGCTGGGAACGCGTCGCCATCCCGATTTGGGATTGGTCGAGTTCATCGCCTCCAACACGCGAAACATCATCCTCATCGCGACATCGAAGCGCGTGTTCGCTATTTCGCCAAACGACGCGGCGTTGCTCGTCCGCACGTTTGCGCGCGCCACCGAGATGGGAAGCATCTCTCCTGCCGCGCCTGTGTCAGTGTATCCATCGTTCATCGTGACTCAAGCATGGCAGACTCCCATCGCTCGCTTTCTCTGGGTCAGCGGACTCATCCTCAACATCGGCTTGATCGTCTGGGTTGGGATTCTGATCCCGTCGCTGAGTCAAATTCCCTTTGGGTTCGACGCGTTCGGCGCGCCCAACGATCCAACCGCGTCGAGTCGTCTCATCCTGCTTCCGCTTCTCAGCATGTTGCTGTTCATCGGCGGAGTGATCGCGGGGCTGTATTATTATCGTTGGGACAAAACGCGCCCGCTGGCGGTGATCCTGTGGATCTCGAGCGCGGTCAGCGCGTTGTTGTTTTTAATGGCGGTGTTGTTTTTGGTGACGACGCCTGTGTAAATCGGTCACAGGTTGAAGGTCAAAGGTCGAAAGTCATTTACGCGACCTTTGACCTTCGACTTTCAACTTTCAACCCATGCTCCCCCTCTACGGCTTCCTCCTCGCAATCCTCATCGCCTCGCTCGCGTATCGCGCGCACTCGCTCAGCAAAAGCGGCGCATTCGCGGCGATCATCTTAGGCACGATCATCTTCGGGCTGGGAGGGATTCCGTGGGCGGTGTTATTGCTGACATTCTTTTTCACATCGTCCGCGTTGAGCCGCGCCTTCAAAAAACGCAAGCAGGGATTGAACGAAAAATATTCCAAAGGCAACCAGCGCGACGCGGGTCAGGTGTTCGGCAACGGCGGGCTGGCGGCGGCGTTCGTGTTGTTCCATTATTTTTATCCCGACTCAAACATCGGCTGGATCGGATTCGCCGCCTCGCTCGCCGCCGTCAACGCGGACACGTGGGCGACGGAACTCGGCGTCTTGAACCCTTCCCCTCCGCGCATGATCACGGACATCCGCAAGCGCGTCGAAAAAGGGACCTCGGGCGGAGTCTCCCTCGTCGGCACCCTCGCCTCCCTGGCAGGTTCCGCGCTGATCGCCGCACTCGCGTCACTGCTTGTCCCCACTGATTCACTGATCACTGATCACTGGTCACTCTTCATACCGATCACCCTCGCAGGGCTGGCTGGCTCCCTCTTCGACTCGTTTCTCGGCGCGACGGTCCAAGCGATGTATTTCTGCCCGAAAGATAACAAGGAAACCGAGAAACACCCTCTCCACACCTGCGGCACGGAGACAATTCACCTCCGCGGCTGGAAGTGGCTGTCTAATGATTGGGTCAATTTTGCGTGTGGGGTGTTTGGGGTGGTAGTAGCGATTGTATTCAGGTGATAAGTGTGCTATTCTTTTTGAAAGAAATGAAAACTGAAATAAGACTCACAAAGTCGATTCTTGTCTTATTGATTTTGGGTTCAGTTTCATGCACCGCCTCACCTTTCCAGCCCGAGGCAACACCCCTTGTTGCCAAGACCCCGACATCCTCTGCTCCAACAGAGACTCCCACAACGATTTCCCCATCACCTACCGTTACACCCATCGTTTGTCTGAGTGAAGATGCGAAGCCGCGCGTGTTGCCGTCGCGCCAAACGCCGTTGGAGGTGCGCCTCATCAGCGACGGGAATCTATGGGTTTGGGAAGAGAAGATCGGAGTTGCCCAACAAATAAGCGATACGCGCGACGCTCAATCCTTTAGTTTCTCTCCAGACGGGAAAGTGATTGCGTTTACACGCGGAATACAATATAGACAGATCGAACTGTGGGGTATCCATCGTGATGGCACGAATCTTCAACCCCTGATTTCCGAAGACCAACTACATACATTGGCAGGCGAACCATCTACTACTGAACATCCTTACCTAGATGAAGTTATTTACTTGGAATGGATTGATGAAACGCACAAGTTAGGTTTCGAAATCAGCCGTGGTTATCAAGCTATTGGCGGTTGCTGTGAATCGGGAGGCTATTGGCAAATAGATGTTGATACAGGAGAAATATCTGCATGGTCTCCCCCGCCAGAACTCGTGGAAACACGGAATGCTATGCCCTCTCCAGACGGTAGCCAGATCGCCGTTATCAACGACTCGTCGGTTGATCTTATGAATGCCGATGGAACGAATCTACGAACGAATGTTTTTCAATTCAAGACCGCACTTTCTCTCGAAGGTGGTGGGGTAATTTACCCACGCATTGAGTGGGCAACTGATTCTCAATCCCTGCTGGCGATTACATTCAATGGAGACTTATATTCTGCCGAATCTACTACCACTACCTGGCACATTCCATTGGATGGTTCATCTGCTCAGGAGTTACACACTTTCTCAACACCGTATTATTGGATTTATCTTTCACCAAATCGGGACTACATTGTATACAAAAAGCGCGTCCAACTCATGAGCAATGATTTCCAGTTGCATCTGGCAACATTCGATGGCACAAAAGATACAATTTATACCGCCATGTCGAATGTTGATTTTCTGCATTGGCATCCAGACTCATATCACTTCGTTTATGAACAATGGAATGTTTTTCGTCCGTTCCTAGGAAGTGTATGCGGCGAAGCCATCCCCTTACTTGACAACACCAATACGCCCGCGACACAGATACAGTGGGTTGATTCCAGCCGCTTTCTCTACGCCGAGGGCTGGCTTGATCTATCGATTGGATCGCGCGAGTTGTATTTAGGGCAAATCGGCAAACCAAGCATCTATATCGGTCCTTTTGGCGGCGAGACAGCCTATTACGAATTCAACATCGAAGCTGCCCCTTTGGGACAGAAATGAAAACATGCAAAACAGAGACAGCGCCTCCCTCGCCGTCCCTGTCTCAATTCAACAGTCTCTAATCTCTAGTCTCCAATCTCCACTTACCAATTACTCCCCACTGCTCACCGATCACTTCTCACTGCCCTTCGCCTTCCTCGTCAACAACTTCCACATCGCCCACAAAATCAACGCAGGCGGTAACACAATCGGCAGGATCACCACGACCAGCCAGATGAGGAAGTTTGCGATTCCCTGATACACAACCGTCACCGTGCCTTTGGCATCATTGAACGTATCCGCAGGTTGCCACGGGATCGGCGTCGCGGTCGGCTTCGGAGTCGAAGTGGGAGTCGGCGTCAGGATCGGAAACTCAGGCTCAAAGTTGACAGTGATCGTCGAGTACGCCGAGCGGTCGTTGAGATAGTTCATGCGTCCCTTGATCTGTTCGATCTGCGCCTCGATGTTCGCCAATTCCTGATTGACGCGCAACGCCTCGTCCACCGTCTTCGCATCCTTCAAAAATTCCTGGATGCGGGCGCGCGTCGCTTCGAGATTCGTCAACTGCGATTGCAGGTCAACATACTGGTCGGTCACATCTTCGCCCGTCGCGCTTTCGTCCAACACATCCACCGCGAGTCCGCGCAGGCGGCGCATCACATTTTCGAACTCCACCACAGGCACGCCGATCGTCACCGACGCGTACTTCAAACTGTTGCCATAATAATCCTGATACCACACCTGCGAACTGACGATGTATCCGCCCGCGTCGCCCACCACTTGCAGGGCGCGGTCAATCGCAACGTTGGTATCCTCCACCATCAAGCGGATATTCGCATTCTTGACGATCATCCGATTGGATCGTTCCAGCACCGTGAGATCGCCAGATGGATTCGCGATCTCATACGCGGCATTCGTTGGAAGCGGCAACGCTTCAACCCCAGGGACGGCTGGTTCGCCCTCCCCAACCTTTGCCGCATCTTGAGCGACAGCCTCGTCGTACGCGAACGCGGGCGCTTCGGTGGCGGCTGGCGCTTCGGTAGCAGGAGCCTCCGTCGCGGCAGGAGCGGCAGGCGCACACGCGGCGAGCACAATCAATCCAACAACAAGCAACGTGAATAGAACAGAGCGAGATTTCATTTCTTCCTCCGAGTGAATAGATTTTTCTTACGGCGTTAAATTGTTGACGAGGGAGAAATTGTTTTGTTCCCCAATTGTTACATGTCACCCTGAGGAGCGTTGTTTGCGACGAAGGGTCTCCGCGTATCGTGTCAGAGATTCTTCGTCGCTCCGCTCCTCAGAATGACATGGTCAAGTTGTCTTTTCGCTAATCACGACTGCTTCATTTCCCCAACCGTTCGTTTCAGAGTACAAAACCAATTGTGCCAATGCTGTGGGATAAATCTTCTGGCGCTGTGACAATTCCTCAATCGGCATCCAAACTGGAACATAAATCCCCTCCGACGGATCTCTCGGGTCCGAGTCTGTGAACTCCTCGCCTGTCCCCGTCCCAAACTCGCCAGCGACGCGCTCCACCAAAAAATAAACCTGCCTGCTTGTTTCGATTTGAATCTCCACCACTTTTTGCTTGATCGCAACCTCAACCCCCAACTCCTCCATCGCCTCGCGGACAGCCGCCTGCTCAGGCGTCTCGCCCTCGTCCACGCCCCCGCCAGGGAAGACGAAATAATCCAACCCCGCGCGGTGACGTTCGATCAGCGCGACTTTGTTATCTTCGATGAGAACGATGCCCGCGCGGGTTCGCATGAAGTCTACGATTCCCGCAACGCCATTTTTCCAAGATCATCTACCTGATACACGACCAAATCGCTCATGGGAAAATGTTTGGAATTGGTCGTGACCAATGAAAGTTGATGATGAAGCGCGGTTGCCGCAATGAGCGAATCTGCTTCACTGAGGGTAATCCCTCTCGCGCGATAGGAACGAACAAGTTCCCCCGCCGAATCCGCAATTTCAGAGTTTACGATCAACGATTCCAGTGAGTTCAGCAGGCTAAACGTATCCTCCCTTTCATGCTCGCGCAATCCGCGTAGGATTTCAAATCGCGTGATAACGGATATACACAACCAATCACTATCTGACAAAGTGGAAAGCAAGGTGTCGTATCCTTGCGATTTACGAAGATAACGAATCAGAATATTGGTATCGAGAAGAAAATCGGTCATCGCTTCTTTTTCTTGGTGGGTTTGCGGTCCCACTCTTTGGAGAAGTCACGATGCAAGCCTTTCCGTCCTTCCTCGATCCAGCGATCAATATCTTCGCCAGTCAACATGTCAGGGTGATCTTCATCCTTCCACGCGCCGAACGACTTTTTGAGCGCATCTTTCAGTTTATAACGCCGCAACTCGCGCGCCAAAATATCCTCCACGAAGCGCGTGCGCTCGCGGGCAGGGACGGCTTTCCGCAAGTCGTCCATCAGGGATTTGGTGATGTACAAATTCATTCGTTCTTTTACGGCTCGCATGGTGTCAATCCTTTGCACTGTTCGTTTGCACCAAAATTATACACCAGGATTTGCTCTGAGACGCGACAGAATTTAACTAGCGCAACCTTGTTAACTTCGACCATGGCGACCGACCAACAAAATAAATTATTTGTCTAACACGCATGGCAATCCCGAAGGCGTCGCGTGGCGCCGTGGCGACAGATGGCCTATTTTTGTTACATCTGACACCCCTTCAGGGTTAGACACGAACATCCATCATTTCTATAATCATTTGACCCCTTCGGGGTCTCCGCTTACAGGTTCTTGACGCATGCAACTGCGTCAAGACAGGCGACACGATTTGCAAAGCCGATCAAACTGTCCGCCTGAACTTCCGTAAAATACTGATTATTTATTCTGCTTGAGATAATCAAACGCTCGATACAACGCGGCGACTTGGAGCGCGTGGACGATCTGTCCGTTTTGGATCATCGGCAGGATGTCATCCAGCGGCACGAGATGGATTTCGATCTCCTCCGCGCCGTCGAGGTGCTGGTCAGCCACCCTCTCGGCATCCAGGGCTAGATAACAGAACATCGAATTGGTCTGCAAGGCGGGGTTGGGAAGAAACTTCCCAAGTGGAATTACATTGGATGACGTGTAGCCCGTCTCCTCAAGCAATTCCCGCATCACGCCTTCCATCGGATCCTCATCATCATCCACCACCCCGCCAGGGATTTCCCACATCACATCCCGCACACCGTGACGGTACTGTCGAATCAACACCCCTTGATTATCTTTCGTAACCGCCAGAACATTTCCCCACGAACGGAACTCAAAGATAATGGCATCTAGATGATTTCCATTAGGGAGTTCGCAATCGTCAATTCGAAAACGCGGATGGATGTGCCGCGATCCCAGCACTTTCCACGGTGTGATGGTCATGGATGATTTCTCCTCATTTGTCTGTTATCAGGATTCTTGCAGGGGCTGAGATTTTCACTCTCGTAGGAGCGGACGTTAGAGAACGTCCGCTACACACAGGATTCATTTAGAACTTGATGGTTTGCATCGTCCGCAACGACTCCACCACCGCAAATGTGGACTTGGTCACGTCGATCAATTGTTCATACGGGATCGGCGGTTCGCCTCCCTCTTGAATCGCTTTCACGAACGCTCTCCACTCATTCACCCAGCCTTTATCTTGCGCCCCTCTTTCCTCTTTCATCTTTCCTTCTCGAGTAATTTGCAACGACACAAAATCATCCAACACCGCGACCATGCCGCTGCAAAAAACTTCCATGCGCTCTTTCGGGAAGGATTTGTCGCCGTTGGCAAGATAATCTACGACGCCAATGGAGCCATCGGGGAAGGTGAACGTCATCGAGACGTTATCTTCGCTGTACTTGCCTTCATTGGACAAGGCGTGTGCTGTCACAGAGACGGGAGCCGCGCCAACGAGGAAGGTAATGAAGTCAATGAAGTGACAGGCTTCGCCGACGATTCGTCCGCCGCCGATGTTGGGGTCTTGAGTCCAGTGATTGGGAGGGAGGTAGCCTGCGTTGATGCGGTAGTGGGCGTGGAGGGGCGACCTGAGACCTGAGACTTGAGACTTGAGACTTTCTGCAAGAGGGGCAAATCTTCGGTTGAAACCAGTGAGCAGTAAACAGTTATCAGTTTTCGCCAACTGCTTACTTATCACAGATAACTGTTCACTATTTATCGCCAGTGGTTTTTCGACGAAGACATGCTTGCCTGCTTTCAAGGCTTTGACGACTAATTCTGCATGTGAATCATGGCGCGTGAGGATGGCGATAGTGTTGATGTTTGGATCGTTGATGATTTCATCGTCACTCGAAGTGGCGTATTTGAAGCCAAACTTTTTGCCCGCGTGTTGCGCGTGGAGTCCGCCTGAGGAGGCGATGCCTACGAGTTGAATGCCGTCCACTTTTTTGATGGAGGGAAGTAGAACTGAGTTGGCGAAGAGACCAGCGCCTAAGACACCCAGATTTACGATTTCAGATTTACGATTTACGATTGAGGGGAAGACTACTTTTCTTTCTTCTTTCGTCTTTCCTGCTGGATACGTAAGCAGAACACCTAAAAACGTATCTTTCTTCTTTCCCGTAATCACATCATAGGCTTGCGTTGCCTTTTCAATTGGAAACCGATGAGAAATAAGCGGTTTCACTTTCAACTTTCCACTTTGCATCAAGTCAACGACTGCTTCAAAGTTGCGACCCTCCGTCCAGCGGATGTAGCCGAGGGGATAGTCTTGTCCATTCTCTTCGTAATTGGAATCGTAACGACCTGGTCCGTACGAACGCGAGTTGATAAAGGAGAGTTCTTTTTCGTAGTAAATTTTTCTAGGGAGAGTCAAACCAACCGCGCCTGTTGCAACGACGCGCGCACGGTCACGAGCGATGATACCTGCAAGTTCAACGGGATCATTTGAAGGAGTGTCGGCGCAGATGAGAACCACATCGAAGCCGCGGTTGGCGGTAAAAAGCTGGGAGGTAGATTCCGCTCGTTGGCGCGAGACAGCATCAAGTCCGAGAGAAGAAGCGAGGGCTATCCGCTTGGGGTCGAGGTCAATGCCCAAGACGTTACATCCAGCGGCGGATGCGATTTGAATCGTCAATAATCCCAGCAGACCCAAACCGATCACCGCGACGTTCTCGCCGAGTTGCGGCTCCGCGAGGCGAAATCCGTGCAGGGCGATCGCGCCGAGCGTGGTGAACGCGGCAGATTCAAAATCAACATTTTTTGGAAGAGGCGTTAAGAGATTGCGCGGCACAACATTGTATTCGGCATGGACAGCGTATCCGCCGCCCGCGCACGCCACGCGCTGACCCACTTTGAAGCCCGTCATGCTTTTGCCGAGTGCGATGATCGTGCCAGCGGACGAATAGCCGAGCGCCATCGGCTGGTCGAGGCGATTGAACGCGGCTTGCATCGTGTTGACCACGCCTTCGCGCCGCGCTTTGTCGAGGACTTGTTTGACGAGATCGGGACGCGAGCGCGCCTTGCCGACGAGACTCTTTTCGGCAAACTCGACGACCATGCGCTCGGTTCCCGCGGACACGAGGCTGGTTGCCACTTGGACGAGCGCCTGCCCCTCGCGCGGAGTCGGCATCGGCACGTCTTCGATGGAGGCTTTGCCTGTTTTGATGTTTTGGAGGAGTTGTTTCATGAAGATCAGAGAATTGGAGGATTAGAGATTGGTGATTCGTTGCGATGGAAAGTATACCCTATGAGCGAGTGTTATAATTTGCGTAACTTAACGTACAGAATGTCGTTCTGAGCGGAGCGAAGAATCTCTTTCGCCATCATAGAGACCCTTCGCTGACGCTCAGGGTGACATGCCTGATGACATAAAACAGGAGAATTGCCGTGGCTGATTCACGAGTTCAAAAATTTGCTAAAGTTTTGGTGGAACATTCCGCGCGCATTGTGCCTGGCGACCGCGTGCTGATCGAAGCGACGACCGCCGCCGAGCCGCTTGTGCGCGAATTGTTCATCCAGATCATGGAGAAGGGCGGTCATCCGCACCCGATGGTTTCCCTGCCTGGGATGATGCCGTTCAGCCAGGACGAGTTTTATCTCACGTACGCCAACGACTCGCAACTCGATTTCGTTCCAACGTTTTACAAACTGGCGTACGACGAATTCGAGAGCCGCATCCGCATCCACTCTTCGACGAACACGCGCGGCACGACGAACCTTGACCCCGTCAAAGCGCAGCGACGCGGCAAAGCCATCAGCGGAATCACAGAAGCGCAGATGAGGCGCGGCGGCGAGGGCAAGTTCAAATGGGTCACCACCCTCTACCCCACCGACGCGTACGCGCAAGACGCGGGCATGAGTTTGAAAGACTACGAGGATTTTGTTTTTGGGGCAGTTCACGCGCACGAAGATGACCCAATCGCGTACTGGAACAGCACAGCGGCAGGACAACAAAAAGCGATTGACTTCCTCGCGGGGAAGGATGTCGTCACTTTGCGCGGTCCGAACGTGGATTTAACTCTCTCAATCAAAGGTCGCACGTTTATGAATTCGACTGGCAGATACAACATGCCCGACGGTGAAATTTACACGGGACCCGTTGAAGACTCATTGAATGGCTGGGTCAAATACACCTACCCCGCCATTTACGGCGGCGTGGCTGTCGAAGGCGCGGAACTCACGTTCAATCGCGGACGAGTCCAACGCGCGACGGCGGAGAAGAACGAAGCGTATCTCATCAAGATGCTCGAGTCGGATGAGGGCTCGCGTCACGTCGGCGAGTTTGCCATCGGCACGAATTTCGACATCAACAAATTCACGGGCAATATTTTGTTCGACGAAAAGATCGGCGGCACCTTCCACATGGCGCTCGGCGCGGGCTACCCCGAAACGGGATCGAAGAACAAGTCCGCGATCCATTGGGACATGATCTGCGATTTGCGAACCGATTCTGAAATTACAGTGGATGGGGAGTTGTTTTATAAGAACGGAGAGTTTGTGTTTGGGAAGTAACACGTAGGGCGGGGTTTCCCCGCCCAATATTTTTATCAATCAAAAGGGGCGAGAGTACCTCGCCCCTACAATTTCAATACCGCCCCACCGACGAATCCACCCTCCGCGCGTAATCGTCAATCCCGCCTGATACGTTGAAGACATTTTTCCAACCTTGTTGAGACAGCCACGCGGTGACCTGCCCACTGCGGTTGCCGTGATGACACATGACGTAAATCGTCACGTCTTGTGATCTTGCGGATTCGGACAACGCGTTCAATCCCTCCTCTGCCAGTCGGCTCATCGGCGCGACCTCCAGCCTGCTGTCAGTCAATTTGGCGTAGGTCAACTCTTCGAGTTCGCGCACGTCGAGGAGAATGAATTGCTCATCGGAGTTGAGTTTCGCGGCGAGGTCGGTGGTGGTGATTTCAGGAATCATAGTTGCTCCATTAAATTCTTTTTACCACGAAGGACACTAAGGTCACTAAGGTTTTGGTTTCGTGGCGCAACACAGTGAATTTCCGTAGACTTTCTTTCACGCATTTTCGGGAGTTGAGTCGAAAGCCAATACCACGATCATCACTCAACATAACTTTGTGTTCTTCGTGCCCTTTGTGTTTAAAATCTATTTCAACGCCTTCACGTATAAATTCTCCACATATTGTTTGACCATGCGGCGCGTGGAGAATTGGGGGATGTTCGTCTTCAAATTATCTTTCACGCGCGCGATCCATTCGTGGGAAATTTCTTTCGGGTCGCGGTCGTAATACAGCGGGATGATCTCGTTCTCGAGCGTGCTGTACAAACTCTCGGCGTCTTCGGCATCCTGCTCGTCGGAGTTATCAATCTGTTCATCGCGCCCAATGGACCAGCCGTTCTTGCCGTTATACGCTTCACGCCACCAACCATCCAGCACGGAGAAGTTCAACGCGCCGTTGAGAGCGGCTTTCATTCCAGACGTGCCGCTCGCCTCCAGCGGACGACGCGGCGTGTTCATCCACACATCCACGCCTTGGACGAGGTAACGCGCAAGGTTCATGTCGTAGTCTTCGATGAAGACGATGCGACCGCCCGTCTCCGCTTTTTTCACGGTTCGATACACTTGCTGGATCAATTGCTTGCCTGGCTCGTCGGCGGGATGCGCTTTGCCAGCGAACAAAATTTGCACAGGCATGTTCGGCTTGTTGACGATGTTCAGCAACCGCTCCACGTCGCGCATGACGAGACTCGCCCGCTTGTACGTGGCAAACCGACGGGCGAATCCGATCGTCAGCGCGTAGGGGTTGATCAACACGCCAGACGAGACAACTTGCACGGGGTGGAATCCTCCGCCCGTCCAGCGTTCACGGACGCGCTCTCGCAAGTAAAAAGAAAGTTTGCGTTTGAGATGCAAGCGGACCGCCCACAACTCCGCGTCGGGGATCTCGTCGATTTGTGACCAAAACTCGGGCTGGTCGAGATGATCGTACCAATCGGAGCCGAGATGCTTGATGAAAAGATTCGTCAAACGCCGCGCCATCCAATTCGCGGTGTGGACCCCGTTGGTCACGTAGGTGATCGGGACATCCTTCTCCGCTTTATCTGCCCACAAGAAATTCCACATCTTGCGCGAGACCTCGCCATGCAACTCAGAGACCGCGTTGCGCCCGTCTGAATTTCGCAAGGCAAGGATGCCCATGCTGAAGGCTTCGCTGTGTCCCTTTGGATGTTTGGCAATGTCGAAGAATTGTTCGCGCGTGAGATTCAGTTGAGAATAGATTCCGCCAAGATATTTTTCGATCAACCACAACGGGAATTCATCGTTCCCCGCAGGGACGGGCGTATGCGTGGTGAAGACGTTTTGTCCGCGCGTCTTTGCGATGGCGTCTTCAAAAGACGCGCCGCCCGCCACAAGTTCGCGCGCCCGCTCCAAGGTCAGGAATGCCGCGTGCCCTTCGTTCATGTGCCAGACCGCGGGGTTGTATCCCAGAGTCCGCAACGCGCGCACGCCGCCGATGCCCAACAACACTTCCTGCATCACGCGGCGATCCAGATCGGACCAATACAAACGCGCGGTGAGCAAGCGATCCAATTCTGAATTATCTTCGACATTCGAATCGAGCAGATACAACGGCACGCGCCCAACACGCGCTTCCCAAATTTGCAACGCGATGCTTCGATCGGTGAGTTCTACTTCAAGCGTGACGCGCTTGCCGTCTTTATCCATCACGGGCAGAACGGGCAGGTCTTCCAACACGAGCATGTTGTTCAACGCTTCCTGCCAGCCGTCTTCGCTGATGCGTTGCGAAAAATATCCCTGCGCGTACATGAAGCCGACCGCAGTGAGCGGCAAACCAAGATCGCTCGCTTCTTTCAAATGATCGCCCGCCAGCACGCCGAGTCCGCCCGAATAGATGGGGAGCGTTTCATGCAGACCGAACTCCATCGAGAAATACGCGATGGGACGCGAATCAAATTCGGGATGCGTTTGATGCGTCCACGTTTTTGAGTCCGAAAAATACGAATCGAAATCCGCAAAAACTGTTTTGTATAATTTTTGATAATCCTTATCGTTCACGGCTTGTTTCAATCGCGCGCGCTCGATCTCGCGCAAGAGTCGAATCGGGTTGTGTCCAAGCCGCTCCCACAATTCATAATCGAGCCGCCCAAACAGCCGCGCCGCTTCGGGATGCCACGTCCACCACAGGTTGTATGAAAGTTCATGCAAGCGCGAAATTTGTTTCGGCAGGTCAACGGGTTTTGGAAGTTGTGTTTTGAATGATGTCATAGTGAATAATCATACCATGCGCATGTCGTTGCGAGGAATTGCGAAGCAATGATGAAGCAATCTCCTGGCACTTTGAATGTAACAGGAGATTGCTTCGTCGAGCCTACGGCTCTCCTCGCAACGACATTTTGTATTGGGATACAATAAACAAATGCCCCGCATCCAACTCTTCGTGACGTGTCTCGTTGATTCTTTCTACCCTCAAACTGGTGAGGCGATGGTGAGCATTCTCCGCCGCCTCGGCATTGACGTGGACTTCGCCCGCGACCAAACTTGTTGCGGACAACCTCCCTTCAGCGCGGGCTTGCACGCGGAGGCGCGTCCGATGGCGCAACATACCATCGAAGTGTTCGAGAAAACGACAGGCGACATCGTCCTGCCTTCTGGCTCATGTGCCCACATGATGAAACATAACTACATCGAATTATTCCGCGCTGACCCTGTTTGGCTTCCGCGCGCGCAGACGTTGGCGAATCGCGTCTTTGAATTCACCGAATACCTCGTGGACAGACTCGGCGTCACCGATGTCGGCGCGCGCCGGGACGGAGTCCTCACGTATCATCCAACCTGCCACGCATTACGCGGAATGATGATAGACCGCCAACCGCGCGCCCTGCTCGCCAACGTGAAAGGCGCGACCATCGTCGAGTTGCCCGCCGCGGAAGATTGTTGCGGCTTCGGCGGAATCTTTTCGGTGGAACATCCTGAACTTTCCGCAGAACTACTCAAACGGAAAATCTCGAATCTAGAATCCTCCGAATCCCCCACTTTAGTTTTGCTCGAAGCGGGGTGCCGAATGCACATCGCAGGCGGACTGCACAGGCAGAAGAAACATCAACGAGTAGTTCATATTGCGGAAGTGTTGAACGCAACATGACCGATTCGCTAAACGTCAAATTTGTCCCCGTCGGCAAAGGAAGATTTGCCGTGTATCATCGTCCCCGCCGCATCGATTTTCCGCTTTTGCGTCAGATGGGATGCACGCACATTATCACCTTGCTCAAAGAAAGCGAAGGAGCGCAACGGTACGGCGACATGGCTCGCGCGGCAAACATTGAGTGGGTTTGGGCGCCGCTTCCTAATGGAAATTTTCCAGAAGGCGAAGCGCATGACCGCCTCATTGAAGTCATGCCAAAACTCGCGCAATTGCTCGACAATAACAATGCCATACTCATTCATTGCTCGGCAGGCGTCCATCGGACGGGATTGGTTGCGTACGCGTTGCTCCGTTGGCGAGGAATCGAAAGCGAACAGGCAATGCAGATCATCGCGCAAACGCGCAATGAAACCGCCGAAGGAATGATGGAAAAACGAAAACGCTGGGGCGACAAATTCCCTCCTCAATCACCAGCGAAAGAAACAACATGGATCAATTCCGTCAAAGAATTCGCACATCGCTTGCGAACCAGCATCTTCAAAACGCGTTAGACCTCAACGCCGAGCGGCGCGTGACGCGCAGGATCAACGCGCTGGAGACCTTGCCCGATTGGCGCGAGAGACGTCAACGCGCCCACGCCGTCCGCGCGGAGGTGATCGAGAATCTCGATTCGTATCTCGATCAATTCACAGCCAACGCGCAAGCGAATGGAGTCATCGTCCATCGCGCAAAAGACGCGGCGGAGGCGGTGAAGATCGTGTTGGAAATCGTAAAATCTTTACCACTAAGGACACAAAGTACACAAAGTGAAAAAGAAAAATCCTTAGTGCCCCTTCGTGACCTTCGTGGTAAAAAAGCTCTTGTCGCAAAATCGAAGAGCATGGTCACCGAGGAAGTCAACCTCAACCATGCGCTTGAAGCGGAGGGGATTCGCGTCGTTGAAACCGATCTCGGCGAGTTCATCGTGCAACTGCGCGGCGAGAAGCCCGCTCACATTATCACGCCCGCGTTGCATTTGAAACGGCAGGATGTGGGTCAACTCTTTCACGAAAAGCTCGACATCCCCTACACCGAAGACATTCCCACGTTGACCAATACCGCGCGGAAAGTTTTGCGCGAAGTGTTCCTCACAGCAGACGTGGGCATCACAGGCGCGAACTTCGCAGTCTCTGAAGAAGGCGCGATCTGCCTCGTCACCAACGAGGGCAACGGACGCATGGTCACAACTCTCCCTCCGATCCACATCGCGCTCGTCGGCATGGAACGCATCGTCCGCACACTCGACGACCTCGCGCTGATGCTGTCTCTGCTTCCGCGTTCAGCCACTGGGCAAAAACTCACCTCATACACGCAGATCGTCCACAGCCCGCTACCGAATCAACAACGTCACTTCATCCTCCTCGATAACGGACGTTCGCGCCTGCGCAACTCGCCTCTCAAAGAATCTCTCTATTGCATCCGATGCGGCTCATGTCTCAACGCCTGCCCCGTCTTCCGCGAGATCGGCGGGCACGCATACAAAAGTCCATACTCGGGACCCATCGGCTCGGTCATCTCGGCGGGACTCTTCGGAAGCGAATTCGTCCCGCTCGCGCAAGCGTCCACGCTATGCGGCGCATGCAAAGACGCCTGCCCTGTGGACATTGACCTGCCGAAGTTGCTGGTGCGCGTGAGAGCAGATCAGTCTCAAGTCTCAAGTCTCAAGTCTTCTAACCCTCATGGATTAACTCCACTCTCCACTTTCTCTCTTCGGATGTACAGCCGCTTCGCCCGCCGCCCGCGCCTGTTTACCCTCGCCCAAAAATTTGCGGCGCTGACGAGTCCGCTCCTGTCGCTTTTCTCGCAATGGATTCGTTTGCCCGCGTTCACAGGCTGGGGCTACAGCAAGGATTTGCCGCGTTTTGCGGGGAAATCATTTCGGGAGAGATGGAACGAGACAAAGGTAAACACGGAAACAAGTAGACAAGTAAACACGTACGCGAATGAACTTCTAAAAAAAGAGGAGACCCTTCGCTCCGCTCAGGGTGACATAATGGAACGCTTCACACAAGAACTAACCGCCGTGCATGGACATGTCCATCACACCGAAGACCCAACGCAATCCATTATTCAGTTTTTGCAATCACGGGACATCAATCGAATTCAACTTGAGCCAAATGTTTTGAATGAAGACATGCTCACACAAGCAGGCATCACCTTCACCCGCGAACCCGATCCCGCAATCCGCGCGGGGGTGACAAAGGCTCAATGCGGCGTGGCAGACACAGGGTCCATGCTTGAAGCGGATGGCGAGGGGAAATCATTGCACGCGTCGCTACTTCCCGAAATCCATCTTGCGGTGTTGCGCACGTCGCACATCTATCCATCATTGGAAGACGCGATCTATCTTGTGAAAAACACAAAATCGTCAGTCTTCATCACGGGACCCTCCGCCACGGGCGACATCGAAAGCGTCCACACCATCGGCGTGCATGGACCAGGCGAAGTGCGCGCCTTTCTCGTTGACGATTGATATTCGGGATGATACAATCTCGCCGCTTAATTCAAGTTTTGCCCCCATCGTCTAGTGGCCCAGGACGAAGCCCTCTCAAGGCTTAAACCGGGATTCGAATTCCCGTGGGGGCACTCTTCCCATGACCTAATAAGTTTATGGGGCATAAAAGAATCATCCGCGAGATGGTTCTTTTTATTTTGAATAACTGTATAATTTGATTATGAATCAAATCCTCGTTGTCGGCTCGCTCAATGCAGACCTTGTCGCGCGCGCGCCGCGCTTTCCTCAACCCGGCGAGACGATCAGCGGCGAAGACCTGCGCGTGATCCCCGGCGGCAAGGGAGCGAATCAAGCCGTCGCGGCGGCGAGACTTGGAGCGAACGTTTCGATACTGGGGCGCGTGGGCAACGATAACTTCGGTGATTTTCTTCTTGAGAATCTCAAGCAAAACAGAGTGGATTCGAGCCTGGTCCAACGCGATGATTCTTCGACTGGAACAGCGATCATCATTGTAGACTCCAATGGACAGAACAGCATTGTGTTATCCGCAGGAGCGAACGGCAACGTTTCAATCGCCGATGTAGACAATAGTCCATTTACCAATTACCAATTACTGTTGCTCCAACTCGAAATCCCCCTCCCTGCTGTTCTTCGCGCCGCGCAACGCGCCAAGGAAAATAACGTCCGCGTGATTTTGAACCCCGCGCCTGCGCAACAATTGCCCGATGAATTGATCGCCCTCGCCGACTATATCATCCCCAACGAAACGGAATTGTCATTGTTGACAAGTCAGAAGATCGAAGACATCCCCTCCGCCGAATCTGCCGCCAGAGACTTGCTGAGACGCGGCGCGAGGAACGTGATCGTGACCCTGGGAAGCAAAGGCGCGTTGTTGGTGAACTCGGAAGCAAGCAAGCAGATACACACGTTCAAAGTGGAAGTAGTGGATACCACCGCCGCTGGCGACGCATTCATTGGAGGTTTTGCAACATCCCTGCTGGAAAACAAATCGCTCGAAGAGGCTGTCCGTTTTGGTTGCGCATGCGGCGCGTTAGCAACCACAAAATTCGGCGCGCAACCATCGTTGCCGATGAAAGAGGAAGTCGAAAAAATAATCTCTACCTCTTCGGCTTCGCTCAGGACAAGTCTCTAGTCTCCAGTCTCTGGTTTTGACGCGACGAGTCTACCTCGTTTACTCAACCATCAATTACAAATTACCAATTACCAATAATTCATATGCCCAAACGAATCATCATAGACACCGACCCCGGCATCGACGATGCCCTCGCCTTCCTGCTCGCGCTCGCCTCGCCTGAGATCCAACTCGAAGCGCTGACCACGACTCAAGGCAACGTCACCATCGAAACCGCCACGCGCAACGCGCTCGCTGTGCTGGAACTGGCAAACGCGAGTCATATTCCTGTCGCGGCGGGAAGCGCAGTGCCTCTCGTGCAACCCCTGCGCGCTTCGGCTCACGTCCACGGCGAAAGCGGAATTGGCAACTCAAAACTCCCCGCGCCGAAAAGCAAACCGCTCGAAGGACACGCGGTGGATTATTTGATTCAGCGCGTGCTTGCAGAGCCGGGCGAGTTGAGCATCTTCCCCATCGGTCCGCTGACGAACATTGCCATGGCGATCCGCAAGGAACCGAAGTTTGCCAAAGCCGTGAAGGAACTGGTCATCATGGGCGGCGCGGTACTCGAACATGGGAACGTCACTCCGCAAGCGGAGTTCAACATCTGGGCAGATCCGCACGCCGCGCATATCGTTTTTCATTCAGGGATTCCGATCACCTTGATCCCGCTGGACGTGACTCACAAATGCCTGCTCAAGCAAACACACATCGACCGCCTGCTCGAGACCAAATCGCCGATCACCCGTTTCATCACGCAGGCGGTGGAAACCTGCTTCGCGCATTCCAAATCATACGGCGGCGAGGGTTGCGCCATGCACGATCCGCTCACGCTGGCAACCATCATCGCGCCCGAGTTACTAACGTTCAAAGAGTTGTACGTGGACGTGGATTATTCCACCGGAGTTTCGATGGGCAATGCTTTCGGTGATTTCCTTGGCAAAACTGGCAAGCCCGCCAACATGAAAGTCGCGCTTCAAGTGCGCGGCGAGGAGTTCATCGAACTGTTCCTTCAGCGTATGGAAGCCCTGGCAAGATCCATTTCGTAGGGGCACAGCGAGTTGCGAGATGATTTTGACTAACGCTCGTTTCGCTGTACCCCTACGGCGAAGTACAAATTACCAATCACCAAGTACTCTTTTATGAAACGCATCCTCCTCGACACCGACCCCGGCATAGACGACTCGCTCGCCATTTTGCTGGCGTTGGCTTCGCCTGAAATTTCTCTCGAAGGGTTGAGCATCGTCCACGGCAATTGCTCGCTCGAACAAGCGACAATAAACGCGCTTTCAATTTTGGAACTTGCGAACGCGACTCACATCCCTGTTGCGGTTGGGTGCGAACTGCCGCTTGTGCAACCCTCCCTGCTCGCGCCCGAGACGCACGGCAACACAGGCTTGGGCTACGCAAAGCTGTCAGAACCGCGAACCCAGCCGACCCGTCGGCATGGATGCGATTTCCTCATCGAGCAAATCATGTCCGCGCCGGGCGAAGTCACACTCGTGGCGATCGGTCCGCTGACGAACGTCGCATTGGCAATTCGGCACGAGCCGCGCATCGCGCAATCGCTCAAAGAGTTGATCATCATGGGCGGCGCGATCCGCCATGAGGGCAACACCACCGCGCTGGCGGAATTCAACACGTATGCCGACCCGCACGCCGCGCACATCGTCTATCACGCCGGGATTCCCACCACGCTTGTGCCGCTGGATGTGACGTATCAATGCGTTCTGACTCAGGGGGATGTGGATCGCCTTCTGCGACTCGATTCGCCCCTGACGCGTTTCATCGCCGACGCGACGCGCTTCTACATGGAATTTCACGATGAATATCAAGGCGTGCAGGGTTGCGTGATCAACGACCCACTCGCGCTCGCGCTGACCTTTGCGCCTGAATTGTGCGAGTATCAAGACTTGCCCGTCGATGTGGACATCTCGGGCGGCGTTTCGCTCGGCAAGACCATCGGCGATTTTTACAATTACAATCAAAAGCCTGCGAACATGAAAGTTGCGCTGGGCGTGCATCCGCGCGATTTCATTGAATTATTTTTGGAGCGCATGGAGAAATTGTCAAGGAAAGATTCTCTCGGAGGAAACGATGCTTGAAAAAATAAAACACGACTTCAAAGGAATCACCTGGCTATTGATGGCGCTGGGGATCGTCCTCAATGGAGCAAGCGCGTTGGCAGTATCGAAAACGAGTCTTCCCCTTTATCTTGATTCCATCGGGACGGTGTTCGTCGCGGTTGTGGCGGGTCCATGGGCTGGAGCGTTGACGGGTTTGTTGACCAACGTGATCCTCGGGTTCGTATCGCCGAGCTATGCGCCATATTGGTCCGTTCCGTTGTTGATCGGTTTCGTTACCGGATTTCTCGCCAACGCTGGCTGGTTCAAACGCTGGTGGAAAGTAATCGCGGCAGGCTTGATCATTGCCATTCTTGCGGCGGTTATGTCATCGCTGATCGCGGCGCTGGTGTTTGGAAACTTCACATTCGACCTTTCGTATTTTCTAGTAAAAGAGCCTGTGGATAAAGTCATTACGACGCTCATCGTATATTTCGTTCTTAAATTCCTCCCAAAACGATTCGTATCGCTTTTCCCTCGCCACGAAAATGTGGATTAAATAGGTGAAACAAAAAACGATCATGGGTGTTGTAATCGTCAAATCAAAAAAGGAGAAATGACATGGTAGAAAATATCAAGAAAGAGTTCAGCACCAGAACGTTGGCGCTCATTGCGATCGCAATTGCGATCAATATCGTCATCGGACAATTAGTGTTCTACTTGAAATTGCCGATCTATCTCGATAGTATCGGCACGGTATTGGTCGGCGCGCTCGTCGGTCCTTGGGCGGCCGCCGTTACGGGTGGTTTATCGAATATTCTTTGGGGGGTTGTTCCTCCTCCCCTTCAAAATACGTTTTCCGTGCCTTTCTTCTATGTTGCGGTTGTCATCGGTTTGTTGGCTGGCTTTTTCGGAAAGCGTGGGGTGTTTGAGAAAGAATCGCCGCGTTGGATTTCTGTATTGATCGGCGCAGTCTTCTTCTTTGCGCTCG
Source organism: Candidatus Defluviilinea gracilis (assembly GCA_016716235.1). Lineage (NCBI taxonomy): Bacteria > Bacillati > Chloroflexota > Anaerolineae > Anaerolineales > Candidatus Villigracilaceae > Candidatus Defluviilinea > Candidatus Defluviilinea gracilis. Next base: position 92,807 of record JADJWS010000001.1, read on the forward strand.
CCATGTTCGTTCTCGCCTTCATCAATATTGACACCAGCGAAGGCTTCGCCATCTTCCCCAGCATGAGAGACCTCGTTTCGCAATATGCAGTGGTCTTTGTGCTGGCGATTGCGATTGGAGCGGCTATCGGCTACTTCCTACTGCAAAATGGCGGCTACGTTGGGTTAGCGGGGCTGGTGACGGGCGTGGTCGCGGCGATTATTTCTGCCCCCACCGCCGCTGTTGTCTTCGGAGGTGTTACAGGCGGAGGCACAGATTTGTTGGTCGCGGCATTCAGGGCTAGCGGCGGAAATATTTGGGCTTCCGTCCTTGCGCAGGGAAGCGTATCTGATCCATTCGATAAAATGTTATCGTTCATGGTCGTCCTCTTCATACTCCGCGCCCTCCCCACGCGATTCAAAGCGCGCTAATCGATCTGCGCATGGTGATATGAATTCGTTGAGTATTTATGCAGCCCGCGCAAGCGGGCTGCATAAACTAAACCCTCTTACCAAATTCGTCCTTACGCTCTGCATTCTGTTGGGCGGGTTTGCGTTTTCAAGCGCCGCATCGGGTTATCTGATCTTGATCGCGATCATCACGCCTCTTTCCATTTGGGGAAAGGTCACAATGAGAATGTATCGATTGGTTTTCAATATCAGTTGGCCCCTGATCGTATCTGTTTTTCTCATCCAGCCCTTGTTTTGGGGTAGCGGGACACCATTGTTTGAACTTGGACCCCTCTCGCCAAAATTGGAAGGAGCTCTCTTCGCATTCAAAAGTTCTGGCAGAATTTTATATATTATGGCAAATTTTATTCTGTTCTCTCTAACCACCCGTCCAGACACTTTGATGATCTCGCTCAAACAGGCAGGGCTACCCGGCGGACTGGCATATATCATTGTGTCAACACTTCAACTCGTTCCTCAATATGTCGCCAAAGCAAATATCATTTTGGATGCGCAACGATCGCGCGGTCTGGAAACGCAAGGCAACATCGTTACGCGCGCTCGCGCGCTAATGCCTTTGGTTCTTCCGCTGGTGATCGGCAGTCTTTTAGAAGTTGAGGAACGCGCAATTGCTATCGAGGCGCGCGCATTCAACTCCAGTCGTGTTGAAACAAGTATTCTCGAAATCCCAGATTCTCGAACCCAGCAAACCGCAAGGGTCGGGATGATCGCCGTAACTATTCTGCTGATCGCGGGGAGATTTGTGTGGCTATCGTAAACCTGCAAAACGTCACCTACAAATATCCACTCACCGACGCGCCCGTATTGAAGAATATCAACCTGCAGGTGGACGAGGGCGAGTTCGTCGCGGTCATCGGACCGAACGGCGCGGGCAAGTCCACGCTGTGCTACACAGTGGCGGGATTCGTTCCGCATTTTTTCAAAGGCGAGATCGCTGGCACAGTGGAAGTTGCCGGCGCGGAATCAAGCAAATCGAATCTGCGTGAGTGGGTGTTGAATGTTGGGCTGGCGTTCCAGAACCCGTTCAACCAGATCAGCGGCGCCAAGTACACTGTCTTCGAAGAGATCGCTTTTGGGCTGGAAAATATCGGCGTGCCGCGCGAGGAAATGATCCCACGCGTGAACGATGCGATGAAGTTGACCGGCATCTCTGAATTGGCGGATCGCTCCCCCTACTCCCTCTCCGGCGGACAACAACAACGCGTCGCGCTGACCTCCATCCTGGTCATGCGCCCCAAGGTTCTCATCCTCGATGAGCCAACCTCGCAGATGGACCCCATCGGCACGCGCGAAGTCTTCGGCGTGATCCGCGCGTTGGCAGAACGCGGCATGACCGTCATCATGGCGGAACACAAAGTGGAATGGATCGCCAACTTCGCAAACCGGGTGATCGCTTTACGCGAAGGAGAGATCATTGCAGATGGAAAACCAAGCGACGTTCTCACCTCCGACCTGCTGACAGAAAAAGGATTCGGCATCTCGCGCTACACATCTGTGGCGAGAAAGGCGAAAGAGCTCGGGTTGTGGAAGAAAGATAAATTGCCGGTCACATTAGATGAGGCGGTGGAGGGGTTCAAAAATGCGTAACCCGCATTCTCTAATGCGGACGTTAGAGAACGTCCGCTGCGCAAAATCAACATGAACATCGAAATCCACAACCTAACGTTCTCCTATCCAACCGGTGTGCAAGCCTTGCGTGGACTCTCGCTCACGATTCAATCGGGTGAGCAAGTTGCGATTGTCGGACAGAACGGCGCGGGGAAAACGACATTGGTCAAACATCTGAATGGATTGCTTCAACCCACCTCTGGCTCGGTAAAAATTGGCGATTGGGACACGCGCGAACATTCGGTAGCAAAGATGGCGCGGCGGGTCGGTTATGTGTTTCAAAACCCCGACGAGCAATTGTTCTCTAAGAATGTGGGGATCGAAGTCGCTTTCGGGCCGAAAAATTTAGGGATGAGCGGGGAGCAGGTTCAACGTCGGGTAAAAGAGGCGTTGGCAATGGTCGAGTTATCCGATAAAACGGAGACGAATCCGTACGACCTATCCGCAACATGGCGCAAGATGGTCGCGCTCGCATCCGTGATTGCCATGGACACAGACATCGTCATCTTCGACGAGCCAACAACAGGACAGGACGCGGCAAACATCGCGCGCATCGCCAACGTGATCAAAATCTTACGAGAACGCGGCAAAACCATCATCACCATCACGCACGACATTGATTTTTGCGCCGAAAATTTCGAGCGCGTCATCGCCATGTCGCAGGGACGCATCCTGCTCGACGGCAAAGCCAACGATGCGCTTGGGCAGGAAGATATTCTTGCCACAACCTACGTTGACCCTCCTCAACTCACACGGCTGGGCAAAAGGCTGGGCTTTCAAAGAGACAGTGCGAAATGAGGAAGAATTTCTAGCGGGGCTGAAAAAATAAGGGTCTCCAGAATTAACGGAAAACCGCCTCACCACGAAGGACACAAAGTATACAAAGGGAAAAAGCGCCCAATTTCCTTGTGTTTTTTCGGCTCTATCGTTATTAACGGGAAAGCCCAAAAACCTTAGCCACGGATTTCACAAATTCACACGGATTGTTTAAAACATTCGTGAACATCCGTGTAAATTCGTGGCAAAGAATCTTCCTGCGAGTCGTAATCCCGTCAGAAACGGGAGAGCCGTTTTTTCTTTGTGACCGTCGCGCCTTTTGTGTTTGCAAAGTGGTAAACCACCAACTCCTCATACCCCGAATCCTCCGCAAACTCGCGCTGGTACGCCGACTCATCGAACGCCAGAAGCACAACCTCCGCTGTTGTGTAAATCATACAGCCCGATTCCATATGCCCGCCGATGGTTTTTCCCTCCGCGTCGGAAATCGAAATATGCAAATGCGACCCGTGAACAGACACCGTGCCAGTGATGGACGCGATCTCGAAAAATTCATCAAACTCCGAGAAGGAATTCCTGTTCGCAAAGCGCAACACCGCGCGGCGCAGGCTCCCCACCGATGCGATCACACACCCTGCCTGAATCTGCTTTTCGTTCACAAAGTCCTGAATACTGTCGAACAAATCCTGCCCAGATTTCAATCGAAAGGTATAATTTTGCATGGACGAACCTCCAGCGCAATTATACGGTCATGCTTCTCGGTTTTCACTTTTGCAAGGCAAATACCAGCGATAAAATCCATAGGCTCATGTACAATGGAAAAGCACGGGAGCGAATATGACAAAGTTAAAAGTTGAAGTTTTTCACAGCATCCACGACATCAAACCAGACATTTGGAACCGCATCGCCGCCGGGCGCGGCTTTCAGAGCCATGCGTGGTACGTGTTCGGCGAACACGCCATGGCAGACAGCCCCGCCACCTATTTGATCGCCTGGGATGGCAAAACGCCGGTCGGAGGCGCGGCATTGTTCCGCGTCACAAACGAACCGCTTCCCCTCCCAAGCATTGCCCGCAACTTCATGGCGTCTATTTTAAAGCACCGCCCGCTATTGGTATGCCGTTCCCCGCTCGCCGACACATCCGCGCTATTGCTTCCCGGCGGAGAACTCCACGATGAAGCGCTTGCCGCCCTCGCGCAAGCGGCGCAGGAGGAATTCAAAAAACAACGTTGCTCATTCCTGGTCTTCGATTACCTGCTGACCGAACAACTGCGCTATGCGTGGCCCCATGGCTACGAACCCGTCACCGTTTCAGAACCCGGCACCTTCATGCCGATGGAGTGGGACAACTTCGAAGCCTATCTCGAATCGGGCAACAAAAAAGACCGCCAACAATACAAGAAAAGCGTGAAAGAAGCGGAGGAAGCGGGACTCGTCCTCTCCAAACACCGGTCGGTTTCAGACGTGGAAACCGCGCTCACCCTCATCAAGCATGTGTCCATCTGGCACGGCTCCGCGCCCAACCCATGGATGCGCGGCTTACTCGAAAACTTCTCGATGATCGACGGCGACTGGCTCGAACTGCGCAAAGACGGCAAACTCGTCGGATGCGGCGCTGTGGTGCGCGACAACAACTTCCAACTCGCCACCGCGCTTGGGTTGGAAGACGATGTGCCAGGCGGATATTTCTACCTGCTCCACGCCGCTTTGCGGGAAGCGTTCGAACACAAAGTTCGCCTCGTGCGCTTCGGCGCCGGCGCGTACGATGTAAAACGCAGGCTCGGTTTCCATTTGGAAGATACCAATCACGCCATGGTGACCATGGCGGGGTTCCTCGCGCGCGCGGCAAAAAGTTGAACCCCATGTTCCCGGCAACGATTCAAGCGGCGCTCACGTTCCTCGCCATCCTTCTTTTTTACGCTATGGATTTCCTCCTCATCCGCCGCTACGACAAACAACGCGCCGCCAGCGGCACAGGCCGCGCCTGGGATTTTACCTTGTTCATCTTTACCCTCGTCGCTGTTCTGATCCTGCAACCGGTGTTGCTCCCGCAATTGAGTTTTCGCACCACTGCCGCCTGGGGATTCTTCGCGCAACTCCTCGGCATCCTATTGATCCTGAAGGCGCTCGCGCTACACGCCTGGTCGCGCGCCCATCTCGGAAAATTCTATGCCGAGCGCGTCGAAGTTCAACCCGATCACAAAGTGATCGACACCGGTCCCTACAAACTCATGCGACACCCGGTCATCACATCCTTTTTTGGAATTGCGGCGGGGCTGTTTTTTGTTAACCCCTCGTTCGCCACGCTCGCCGCCCTGATCTACGCCATCTGGGATTTCACGCGCGCCGCCAAACAGGAAGAGGAACTGCTCACGCAGACGCTCCCCGGCTACGGCGACTACGCGCGTCGCACCCCCCGATTCCTGCCCCGGCTGTGGATGCTTTGATGCCCACGTTCGAGGAATTCCTCCAACTCCCCACCGAAGAGGTTGCCGTCCTCGTCAAAGCGAGCGGCGCAAAAGTCTGCGTATTCCCCATCAACGGCACGCGGCGTTGGTTCATGCTTGAACATGCCGGCAAGATTCAAAACGATTTTTTTCAAACATACATGGATTTGTCGATCCAAAATCATATCGAACTCTGCGCGCTGCTGTTCGATCATGGGATCGAAACCATTCTGGCTCCGGTCTTTGGGCGCGAACTCTTGAGCCGCGGCGACGAATACACCCAGCGCGTCGGCATCGATGGACTCATCCGCACCGCCACCGACGCAAATTATCGCAAATTCTTCGAACGCTACAACGTGAAGGTTCGGTTTTACGGAGATTTTCGCGCGGCGTTGACAGCGACACCCCATGCGGGCGCGCTTCAATCCATGGAGGATGTGGTCGAAGCGACAAAATCCAACTCGGCATTTCGTCTCTACTTCGGCGTTTTCGCCGACGAGGCTTCAGCAACCATAGCCCGCCTTGCCATTGAGCATTACCGCGCGGAAGGCGCGATACCCGACAAGACCGCGCTGGTAAAAAAATATTACGGAGAAGAACTTCCCCCGGTGAGCCTATTCATCGGCTTCGACAAATTCAGCGCGTTCGACATGCCCCTGCTTGCCACCGGCGAAGAAGACTTGTATTTCTCGCGCAGTCCATCACCATATATGACGGCTCATCAACTTCGATCTATTTTGTACGATCACCTGTATACCCGCCGCGCGCCCGAACCCGACTACGCCAAACTTACGCCTGACGCGCTCAACGAACTTCGCGAATACTACCGCCGCTATAAAGATTCTGTGTTCGGCGTCGGAAAACTGAAATTCGGCATATGGTTTCCAGAATAGATACCAACCTCATGACAGACATCATCACGACACTCATCAACGAAATCGGACCCGGTCATATGGCAAGCACGGCCTATGACACAGCATGGGCGGCCCGTCTGGACGAGATCGATCCATCCATCAGCGCCCACGCCCTAACCTGGCTGACAAAAAATCAATTACCCGACGGCACCTGGGGCGCGCCAGCGCCAATGTACTACCACGACCGCGTGGTTTGCACGCTCGCCGCCATGATCGCGCTGGAACGGCGCGGCCACCGCGAAGCGGACAAGGCACAGATCGTCAAAGGCAAACTCGCCCTTGAACGAATCGTGAGCGAAGCGACGGGGGGGCTATCCTCCGACCCAAACGGGGCAACTGTCGGCTTCGAAATGATCGCTCCCACCCTGGTGGCAGAAGCCGAAAAACTGGGTTTAATCAAAAATCAGGCGAACCGCATCCTGGGCAGAATATCCAAACAACGCGCGGTGAAACTCGCCTACCTGAAAGACAACATGATCAGCCGTCATGTCACCATGGCGTTTTCGGCTGAGATGGCGGGCGTGGACGGCAAACACATGCTCGATGTGGACAACTTGCAAGAGAGCAACGGCTCTGTGGGAGTCAGCCCGTCTGCCACCGCCTATTTTGCAACCTACATCAAAAAAGGCGACAAAGCCGCGCTTGCCTATTTGCGCGACATCATGAAACCAGATGGCAGTTTTCCAAACGTTGCCCCATTCGATGTCTTCGAGATCGGGTGGTCGTTGTGGAATCTGAGCCTGATCCCCGGCCTGAAGCAACACGCCAAACTCAAGCCGCATTTAGACTTTCTTGCCAATGCCTGGGTTCCAAAACGCGGCGTGGGATTTGCCGCAGGGTACACGGTCAAAGACAGCGATGATACAAGTTTGGTATTCGATACCTTGCTTAGGTATGGGATCGAAAAGGACTTGGGCAGTGTGCTCTCGTATGAAGAGAAGGATCACTTCCGCTGTTTCGATTTGGAAGCCAACCCTTCGATTAGCGCAAATATTCACGTGCTGGGCGCCCTCGGGCAGGCAGGGCTGGATATGAAAAACTCGTCGGTGCAAAAAGTTGCGCGTTTTCTTCACAAAGCGCGAGGGACGAATCCGTTCTGGGCAGACAAGTGGCACGCATCGCCTTATTACGCCACATCACATGCCATTATCGCGTGCGCCGGTATTGCCAATGACCTGGTCGCTGAATCGGTGGATTGGATCCTGAGCGCCCAAAATAAGGATGGATCCTGGGGAGCCTACCTAAAAACCGCGGAAGAAACCGCTTATGCCGCGCAGGCGCTTTGGGTGTGGAACCAAAAAGCGGCGAGAGTGCCTAAAACCGCCATGACGCGAGCCGCGCGCTGGCTGTCGGAAAATATGGATAAGCCTTATCCGCCGCTATGGATCGGTAAGTGCTTATATAGCCCCAACCTGGTAATTCGATCCGCGGTGATCAGCGCATTGGCTTTGGCTGGTTGATGCTATGAAAAACTTCATCGAACGCTTATTTACCTTTTCCACATCGGACCCTGAAGACACCCGTAAAAGGCGGATCCTTGGCATATTGCTGGCAGGCACGGCGGGAGTAGCGTTGCTCGGCATGTTATCGTTCATCTATTTCGCCGCCACAGTAGACCCCGCCGAATTTTATCTTCTCTTATGGGGCAGCGCGCTCACGTTCATCCTGGTGATAATCGTGTACGCGGTGAACTATTTTGGATCGGGTAGAGCCGCGGCTGTTTTATTCCTAATTTTTTTATACGTCATTTTTCTCTTTAGCGATACTCCCGACCAGATCGTGGGCGGACGAACGCTTTTCGCGTTCACCATCCCGATCTTCATGGCGAGCATTCTCCTCACACCGGCTTCCAGTTTCATTTTTGCGGGAATAAGCGGCGCAGTGGTTTTGTATCTGGCTGTATCGTTGGAAATTACTCCCAATATTCCCGGGGTCTTCGGGTTTTTCCTGATCGCTTTCGTCTCATGGTTATCGGCTCGCAGTCTCGAACAGGCGTTGAGCGAACTGCGCTCCATCAATTTGAACCTGGACCGCGTGGTGGCAGAGCGGACAGAGGCTCTCGCGGAATCGCTTGCCAGAGAAAAGATCGAGGCGGGACGCAACCAGGCGATCTTGAACTCGATTGCGGACGGCGTGATCGTTTTCGACAAAAGGTGGAACGCCACCATGGCGAATCCCGCCATCAAAAGTATGCTCGATATTCCTTTGCAGTTGATCATCAACAAAAACTTCCGTGAACTGGTGGAACATCCCCGCCTCGCTCCTAACAGCCGCGCGCTCCTCGGCTCCATGATCGAACATGGCACCCAGCCCATCGGGTTTCGCGTCGAATGGGGCGATAAGACCCTCTCGGTCAGCGCGGCTCAGATCTACGACCAACGGCGGGAAGATACCGGCACCGTCATCGTCTTCCGCGATTTTACGCGCGAGGCGGAAGTGGAGCGGCTCAAAAGCACGTTCGTTGGGATCGTGTCGCATGAATTACGCACGCCCCTGAATGCGATCCTCGGCTATGCCGAAATGTTCAAGGAGGCGGTGTACGGTCCCGTCAATGAAAAACAAGTGAACATGGCAGACCGAATCATGAAGAACACGCAACGCCTGCTGGCGTTGATCAATGACCTGCTCGATCAGGCGCAAATCGAAGCGGGCAAGCTCACCATCAGCAACCAAACGATCAGACCCGCCGAGTTGCTCGAAACCATGCACAGCCTGATGGACAAACCCGCCGCGGATAAAAACTTGAAACTCACCAGCGAGATCGAAGACGATTTTCCCGAAAGGCTGGTCGGCGACCCGGCGCGACTGCAACAAATCCTTGTGAACCTGGTGGGGAACTCTGTCAAATTCACGCATCGCGGGTTTGTCCATGTCAAATTGCTCCGCCAGGATGAACGCTGGGGCATTGAAGTGACAGACTCTGGGCAGGGCATCCCGGAGTTCGAGATCCCGCATATTTTCGAAACGTTCCGTCAAGTGGACGGAGCCGCCACCCGCGAACATGGCGGTTTCGGGCTGGGATTATCCATCGTCAAACAACTCGTCGGGTTAATGAACGGCGAGATCAGTGTAACCAGCCAACTGGGCGAGGGAAGCGTGTTTCTCATCCGCTTTCCGCTCCTCGCCCCAAAGGAATACCCAACAGCATGGAGAAGTTCATGAGTAAACTGGCATTGATCATTGAAGACGACAGAGACCTGGCGAGCATCTTTGCCGAGGCGCTGCGCGGGATCGGGTTCGAAGTGGAAAACGCCCTCGACGGCAAAGCCGCGCGGGAACGATTAATCCATGGAGCAACGCCCTTCCTCATCCTGCTGGATATGCACCTGCCGCATATCTCGGGCAAGGATTTACTGTTGAATGTGATGAAAAAAGACGAGCGCTTTAACACCAGTTGGATCATGATCACGACTGCTGATGCCCGCCTCGCCGAGGAACTCCGCGACCAGGTGGATTTTGCCATGATCAAACCGATTCTATTCGGGCAATTGCGCGACCTCGCCGCGCGGTTAAAACCTAAAGACGAAATCTAACACGCCCATGATCAACCAATGCTGGGCTGAGTCAAAGCGGTATCGCGCCGCATTGATCTTTGCCGTCGTTTACGCCATTGTTCGCTTCGGCGCGCAGGCATACTTTTTTGCGCAGGCGCTTACACCGCAGGCTTTGGCGCAAGACACCTTCGCCGCGGCAGATCTGCAATTTGCCTACATCCCCGCCGCAGAACATTTCAGAGACCGGGAAGACCTCTACCTCAAAGGCTCGCTCGAGGTTCTCGAAACTCACTATCTCTACACGCCCGTATTCGCTTTTTTTTGGAGTCCTATCCTCCTCGCGCCGCTCAATATTCAGATACCCCTGCTCACCGTCATCCACCTGGTCGCCTATGGATTGCTTTACAACCGCTGGGCGCGCCTGTACCAACGATACAACCTACAGGGCGCTGAAAAACTTTGGGCGCAACTCCTCCCGCTATTCCTCCTGTTCACCGTTTTCTGGGACGATCTCGCCATCCTCAACATCTATCTGATCATCGCGTTGTTCGCCACCTTTGGGCTTGAGGCGGTGCTGGAAGAAAACCTGCCATGGGCTTCTTTTTGGATCGGCGCAGTGATCATCCCCATCAAGCCGCACTGGGGATTCGCGCTCGGAATTCCCCTCCTACTTGGACAATATCGCTTCTTCCTTCGATTGATGCTGGGTACCCTCCTCGCCTATCTCGCCGTGACGGGAATCACCATCCTGGGAGGTGGCGCGGAGTACGTGGCGCGGCAATATCAGGATTACATCGCTTTCCTCTCCCGACTTACTCCAGATTTTCCATGGTGGGGACCAGACAAACCATTCTTCGGCTACAATCACTCGGTGTTGCAGACGATCCTGTATTATCTCGGCGTGAACTCCTTCAACATGAAGCTCGCTTTGGTTGTAAAAGCCATCTTACTTATCCCGCTTGGGTTGGTCGCGTTGAAATTTCTTAGGAACCCCATCCAAAAAAGCGGACGCGAAACGCCCGAAACCGCGCTCGCGCTCGGATTCGCGCTCTACCTCGGCGCCTTCATCTGGCTGAATATGGTATGGGAGATTTCACTGGCGTTGCCAATTTTCGTTTACCTTCTCACAGTCGTCAAACAATCATGGGTCCGCGCCGCTCTATGGGCGCTCTTTCTTCCCTACGCCATATTGGACGTCTGGAGACTGGCGAGCGTACTGGTGTTGGGATACGGCGTGATCTACGAACGCGTGTACATCCTCACCGACCCGATCCTGTATGTTCCATGGATCTTGGTTCTCATCATCGTGTTTTATGGGTTGCTGATTCGATACCTCGCAAACGACTTGCAACAGCGCTTAGCGAAGCCTAATTAATCCCTTCAAGAAACGAAATGATGGCGTCGAAATACGCTGTGATAATGCCATCCTTGTCGTGGCCAAATCCTTCCGCGGTTACGAATGTCGTTGGGACGCCAGCAGCGGCAAGAAGATTCGATAACTCAACAGATTCTTGATACGGAACGGTTTGATCGTCGGTGCCATGGATGATTAGAAACGGCGGGTCGTTAGCGGTGATGTAATTATCAACCGGTAATTTGGCGCGATCTGGGCAATCGCTGTAAGGCGAGCAACCGAATAATTCATAGGTGAGGGGGAGTATGTCGGGGGAGAGACTGTCAATCTGCGCGGTTGTGACGGAGCCGAAGAGATCGATCACTCCTGCAACCTGGCTTGAAACATTTGTGTTGCCTCCAGTTGTTCCCTCGAATTCGGGAAGGTCTGTCGTAACGCCCACCAACGATGCAAGCAATCCGCCGGAGGATGTGCCCAAGATAAAAATCCTATCGGGGTCAATATTCAATTGCGAAGCATTCGCGCGCAGGTAACGGATTGCGCCTTTCAAGTCCTCAACTTGAGCGGGGAAATACCCATCCAACATACTTCGGTATTCGACCGCCGCAATTGCGTAGCCCTCGGAAGTGAAATCGTCTTCAAACCCTTCGGCAGAGTTCAACCCCCCGGGACCAAACCCGCCGCCATGTATCCATACAATCACCGGGAAATTCTCACCGGTCTCTGGCTTGATAAGATTGAACTTTAGCTCAGTAGAACTTTCATTGGCATAGGTAACTATTGTTGACGTGTAACCGCCAGCGGATTGCGAACCATTTTGGCTGGACGGCGAACTCGAATCGGTCTCTTTACCTGCCTTGATGGTCACCACATCATCCACTTCTTGACTCGGCACAAGAAGCGTTCCGTGTTCATCATAAAAGTCTAACTTGTACTCGCCCGGAGCAAGAAGTTCGTTGAGATTCGTCGAAGTATGATAAACATCTTCGATGCGGAAAAGTTCATTTCCCATAAGATCGTACACGACCAGAGTCAATATCGTATTTTCACCGAAGAGACGTTTTAGTTTAGGAAGCTTGTTGTTCCCATTGACAATGTACGAATAGGTTTCGCCGCTCGTATTTGGCGTTGAGATCGGAGGAGCCATTGTCGCGGCAACTGCGGTGTTCGCAGGCGGCGTTATAGCCGAGGGGCTTTCCGTAGCCGAGGGAGAAGAACACCCAAAACTACTTACAACAAAGATAAGCGCAAAAATACCAATCAACAGACGTCGTATCATCGTAAACATAATAACAATCCTTTCTTTGGATGAATTTCGTTTATTCTAAGATAGGCACGTTGTAGGAATTTCATGCGGAGGTAAAATTCTTGTAAACAAACAGTCCCCACATATTGCGTATGCAGGGACTGTTTGACCTTGAAGAAAAAACTTCACAGGTTAATCGCTGTAGTATCCCCAGCAGGATATTTCCTCGCCGCTGGGGGTTTTCACCATTGGCGGCGAATCAGAGTCTATGACCTTGTAGGTAGATAAATCGGCTTCGATCGTTTCAAAGGCGCGGTCGGCATTAATGGTCGAGAGATTAATTCCCTGCCACGGGGTCGTCTCCGCATCTTGATTACGATCATACCTCTGGCAAGCCAGCGCCGCGCCGATCTCTTCGCGTGTCATGAGAGGCAACGCCTTATTTTGAAAACCACCCGCCAGCGCAGGAACCGCATCATCGGACAACTCAAGAAAGTATTGCGTATCTAATTCGACACGACCCCCGCGCGTGTTTTCCACTTCGCTTCCCTCGCCAGGCGTTTCAGCATATCCGTTGATCTCGCGTTGGATATTGTGCTTGACAATAAACGCATCCACGTTGAGCAGACTCAACGAGACGATAAATCCCAGCGACGCCATGACCATGGCAAACCCGATGGCGCGTTCCTTTTTCAGCAGTTCCAGCGCGGCGACCACGATCAACAACGCCGCCAGCCAGAGCATGAACACGTGCGTGTACGTCCGCAGGCGCGAGAAGCCATAGGCGTTTTCATACAACACAAGCCGTTGGAACGCCGACACCTGCATCACGATCACCAAGCCGACCAGCACAATGCCGAACGTCGAAAAGACTCGCCGCCGGGTTTCCGATTCGCGTTTGGTGATACTTCCCAAGCCGAGCAACATCAACAGACTGAAGAACGCCACCGCCACGAGTTCGCCAAATCCGCGCCGCGCGTATTCCGAATAGGTATAACCCTCGATGTTGATATTCGCCTGCCCGCCAAAAAAATATTGAAACTGGATCGCGACAAAGGCGGCAAACAGGATGGTCAAACTTCCCAGCACGATGGCAGACTCGGTGAAACCGAGAAACGGCGGGACGAGATTCTTCTCCTCCACCTTGTCGTCCGATTTTTGCGCGGCGTGCAAGAATGCGCCCGCGATGGTATACGCGAAAATCAAAATGTACACCAGCCGAAAAATATATTCAGGCAGGTTCTCGATGTTGAACAGGTCAATGAATTCTTCAAATCGTTTTGCAAAGACAAGGTCAGCCGAGGACAACAACGCGCCGAAGATGGCAATGACGGGCAACGCGATGACCACTCCGCGCAGGATGGACCAAAGCGGAGAAGTCCGCTTCTCACTCAGGGACGGCTGGTCGCGCTTTACTTCGGCATTGAACCCAAGCGGACGGGCGATCATGCTCGCGAGAAGAGTCAAATACCCGAAGAGGTAATCGAAGATGCGGTAGCGCGTCCAGTTGCCGCCGAGGTAGGTGAGCGCGAAAACGCCCATGAGGAAGAGAGTCATTGCAACGGAGAGGAAGACCGTCAGCGGTTCGCGGCGGAGAAAAACTGTCAGTGAAAGAAAAAGGACGGGGAGCAGAAGCAGACCTCCCCTGCGAGAGAGGCGAAGCCCGTCCGTCTGCAAAAGGTAGATTCCCGTCGCAAGACAAAGAGTCACCCACAAGATGAAGTTGATACCCGCGGGCTTTTCCCAAAAAAGAAAATCGAACGCCCAGCCAAGCAGGATGACGAGTAACCAGAATCGATTTGGATTTGTTTTCATGCGCAGCCTCCAGAAAAATTTTGCCAAGCATAGCCTTGCCGCGCTTGCGGAGGCTCTCAATTACTATCAGAATTTGGCAAACATGTCACCCTGAGCGTTAGCGAAGGGTCTCGCTTTCCATGAGAGAGATTCTTCGCCGCAAAGAACAAGAGCGCGGCTCAGAATGACATCGGTTTGGAAAATTACAACTTGGTAAGAGGCAGTTTTCGCCCATTGACATTACTTTTGAAGTGTGACATACTGCTGACATTCATTCAGGGGAACACACAAATTAATCGCCATCCTATAGAAAGGAGGAGGTGATGTCTAACATGGATAGTAGTAACAAACCCAGCGCTGTGGCATCCCTCCTCAAGTAAGTCAAGGAGCCACAGCGCCCCACCAACGCCGTCCGAAAGGGCGGCGTTGTGGTACCCCTCCCTAGCCCTCCCCAAATACGACAATATAATTTTGTTTGCATACAAATTATTTCATGTCGTATTTGGGGAGGGTGCCGCGTAGCGGCGGGAGGGGCTATTCGTCGCCAAATGAAACGCCCATGCCGCGCGCCGTAAGGATGGCGTCGTCGTTGACGTCCACTCGTTTTGCGGTTGCGTTGACTTCCTCCAACGAAACATCTATGATCTTCCCGGCGCGTAACGCGACCATGCGGTCGAATTTTCCCTGCGCCGCCAAACGGACTGCCGCCGCGCCGAAGCGGGTGGCAAGCCAGCGGTCGAACGGAGTCGGCGAGCCGCCGCGTTGTAAATGACCAAGCACAGTGACGCGCGATTCGTATCCGTGCTTTTCGATGTAATCGCCCACGCGCAGACCAATCCCGCCGAGGCGCGGAACGTAAATTTCATCGCCGCCGCGCGAAAAGACCTGTTCCCCGCCTTGCGGTTTCGCTCCCTCTGAAACAACGATGATGCTGAACAAGTATCCATCCTGCACGCGCTGACGCACCTGGGCGAGAATGGATTCAAATGTGAAGGGAATCTCTGGAATCAGAATCACGTCCGCGCCGCCCGCCACGCCCGCGTGTAAAGCGATGAAACCCGCGTCGCGCCCCATCAGTTCAAGCACCATCACGCGGTGATGCGCTTCGGCGGTGGTGTGCAGTTTATCAATGGCTTCGGTGGCGGTGTTCACCGCCGTGTCGAAACCAAAGGTCAACTCTGTGCCGCTGATGTCGTTGTCTATGGTTTTGGGAACACCGATAACCGGCGCGCCTTTCTTGCAGAGTTCATGCGCGATGTGCAAAGTCCCATCGCCGCCGAGGACAAGCAGGGCGTCCATTTCGAGGCGTTTGATTCCCTTGATAATCTCGTCTGAAACGTCGATCATCACCTCTTTGCCATCGCGGATCACCTTGCGCGCGTACGGGTTGCCGCGATTCGCCGCGCCGAGGATCGTGCCGCCGCGCGGGAGCAGTCCGCGCACCGAATCGATACTGAGCGGGACGATCCCGTCCGCTTCGATAAACCCATCGTAGCCGTTGCGAATTCCCAACACTTCGCTGTCGTATTCATAAATAGCGGTCTTCACCGCCGCGCGGATGACCGCGTTAAGCCCTGGCGCGTCGCCGCCGCCTGTGAGGATTCCGATTCGCTTCATTGATTGTCTCCTATAACGCCAATGATACTCCAGAGTTCAATACGAACTGAACGCGAATTGCGTAAAAAGGTTATTGTTCCGGGTGACCATGATTGCCGGCATCCTACCGGCAACTTCAGTCCCTTCTCCCGCAAAAAACGACTGAAGTCGTTACTACGGCAAACCGCTTTACGTGACTCCGAATACAATTCGCGCAATTCGCTCATTTGCGGCATTCGCGTTAAGAATATTCCAACTTTGCGCAAGCCATGCAAAACCGGGCAACCCTTCTTGCAAGCAGACGTATATCCCCATATAATGAACGCCATGGAACAGGTAACGACTCAACCCAAATTTCAAAATCTTCTGCGCTGGATGCTTCCCATCGCGGCAATGTTTGCCTTCGCGGCGTGGTTCTTTATCGCGCCTCCCGGTCTGCTCGGCAAGGCGGACGGCATCGGGTACGCGGTCTGTCATCGCATCAGCGAGCGCTCCTTCCACATCGGCGACCGTCAACTTCCATTGTGCGCGCGCTGCACCGGTGAATTCAACGCCGCGGCGATCTCGCTCATCTTCTTCGCGTTTGCCAGCGGGAAGAAAAGCGGATTTCCCGGTTGGAGGCTTGGCGCGCCGCTCATCCTTTTCTTCCTCGCCTTTGGGCTGGACGGATCGAACTCCTATCTGTATTTGCTCAAACAGACCTCCCCCGACGCCTTCAAAAATATTCCCAACCTGTATATCCCGAACGCCACACTGCGGCTCCTCACCGGCAGCGGCATGGGCATCGCGCTCGCTTCGATCCTCTTCCCCGCCTTCAATCAAACCGTTTGGAAAACCACAAGCCCCGAACGCGCGCTCGATTGGAAAAAACTCGCCATGCTGGTCGGCATTATCTTGTTGGTCGATCTGCTCATCCTCACCGACAGCCCGCTCGTTCTTTATCCTGTCGCCATCCTCAGCGCGCTCGGCGTCCTCACCCTGCTCACCATCGTCTTCACCATGACATGGCTGATGATCATGCGGCAGGAAAACGCGTTCCACCGACTCAACGAAATGTGGATGCCCTTCCTCGCCGGGCTGACTCTCGCCCTTTTGATGATCTCGGCAATTGACCTGCTCCGCTTCAACCTGACGGGGACCTGGGGAGGCATCCCTTTGGGTTGATCTACGCTTTTGGCTGACCAACGAGCGCTGGAGAGCGCTCTGCTACGCACATGGAATAGGAGAAATTTATGGAACTACTAACTGGAATCTTCACTGCTTTTGGGCTTTCGGCAAGCGCAGGATTGAACGCCTACATTCCCCTGCTCATCGTCGGGCTGGTGGCGCGTTATACGAATCTGCTCAACCTGAGTCAACCATGGGACACGCTGTCCAATCCATGGATCATCCTCATGCTTTGCGTCTTGGTCATCATCGAAATGCTGGCAGATAAAGTGCCGGCGGTCAACCACATCAACGACGTGATTCAAACCTTCATCCGCCCTACTGCGGGGGCGATCGCCTTCGCCGCGAGCGCAAACGTGGTGACGGATGTCAGTCCCGTGCTGGCATTGGCGGCGGGTCTGCTCGTGGCAGGGACGGTGCACGTCGCCAAGGCAGGCGCGCTCCGCCCAGCAGTGACAGCAACCACCGGCGGCGCGGGGAACGTCCCTGTGTCTATTGCGGAGGATATCATCTCCACCGTGCTGTCCATTGTCGCCATCATCCTGCCGATCCTCATCGGCACGCTGATCATCGTGGTCGGCGCGTTCATCATCTATTGGCTATACCGCCGCGCGAACCGCGTCACGACCTGATATAATGCAGGAAATCTTCCCAATCAGGAGACGCCATCATGGACCAAATGCCCGTCGAGCCGAAGAAAAATAACACCACAATCATCATCGCCGCAGTTGTCGTTGTGCTTTTGTGCTGTTGTTGTATCACCGTTGGTTTACTATACCAATACGGCGACCAAATCTTCGGCACATTCTAGACTGCTTCCACCAAATGACAAACCTCCGCATCACAGCGGAGGTTTGTCGTTTAAGAACACTTGCTTCAACTCGCCCAATCCGATCAGCGCGTTCTTTCTTAGATCATCGGTCAAGGCAAGCGCGTCAAATTCATCTTCATCCAAAACGGTTTGCCTCCCGTTCGCAGAAACCCACAGGTCCAACGCCAGATCAACGTACGAGACAACTCCATCTTCGATCACAGCGGGTTTGCCGATGTTGCAATACCAGCCTTTGATCTGCCCATCATCCCCGCCGTAGATGGCGAAGATGTTGTACCAACGGTCGGTGTAATAATATTCCACGAAGCGGTCGCCTTGTTTGAAGATCACATCTTGGAACGGCATATCGGCGCGGTCGAATAACGCCTCAAGCACAATGGATGTGTCGTCGCGGCGCAATTCGTCACCTTCGTATTCATACACCACCTCGCCTGCTGGATTCTTTTTCTGTACTTTGATCCGCAGGACTGCTTCGCTTGTTCTCATCCGAGACATTCTACCTTAACTCTCACCGAGACTTTCTTCCCGACTTTCGGCGCATCTTGCATGTAGACGTACAGTCCGTTATCGAGCGTGACTTTGTATTTATCTTGTTGGAAGACGACATCCGCGACAATGCCTGTCAAAACATTCGCTTCACTCCTGACCTCGAACGGTCTCGCCAATAACGAAACTTTTTCTCCCTTTGAATGTTTGTGCTTGCACTCAACAACAAACTCGCCCACCCCACTTTCCACTTTCCATTTTCCACTTTCTTTTCCCTCAATCACATTCCCCAACCCCAAAAATTCTGCCACATACGCGGACTGCGGATTCGCCCACACGTCGGCGGGAGTCCCTGCGCGGATGATGTTGCCTTCATGCAAAATCAAGACGCGGTCGGCGATGGCAAAGGCTTCCTCTTGATCGTGCGTGACGTAGATCGCGGGGACTTTTGTTTTTTGTAAAATCGTCTGCAACTCGTTCAACAATCCTTTACGCAGAGTCCTGTCCAATGCGCCGAGGGGTTCATCGAACATCAACAAGCGCGGACGAATCGCCAGCGCGCGCGCGAGGGCGACGCGTTGTTGTTCTCCGCCAGAGAGATCGTTTACGCTTCGTCCCCCGAAACCTTTGAGATTGACCAACTCCAACGAATTGGCTACGCGTTGGGTGATTTCATCCTGTCCCATGCGGCGCATTTTCAACCCGAAGGCGACATTGTCGTTGACGTTGAGGTGTGGGAACAAGGCGTAATCTTGGAAGACCAAGCCGAAGTCGCGGAGATGAGGCGGAGTCGAGGCGAGGTCGAGTCCGCCGAAGGAGATGAATCCCGAGTCGGGCGATTCGAGTCCAGCGATCATCCGCAAGAGTGTGGACTTGCCGCTCCCCGACGCGCCGAGGAGGCAGACCGTCTCCCCCTCCGCGACGGTGAAGGTGATGTTTTGGAGGAGGGGTTTGTTGTTGTAGGATTTGGTGATGGAGGTGAGGGTGAGCATGGGTACTTCGTATTTAGAAATCACTTGTGTATGGGAGGCGGAATTTTTCGATGATCAGAATGCTGACGGTGGTGAGCGCCATGAGGATGGTCGCCATCGCCATGGCTTGACCGTAATTCAGACCGCCAGGTTGCGAGAGGAAACGTTCGATGGCGACGGGGATGGTTGGGTACTCGGGGCGCGTGATTAGAAGGGTCGCGCCGAACTCGCCGAGGGAAATGGTGAACGCGAACGTGGCGGCGGCGAGGGTTGCGCGGCGGAGAATCGGGAGGTCAATATTTTTCCACACGTCGAGGGGCGACGCGCCTAGAGTTGAGGCGGCTTGACGTAATCTCTGCGGGATGGAGGCGATCGCGGGTTGCAGTGTGCGGATGACAAACGGCAACGCGACAAGTGTGTGCGCGAACGGGACAAGCCACGGCGAGGCAAGCCATCTGCCGTACGTGATGATGAATCCCAGCCCGAGCATCACGGCGGATGATCCAAGAGGGAGCATGATGAGGGGATCGAGGATCTTTTCGAGGCGCGTGGGATGCGCGAGCGCGAATGCGGCGGGAAAACCTAGGAGAATTGAGAGAATTGTTGTCGCAAGGGCATACGTGAGGGAATTGAGGATCGCTTGAAACGGGGGAACATAAAATACGGAGCCGCGACGGTTGATGAAAAGTTCTTTGTAATAGTCGGTGGTGAATCCGTATTGGACTTCGCCGCGTTGACCACGGTCCGCTTCGAGGCGGGTGAGGGAACGGAATGGGAGGGAGGCGAGAGGGAGTGCAAAGTAAACAGTGAGCAGTGAGCAGAGGGGGACGACGTAGAGTTTTTGTTTGAGGGATTTTGGTTTGAGGGGAGGTGTGGGGTGTGGGTTGTATTGCGTATTGCGTATTGCGTATTTGGAGTAGAGGATGGAGACGGTGAGGGTGCAGAGGAGTTGGATGATGGAGAGGAGCGCGGCGAGGGGCAGGTTGAATTGTCTGACGGCTTGGAAGTAGATCTCCGTTTCGAGGGTGGAGAGTCGCGAGTTGCCCAGGAGGAGAATCACGCCGAAGGATGTGAAGTCAAAGAGAAAGACGAGGAGCGAGGCGGCGAGGATGGAGGGACGAAGAAGGGGAAGAGTCACGTTGAGCCACACGCGGAGCGAGTCGGCGCCGAGGGTGCGGGCGGCTTGGTCAAGTTTGGGGTTGAGGTTGGAGAGCGCGGCGCCGACAATGCGGATGACGATGGTGGTGTTGTAAAAGAGGTGGGCGAGGAGGATGGCTATGAAAGGATGAAGGAGGAAGGATGAAGGATGAAAGAGAGAATTAGAGGATTGGAGAATTGTGTTGAGTAGTCCGCGCGAACCGAGGAGGGAGTTGAAGGAGGCGGCGACTACGACAGTTGGGAGGAGAAAGGGAACGGCGGTGAGAGCGCGAAGGAGAGTCTTGCCGCGGAAGTTGAAGCGGGCAAAGAGGATGGCGGAGGGGACGCCAAGGAGGAGCGTGAGGAGGGTGGAGAGGCTTGCTTGGTAGAAGGTGAAGAGTACTACGTGTTGCGTGTTGCGTAGGTTTTCGGGGGTGAATGTTGAAGGGGAGAATGTGAGTGCGAGGATTTTGGAGAGAGGAAAGAAGAAGGCGAGGGCGAGGAAAGTGAGCGGGAGGAGCCAGAGGGGTAAGGTAGACAGGTATACACGGAAACACGTATACAGGTAAACAAGGAAGCCCTGTTTACTTGTGTACGTGTCTACTTGTCTACGTGCGTACATATTATTTCAACACCACATTCGTCCACGCTTGAATCCATGCGTCGCGGTTGGCGGCGATACCGGCGGGAGATAGCGTGGCGGGTTGTGTCGGTTGTTGCGCATACTTGAGGAACGCTTCGGGAAGAACTGCATTTGGATTCACGGGATAGACGAACATTTGAAGCGGCATGTCTTCTTGAAATTGTTGGCTCAACATGAAGTCTACAAATTTTTCGGCGAGATCGCGGTTCTTCGTCCCTGTGAGGATGCCGACAAATTCGATCTGGCGGAAGCAGGTGTCTGGTCCGACCACGGAGGCGGTGGGGGCATCGTCCAGTGGAGTCTCGGCATAGACCACTTCCGCGGCGGGCGAGGAGGCGTACGAAACGACCATCGGTTGCGGTCCCTTGCCAGAGGAGCCGCTGAAGTTGGTGTAGTAGGCGGTCTCCCAACCGTCCACGACAACCACGCCGTTATCTTTCAGCGCCTGCCAATAGTCGGTGAACGAGTCGCCGTAGTGGGCAACGGTGGCAAGCAGGAAGGCGAGTCCCGTTGACGAGGTGGCGGGATTTTCAACAACGAGCAAACCGTTGTATTCGGGCTTAGTCAACTCTTCGAGGCTTTGCGGCACTGCCAAATTATTTTCGGCAAAATATTTTTTGTCGTAATTTATGCAGACATCGCCATAATCCACAGGAGTGGCGCGGTTCGAGGAGTCGAGTTTGAATTCGTCGGTGACGTTTTGCAATTCAGGCGAGACGTACGGTTCAAAAATATCTTCATCGAGCGCGCGCGAGAGGAAGGTGTTGTCCACACCAAACATCACGTCGGCAAGCGGCGCGTCTTTGGTGAGGATGGCTTTGTTGAGCATCGAGCCTGCGTCGCCGCTGGGGAGGAAAATAATTTTCACATTGTTGGCGTCTTCAAATGCTTTGACTACATCTTCGCTCACGGCGAAGGAGTCGTGGGTCATGATGGTGAGGGTGGCGGGGGATGGAGGAGTGCATGACGCGAGGAGAAAGAGGAAAGAGGAAAGTAGAAAGTGGAGATGTTTCATAGGTTAACCTTTGAGAATTGGAGGATTGGAAACTAGAGATTGGCGATGGTGGATGATGAGGAGCAAGCCTGATTCGATTTTGATGGAGGCGGTGTCGGCGGTCATTTCGTTGCTGATGCCGCGTGTTTTTTCGGGAAATAAAGTTTCGTCCTTGAGTTGCCATTTCAGGTTTTCGGTTTGGACTCCGTGAACGGGACTGCCCCACGGAATCAACGAGACGATGTCTCCGCTTCTTCCGCGGACTTCGGCTTGGGTGCGGCAAAATTGGAGGTGTTCGGTGCCGTCATCCAGTTGAAGGTTGAAGGTCGAAAGTCGAAGGTCGGAGACGAGAACGATGTTGGCTAGGGTGTGATCCATGCGACCGCCTAATGCGGTAACGATGATGATCTCTTCGGGATTCAGTTCGATGGCTTTGTGGAGGGCGAGTTCGAGGTCGGTTTCGTTTTTGTCGCGCGGGAAGAGTTCGATGGGGATATTTTTTTCTTCAAGTGTTTTCCATTCGGCGCGGTCAATGGAATCCATATCGCCGATGATAAGGTTAGGCTCGAGGTTCAGCGCAAGCGCGTGACGCGTGCCGCCGTCTGCGCAGAGGATGAAGTCGTCGGGGCGCAGGAGAGCGCGGGCTTTTTCGAGGTCGGGTAGTTCGCCGTTGGCGAAAATTAGGATGCGGTGCATAGTTAGATTTCTCCCTCACCCCTGCCCTCTCCCACAGGGAGAGGGGGATTCGAGGGAAACAAAAAACATCCTCTCAGCGGAGGATGTTTGGTTCAATAGAGAAGTCCCTCCGCCAGCATGATCTGGATCAGGTAATTCGGGTTGAGCGCGGCTCGCTCCTCTCAGTCCCGCATCGTGGGACGCCCCGTTCAGTTGTTGAGATGGTTATAAAACTTGTGAGTTATTTTGTCAATATGAAAATAACGACTGAAGTCGTTACTACGCTATGCTGTTCGACAGTTGAACTGCGGAACGAACAGGATTAATATGAAAATAACGACTGAAGTCGTTACTACGCTATGCTATTCAACAATTAAACTGTTGAACGAACAACACAACAAACGACTGAAGTTGTTACTACGTTTTGGTATTCCGCAGTTGAACTATGGAAGATCAGTGAAGTTTCGCCCAGCAAGCTGAGCGACTCCAAATCATCTAACCCTGCGTTTCCATTCCTCTTTCAATTGGAGTTCGCTGGGGCTGGCTCCCGATTCGAGGGCGAGGAAATCGGTCAGCAGGCGGTTGAATTTGACCGATTCATCGAGCATGGGGAAATGCCCGGACGTTTCAAGGACGATCTGGTGAATCAACGTGGAGGTTACCGCGCTCTCCTCCGGAACGCTGATCGCCGGGTCGGTTTCGCCGTACACAAACAATGCGGGGATGTTGAGAATGCGGAAGTTCGGGTACAGATTGTCGGCTTGGAGTCCCTTCAAGGAGGCGGTAACAGCTTGAACGTTGGCTTTTGGAGCGTCTGCAAGGGCGGCTGTCGATTCCGCTGTGCGATTCGACAGCCAGTCGACCAAGTCGCCGGGCGCGGAGGTCTGCAAACGCTGGTTTACGCCTTCGATGGTGGGCGGGCAACTGATCGTCATGACCCGGTCCACACTGCCGGGAAAGTTGATGGCATAGCACAACGCCACCAACCCACCCAAACCATGACCCACCAGGGCAACCTTGCCGATACCCATTTCGATGAGGAAACGGTCGATCAATGAAGCCTGTTGGGTCAGTGTGAAGTTTGTCTCGACATGGGCGGTATCGCCAAACCCCCACAGATCCAGGGCATAGGCGCGATACGATGTGGATGCGACTTGCATGGAGGAAATCCAATACTTCCATGAGCCCACCCAACCGTGCAGAAAGATGACCGGGCGTCCCCGCCCGAGCACCTCGTAATGCACAATCGAACCGTCGAGAAGAATCGCGCTCAAATTATTTTCCGAATTTTGCCAAGATTGCTTTCACGCGCTCAGTGAGTTGATCGGGCGCAAACGGCTTGAGCAGGTACTCTTCGGCTCCCGCTCCCAGCCCCTGCTGGATTTCCGATTCCTGCCCCCGCGCGGTGAGGAACACCACGGGAACTTCTTTGATGCCCGGCATGGTCTTCATGATTTTGCAGGCTTCGTAACCGGTCATGCGCGGCATACGCACATCCATGAGAATTAAGTCCGGGTTGATCTTTGGCGCAAGCTCCACCGCTTCCTCCCCGTTGGTGGCGGCAATCACCTCATGACCCGCAAACCGCAGTGTAAAGGCAACCAAATCCCGAATATCGCGTTCATCTTCAGCAATTAGTATCTTCGCCATACAAGCCTCATTAATTCTTGAATACCGGAAGCGTGAAGGAGAACGTGCTCCCTTCGCCATCCAGACCCGCGCTTTGCACCCAAATTCGTCCCTTGTGCATTTCCACAAGTTCTTTGACGATGGATAGACCCAAGCCGGTTCCCGGAGTTGCCAGCACTAACGGATGTTCGCCACGATAAAAGCGTTCAAAGACCCTCGGCTGGTCGCCCAGCGCGATCCCCACGCCGTTATCTTTGATATTGACCTGCACTTCGCCTCCCGCATCAGATGGGTGGAGTTGAACGAGGATCGTCCCATTCTCCGGGGTGTAGTGATAGGCGTTATCCACCAGGTTGGCAAGGACCTGGCGCACGCGTTCCGCATCGCCGAATACGTATGGCAGTTTTTTCGGCGCATCCAGTGAAAGCGCGATGGGCTTGTTCTCCTCCTGCGAGCGCCGCAACACATCGCCGATAACATCTTCCGCCACCTCGCGCAGGTCGAGCGCCTGGGGTGAAAGGGTGACGCGTCCCGATTCGAGGCGGGAAATATCGAGTAGGTCGTTGACGAGGATATTGAGGCGTTCGGTATTGCCTTTCACGATCTTTAGGAAGTGGGTCTGGTTCTCGTTCAGGGCGCCCGCCGCCCCCATCAGCAGGACGTCTACGTAACCGCGGATAGAGGTCATGGGCGTGCGCAATTCATGGCTGACGGTGGCGACAAACTCGGATTTCAAGCGGTCTACTTCCACTTCATGCGTAATATCGCGGAAGATGGATACCGTTCCCAGAAAATCGTTTTGCAGGATCACCGGCGCAAGATGCACCAAAACGATCAAGCCGTTTTCAAGCACCAATTGCTCTGCGAAGGTTTCGCCCGCATGGTACGAGGATGGCGATTCGGACCAGTTGTTGATGGTTTGCATCCACGAAGCGGCGGATTTCCCGAACAACCCGCCGAAGACATCCAACGTCTGTCCGATCACTTTGCCAGATTCCAAACTCAAAATATCCTCGGCCGATTGATTGAGGAATGAAATACGATTGTTCGGGTCGGTCACCAGCACGCCGTCCGCCACCGCTTCGAGGATGGCTTGCGAACGGCTGGCATCTTCCTGCTCGCGCCGCAACATACTCCCAAGACGCTCCGCCTGGTCGCGGATCAATTCATACAAGCGGGCATTGTTGATGGCGACCGCCACCTGGCCCGCAATGGCTTTGACCAGGCTCAGCATTTCGGCGTTGAAAAAATGGGGTTTGCGGTGATAGACCATGAGCACACCGATCACATCCTCGGCAACGAGGAGCGGCATGGCAATGGCGCTGCGGTGCTCGCGGGCGGTTGTGGCGGTTTTTACCCAACGATCATCCAAGAACAGGTCATTGACGAGGGCAGGCTCGCGGTGTCTGACGATCCAGCCTGCCAAACCTTCGCCGACCTTCAAAGTAAAACCGCGTCCCTCAGCCGTGACCCGGTCAGAGAGGTACCCATACCCGGCGCGGTAATGCAACAGGTTATCTTCAGCGCTGACCAGCATGATGGTGCCTTGTTCCGCGCCCACGGCATCGTTGAGCAGGGCAAGGGTTCGATTCAACGCCCGGTCCAGATCGAGGCTGGATGAAACCTCGGTAAGGATTCGCAATAGCGTTTCGGTGCTTTGTTGCTCGCGTTGCAACTGCGCCGTACGATCGACCACGCGGAGTTCAAGTTCCTCAGCCAGGCGTTGTGTTTCTTTGAACAATCGTCCGTTCTGAATGGCAACCACAGCCTGATTCGCCAGGGTGCTAAGGATTTGTAAATCCTCCTGGGTATACACATTCGTTTGGTAACTTTGCGCGGAAAGCATCCCTACGGTCTTTCCACCGAGGGTCATCGGCACGGCAAGAATCGAGACAGGCACATCGGGCTTTCCATAGATCACAGCGCCCATTGCTTCCACGTTCTCCCTGCCGTGTAACAATAAAGGCAAACCGGTGGAGATCACGCGACCGCTCAACCCCTCCGAGCGGGGCAGGCGGACGGAGGGCGACCGGGCATTTCCATCCACCAGATATACGCCCTCGATCTCGTCTGTCTCCGCGTCCAACAGGCTGATCACAAAAGATTCCACCGGCATTAACTGTTGCGCGGCTTTATGCACTGCGGTGTAGATTTGTTCCGGGTCGAGGCTTGCCCCAACTTCATAACTGGCTTTGTTCAGAATCGAGAAGCGTTCCGCGGTAAACACCGTGGCTTGGAACAAGCGGGCATTCTCGAGCGCGATGGATGCCTGAGTGGTCAAGGTGCGAGCCAATTCCATCTCTGTTACGCTGAAGCGGATCGACTCTCCCTGATGCACAAAGACCAGGGCGCGCAGGCTTGCCCCGCTCACCAAGGGGAGGATCAACAGCGCCTTTGTCCGGGAGCCGAGAAAACCGCTCAACGGAGCCAGGTCGGCTTCGTTCTCAACGGCATCGGTTGTGAAGACGCCCAGCGATTCTTTCAAACGATGGAAGATCGGCGCGTCGGGAAGTTTGGCTGGCAGTTTCGATTTCGAGCGAGGCAGGTCATACTTCAACACGGCGCTCCCGCGTTCGAATGTCACAACTGAAACGCGAGGCGTCAACATAGCCGCCAGCAATTCTTCCGCGGTCAATTGAAAGATTCTGCCTTCATCGAGAAGCCCGCTTAAGGCGGAGGAGAAACGGTTGAGTAAACCGAGGCGTTCGGAGCGCTCGTCCAACTCTGTGGCGCGGCTGATGCTTTCTTCGAACAGACGGGCATTTTCCAGCGCGACAGCGGCTTGTGAGGAGAATGTTTTACCAACCTGCATGTGATCGCGGGTGTAGTAATACGCCTGCCATTTTTCAAGCGCAAGCACACCGATGACTTCGTTCTTCGAGATCAAGGGCATTCCCATCCACGAGAGGCGTGGGGCTTCAAGCGCTGGGAAGCGCGCGTCTTGCCGGACATCGCCGACCAGAATGCCCTGCCCGGTGCGAATCATCTCGTTGAATAACGCGCTATCTTCGACAGCCACGGTCAACCCGAGGCGGCGTTCGGTGTCCGGGAATCCTTTCGCCGCCGCAACAGTGAGTTTGTCCCTTTCTCTTAGCCACAGCGCGGCGGTATCATAAGGAATAACCGGTTCGAGTTGATTGAGAAGCGAGGCAACCAGCTCGTTGCGTTGCAAACTTGAGGCAAGAGAGGTGGCGGCGTCGGTCAGCGCTCCGAGTTGCGCGGCGCGTTCCTGGGTGGTGCGCACCAGCCGAACGTTTTGGAGAGACAGCCCCACTTGTTGAGAGAGCGAGAGAAGCAGGGCTTCATCTTCCGGGGTGAAAGCCGCAGGCGTGTTGAAATTATCCAACACAAGAACTCCCACAGGCTGATCGCCGGATTGGACCGGGATAAACAGGCTGGATACCGGCAAACGCCCACCGGTCGCCTGTCGATAAAGCAACTGGCTCTCCGTGGAGAATAAATAGTCCCGCGTGAATTGGATTTCATCCACTCGCAGCGCCTTGCGCGACTCAAACACCTGCCCCGGAAGAGATTCGCCTGGGTGATAGAGAATGCGCTTCATCGAGTCGTTATCGGCATAGCCAGAAACGGCATGCGGGTATAGTTGATTCGTTTGCTCATCCCAAACGAGTACCACACCGGCATGCGCCGCCGGCAGGGCTCGGCGCGCGCTATCCAACAGCGCGCGGACGATGCGATCCGAATCTAAACCGCGCAATTGGCGGCTGAAATCGAGGAGCAGGTTCACCTCTTGCAGGCGTTTGCGCGTTTCGTTGAGCAGGGAAATGTTTTGAAGAATGACCGAGGTTTGCCGCGCGATCTGGTTATATACTTGCCGGTCCTCGCCTGTGAAGGCTGGCATCGGTTCGCGGCTAATCGCCAACATGGCGGCAACCGTTCGCTTGTCGATCTTGATCGGGAGGCAAATTGCGGATTTCGCCTGCAACGCGGTGAGCAAAGGCGTTTCGCGCCACTCGATGTTTTCATCGACATTGGGAATTAAAATCGTTTCGCCGGTTTGCAGGCAGGCGCGAAGCGGGTTTCGTTGTCCGAACAACGCTTCTGGATTTGTGGAGCGTGTCACATTCCCAAGCACCGCCATCAGCCGCGGACCTTCGTTCGCCGACTCGGCGATCATGGCGACAGACATGCTCAACTGCGTGAGGGTCTCGCGCCCCAATGCCTGAAGGGCAGAGGAAGCGTCAAGTTGCCGGCTAACAGACTCGGTAATCGCCAACCCGGCGCGCACGCGCTGTCCGCGATGGTCCAGGTTGTGGATGGCGATGGTTTGATCGAGGTCTTTGCGCAGGAGGATGGGAAGGTCTTTTTGCGTCAGGTTGATGAAGCGTTCCTGACGATCGAGCCCAGACTTGAGCGAGTCTACTTTGTTGCGTAGTTCGGTAAATCGTCCATAGTTGAGAATGGCAATGGATGCCTGAGCCGCAAAGACCTCCAGGGCTTCGATCGCGGCGCGATCGGGCCGCAGACCGTTGCGCGGCGAGTCAACGCTGATGATGCCCAACGTGTTTCCTGTTTCATCTTCGAGAGGCACGATCAAAAGGTCATCAGGGTCCCAGGCGCTTGGGGATCGCTCCGCGCCTGAGGCGGGGTTTACGGTTACCAAGAGAACATCGCTGGGGATGATCGGCGCTTGATCGACAGGAATAAAATAAGACCGGCTGACCAGAAACTGGGGTTGTAGCATTTGCTGTAAACTGATAAGCGGTTGCCTGCGCGCCATCAGGTCGTTTAGCATTTCAGGCGTGAAGCCGACGCCGGTGATCCGCCTCAATAACCCGCCCGGCTCGAGAACGCTGATCAGCGCTGTTTCAAACGGGGTGGCTTCGCACATGCTCACCAGGATTGCGCGAAGAGTTTGATCAAGCGGGTTTTCGAAATTCAACCCTCCCGCCACGTCTGTCAGACGGGAAAGGGTTTCAGCGCGGCGGCGCAGAACTTCCACGCTTTCGCGTTGTTTTTGAAACCGTTCCACATTGCCGATCGCCACAGCGGCTTGCGAGGCAAGGGTCTGGGCGATTTCGAGGGAGGACGCGTCGAAGAAAGAGGGTTGTCCGGCATGCAAGTGCATTAACCCAACGGTCTTTTCCTGATTAAGCATTGGAACGATCAGCGCGGAGACAACGCCATCGTGAATGGGGATCTTCCCGTTTTCGGTGTAGTCTTCAACCAGTTGAGGCGCGCCTGTCTCGATCACCGTTTGCTCGATGTGCGGGAATGTCGAAGGGAGGGGGCAGCCGATAGTCAGCAAAACGGATGGTGGGAAGGAGGGAACGTTCGAGTCGAACAACAGGATCGTGCCGCACTCGGCGCGCGTGACCCGCAGAGCCTCGTCTCGGATCACCTCGAGCAAGGATTTGAGATCCTGCGTCGTATTCAGTTCGCGGCTGACGCGAGCCAGCGAAGAAAGTTGTTCCACCCGGCGGCGCAAAACCTCGTCGGTTTGCATGAAGCGCGAATGATCTTCAATTGCGTCCGCCAGTTGGCCCGCGGCGGCAAGGGCAATCTCGAGATCATAATTGCCGAAGAAATCAGTTTTTCGGCTCCCGAGAATCAATTCGCCCAGGCTTTTCTCGCGCACTGTCACGGGGACGATAAGAACCGATTCCATTTGTAATCGAGAAAACAGGGGCAGATACCCCGGAGCAATATTTCGCTCGAGGCTTAACCGCCCGGTCGAGATCGACTTCCGAGTGCCTGCCACAGTGGCGCGATAGGGAACGCCTTCAGCATGGAGCCTCAATAACGGGCTTGTTGCTTCCGTGGAAACTCCGACAACAGAGCTTTCATGTAGTTGCAAACCACCGGTCTTTTGATCTTCAAGGAATAGCGCCACCAGATCGCACCGAAGCAGGCGCGCCAATTCATCCACAGATAATTGAACAATCTCATCCAACCCTGCGGTGGAGGTGGAGAGGTTGGCGATTCTGCGCAATCCATCGGAACGGATCGCCCGCTGACGGGTGCGTTCCACTAAAAAGGAGTTATGAATAATTCCCGCCGCCTGGCTGGCAACCGTCTCGATCAGGCGCAATTCCGATTCCGAGAATTCAACGGACGCCTGTTTGTGATTGGAGATTTGAACGAAACCGACAAAGTGATCGCCCGCGATCATCGGCGCCAGAACCGACTCGCGCAAACTGGCGGCTTGCGCGATCGTTTGAAGACCAAGTTCGCCCCAGGTTCGGTCATCGGCGGCATTACGCGTGGAGATCAGCCTGCCCTCTTGAATCATTTTTTCCGCCGGGCTTTCAGGCAGGATCGTTGTTCGATAAATTTCGACAATATGACGCGGCAACCCTTGAAATGGAACCTGGCCTTCAAGCGTTCGTTTGTTGGCATCGTAAAGAAGAAAACCGAGGATATCCACGGCGAACAAGGGGGAAATGCTGTCGATCAGACGATTGATCAGGCTCAAGTAATCCTGCGTCACGCCCACAGATTGGGTCAGGTTTACCAAGCCGCTTAATTCTTTTGACCGCCTCACTTCATTCGCATATTTCCGCGCGTTGTGTATCCCGAACCCTGCCTGCGAAGAGACGAGTTGCAACAGATCGAGATCGTGTTGCCCCAGTGTGCCCGCTGTGAGATGGCCGAATTCGAGCGCGCCGATCAGTTCATTATTTGCGAATAACGGCAAGCCGATGTACGACAAGACGGGCGACTTTTCGCCCAGTTGCGCCATCTCTGGGTTTGCAGAGCGGATGTCGGGGATAAGAATTGGAGCGCGACGCGCAACCAGCGTTTCGGTCAGCGCGCCAAATTGCGATGTATAAGCGCGAATCGTTTTCGACGCCCCGGAGGGATCGAGGGCATAGGTGTCGAATGTTTTCCGAAGCGCGTCCCAGATCTTGATCTCCATAACATCGGCCGGGACGAGATGCGACACATGCAATAAAATGGAATAGATCGTGTAATCCAGATCGAGGCTTTCGGTCACGCCCCTGCCAAAATCCGAGATGATTTTCAGCATAGACGAATCGGGCAGCGCCGCATCGACGCTCGACGCCAGGCTGACGCCCCGCATGGCGATAAACATCAACGGGTATGGACCCGGCACCTGATACGAGGTCGCCTCCACCAGCCTTCCGCCGACAGACAATCGTTTTTGCCCGTGCGTCGCGCAAAGATTGAGAAAATCTTCCGCGGGTCTTGCTTTGCGAATCAGTTTTTCGAGTTCGGGGGGTTCGTCGGCTCGCAAGCCAAACCAATCGCGCGCAAGGTCGTTGAGATAATCCACCCGTCCGCCCGGCTGGACCGTTACAATCGCTTCAGTTAAATTTGTGGAGGATGGAATTTCTACCGCTGGGTTAAGCGCTCCCCCCACCTGCACATTCTCCGGCAGACGGCGAAACCAGAGCGCCACCAGTACCAACAACAGCAGTACTGCGGCAATAGAGATCAACCAAAAACTTACATCGAGCCCGACAAGCATATTCCGCCCGGTGTCTTACGCAGAATCCTGACGGCGCGCTTCTGCCGCAAGTTCGGTAATTTCGCGGATGTCCGCAAACGATTGCCCGCTCGGCGAAACGACACCCACCGATATGGTCATGAACGGCACCTGCATCGTTGAGCCGTCTGCGACGGGGGCGTGCATAAATCCCTGCTGGCGGTCGATGAAGTTATAGTGCGTCTGCACTTCTTTATTAAAGCGTTCTTTGAGGCGGGCTTTGATGAGCGGCGCTTTTTCCTCGCGGGTGATGATAATGAAGTTATCGCCGCCCGCATGACCGATGAAATCGGTGGTTGTGCCGATTTCATCCACCACTTCGCCGATCAGCATGGCGCTAAACCGGAGCACGTCATCGCCTGCCACAAAGCCGTACACATCTTTGAACGGCTCAAACTCATTGACGCGCGCATCGAGCAACGCCCATCCTTTTTCGCGGATGATGCGCCGTAATTGCTCCTCGATCAACCGCCCCGCCGGGAGACCCGAGCGCGGGTCGGTGAGGCTTTCACGCTCTGCCCGGCGAATGGCGCCCTGCACGCGCAGTTTGAGCTCTTCGATGTCGAACGGCTTGGTGATGTAGTCGTCCGCGCCGAGTTCCAGCCCCTGCAGTTTGTCACTGCGCTCATCTTTCTGGGTAAGAAAAATGACGGGGATGTGACTGGTGCGCATGTTCGTGCGCAGGTTGCGACACACCTCGTAACCGTCGATATCCGGCAGCATAATATCCAGCACGATCAAATGCGGCAGGACGTTTTTGGTCTTCTCAAGCGCATCTGAGCCGCGCACGGCAACATCGACTTCGAAATCCATGCCGGCAAAAAAGATCTTCAGCATGTTCCCAATGTCGATATCGTCTTCCACGATCAACAGGCGGGCTTTTCCCATAAGCAGCCTCCAAAGTTACTGGCGCGCCGCGAGCAATTTGCGAACGCGTTTCGCATTGCGGCGCACGGTGTCGATATGTTCTTCAGTGACTTCCTTTTCGAACGAGCGGAACCCGCTCACACGGAAGCCATGTTTTTTGCAGATCGCATCGATCTCTTCCACGCGTTCCCTCGTGAGGTGTTTGCCAAGCGTGTAATCCTCGAAGCGACCTTCCAATGCCAGGGCAATCGTCTCTGCCATGCAGGCGTACGCCTTGCCCGGGGGAAACCCAAAATTAAAATGGAAATCAACGGGTCCTGGCACGTCTACCATTCCTCCGTCTATGACTAATATATCATCTCTCGCTGACGCGACCATTGCAGAAACATCACGAGGGCGCGCCACATCGCAGACCACACTGCCGGGCTGCAGGTGCTCGGGGCGGATCACATCGTGGATCGCGCTTGTCACTGTAAGGATTAATTGCGATTCTGCAAGGATATCCATCGTCAGGCTGACCACGATCTCGCTTCGACACTTCGATTGCAGTCTGTCTCGCAACCCTTCGAGTTTTTCGCGGCTTCTGCCGACCAACACCAACCGCTCCACCTCGTCTGCCAGCAGTTCCGCGCACACACTGCCGATCGCGCCCGTCGCCCCCACCACCGCCGCCGTGGCGCCCGAAAACGGAATCTCCATCACGCGCGCGGCTTCACGGATCGCATCCACCGCCACCATCACCGTGTACGAGTCCCCGGTGGTCACCGGCACATCCAGCGCCTGTGCGATGGTCATGCCGCCATCCCCCACCACAGACGTGAACGCGCCCAAACCGAGCATCTGCGCGCCGAGTTTCTCCGCGAACCGCCCGGTTTGAATGATCTTGTTGTAAACCATTTTCTCCGGCAGTTCCATCATGCGCCGCGGCGTGTATGGGCAGGCAATGAACCAACCTTTGATCTCCTTGCCCGTCGCCTGCGAGACGATGCCGCCGATCTCCGAAACAAACACCGGTGGAAAGAACGTGGAAAAAAAGTCGATCTGTTTTTCACTCAGCATTCTTCCGAGCAATGGATATTTACGACTGACATCCCGTTTTGGGTCAATCGGATGGATGATGAAAGCAAACGTGTCCATGTTTCGACCAGGCTTGGCAACCAAGATTACCAGGATTCTGAAGTTGCCTCGCCGGGGCGGGGGTACATTCGCTTATGCAGGTTGGCAAATTTCAATTTGTGATGATCCGAATCTTCGTAGCGCACATCCTTGTCGATCACGCGGCGTTCCTTCGAAGCGAACAACACCACGTCCGATTCGATCGTGCGCGCCGGGTACACGACCATTCCCGAACCAAGCCTGCAATTATGCCCAACCGCGCTACCGATCACCGGGCGGTTCGAGTAGTTGAGTTTTCCCTTGCCGTCCAACGCGCGGAGCGGAGCGGGGATCAGGTTGTAATCGGTAAATGTGGAACCCGCGCCGATGAATGTGTTGCGCCCAACAACGCACATTTGCAAACAAGTGTTTTGCGCGACCATGCTGTTATCCATAACGGTGGTCATGAACAACGCGGCGCGGAACGGCAGGAACGCCCCATCCCCCACAACCGAGAGCATCAGCTGCACATCCTGCGAAATATTAACGTTGTTGCCAATAATGCAATTTTCGATGACTGCCCCGGCATTGATGGTGACGTTATCGCCGATGGTCGTCGGTCCGTGGATGATGGCATCGGGGTCGATAACACAATTTTTACCAACAGTGACAAGCGCAGACGATTGAAGGATCTGCCTGCCCTCATACAACGCCTTGCCGAGAATTTTTAGTTTGAAAGCGACCTCTTCCGCAAGTCGTTTTTCGAAGCGCGCGCCGCGTGAAAACAATCCGTACACCACATCAGCGATGAACACATGCACCCATGAATCGATCGCAATACAAGCCCGAAGCGGAACTTGAAAGGTGAGGTCGCCGCTCTGGTCTGCCATATACGTCGGCACGTGATAATAACCGACCTCGCGCGCCTCCAAATCGACGATGAGCGGCTCCACATCCGCCACGGGACCGCGCGGGTAATACCACAGATCGGCGAGGAACACACTTCCCGCCGGGGAATAGGAATTGGACAGCGGCAGGGCGTGTTCGCGAAAGGCTGGGTCTTCGGCAGAAAACGCGGCGCGCACGGGTCGTCTCTTTTTGCGGGCGGTCGAAAGAAACGCCTTGATATATGCCTCATCGAAAAACAAATTATCGCGATACACGATCGTCTCTTCACGCTCGAGCGGCATCCGCTGACCTGCCGACAACTCCAATTCGCGCGTTGTGTACGGCGCCAGCACGTTCCGCTGGTGAAGCCACAGCGGCTGGTTTTGGATGCGCAGGTCGCGCGCCGGTTCGTTAAACGGCGTGATGGGGGTTTTTTCAGTGAAAATGATCTTGAGCATAGCAAGAGTAATTATTCCACAGAATTGCAAAAATCGGGGCAGGCTGTGCCTGATCCCTTCGTTACAAGATTGTTTGGTACATGGGCGCAACGAAACAAGAGCCTAAAATTATCATCGCATCAGCGAACGCTGAGAGAGCGACTAGAAAAGTGTTCTCACGATCGGCGCTTCACAAAAGTTCAGGTAGCAGTTCGATGCGCCAGCCAAGCGTGTCGCCTGCCTGGACGCGGCGCAACTACGCCAAGAACCTATTTTCGTGATCTAATGACGATTATGGTTTTCCCAAAGTCACTTGATCAATGGATCAATGTGGAACGCAAATGGCGCGAATCGGCAAATTTCACGAATTTTCTTGAACCGGTTCGCGCGATTCGCTCATTCGCGTACTTCGCGTTAGTATCCTCAGACTATGGAAAAGCCATGTAATAGACTTCATCGGTAATCAGACAAAATCTAGTAGGAGCTGAAAAACACAGATTTTTTCTCTCTTTTCGTCAGCGCGAATCAGCATTTATCTGCATCCCCATCTCGATCTATTACATCTCTTGTCTTCCTGATAACGCCCTCAGCAACGTATTTTGATCGGCATATTCCAAGTCGCCGCCCATGGGGAGACCTCTTGCCAGCCGTGTGACATGCACGCCGAATTGTCTCAATTGATTTTGCAGGTACAACGCGGTCGCGTCACCCTCCATGCTGGGATTCGTCGCAAGGATGATCTCCTTCACTCCCCCATTCGCCACACGCGCCAGCAATTGCTTGATCTTCAAATCGTCGGGACCGATGCCTTCGATGGGAGATAAGACTCCCTGCAAGACGTGATATTTCCCGTTGAAACCCGCCGTGCGTTCGAGGGCTAAGACATCCAGCGCTTCTTCCACAACACAAATGACGGATGAATCGCGTTTGAGCGACTCGCAAATTTCACAGCGTTCACGTCCCGCTTCGGTGATGTTGAAACACTCCTGACAAAACGCAGTGTTCTTTTTGAGATGCGCCAACGCCAGCGCGAGATCGTCAGAGACATCGTCGGTGGCGCGGAGGAAGTAGAACGCCAGCCGCGAAGCGGATTTAGGTCCGATGCCTGGGAGGCGTTCGAGGGCGTTGATGAGGGATTGGATTGACTCTGGTAGAAGCATAATCGGCTCAAGAGAATTGGAGAATTAGAGAATTCTCCAATTCTCTAATTCTCTCTTAGAAAGGAAGCCCACCCGCCAGCGGACCCATCAACTTTTGTTGAAGTTCGCGCGATTGGTCGAGAGCCATGTTCACCGCGGACAAAACCATGTCTTGCAACATTTCGGCGTCGGCGTCTTTCATGAAATCGGGAGAGATCTCAACCGATCTGCATTTCTGGTCGCCCGTCATCACAACCTTGATCGCGCCGCCGCCCGCCGTGGCAGTGACGGTTTCCTCGGCGAGTTTCGCCTGCGCTACTTCCATTTGTTGTTGCAGGCGTTGCAGTTGTTGCATCATCCCCGCCTGCCCGCCCATTTGTGGTCCTTTGTTGAATCCTTTTGCCATTATTTAGTCTCCTAGTCTTCTGGTCTCTTAGTCTGCTAGTCAAACAGTCAGCAAGTCAATAAACGATTGAGTCGTTCGACTAACTGACTAGAGGACTAGCAGACTAGACAACTAATCCTGCGTATCCACGATCTCGCCGCCGTGTTGGATGGCGGTTGCGACCATGCCGTCTTGCGCCACGTTCGCGGGGATCTTGCCTTTGGCATTCGTCACCACACAGCGCACGCTCACGTCTGCGCCGAACTCGTCCTTGATCAACTTTTGGATCGCCTCGATCTGGTCAGGCTTGTCAATTTTTGACACCAGCACGTCGCTCGCCAAACCCAAGATCAACGTCGAGCCGTGCACGTCAATCATCCGCACCGAGTTCATCAGCGCGGACAAATTCGCCTGCGCTTTGGGAAGCGACGCGGACATGTGCTTCCACGCCTTGATGACATCGCCGACATTGATTGCGGATTTTTCTGCTGGATGAGAAGCCGCTTCTTCCTCGACTTGAGGCTGGGTCGCCGTTTGGGGAGCCGATTCAAGCTTCGGCTTGGTCTGACGCGGCACCCCCCCTTGCGTCCCCCCCAAATCCCGATTTGGGGGGGATTGAGGGGGGGTATCGTCGAGAACTTCCGCCAAGGCGAGTTCCAGACTCAAAGACGGTTGCCAGCCGCCGCGCAAATCCACAGCCGCGTTGTTGAACGCTTTCATCATCCGCAAGACATCGCTTGTCGAAAAAGATTTCGCGTGCGCCTGCATCTGCTTCTTCACGTCCGCCGTGGCTTCGACTTGATTCGCGTTGCCCATTTGGATGAGCATCAGCCCGCGCAGATACTCGACGACCTGACGCGCCAGCGAGCGCGGATCGGCTCCCGCATCGAGCGCCTTGTGAATAGACTCAAGCCCATGCGCGGGATCGTGATCGTTGACCGCGTTCAGCACATCCAGCACCGATTGACTCGTGGCAGTGCCGAGCACTTGTTGTGCGAGCGCGAGCGTGATCCTTTCTCCCGTTGACGAGAGTTGATCGAGCAGTGACTGCGCGTCACGCATCCCGCCCGCAGACTGGCGAGCGATCTGAATGAGCGCGTCATCGTCGGCTTGGATGTTCTCGGCTTGGATGATGTGTTTGAGGTTCGCAACGATCTCATCCACTGGCACGCGGCGAAACTCATGACGTTGACATCTCGAAAGAACGGTCGCGGGGATTTTGTGAATCTCGGTGGTGGCTAAAACAAAAATAGCATGTGGAGGCGGCTCTTCGAGCGTTTTGAGCAACGCATTGAACGCCGCCGTTGACAACATATGTATCTCATCAATAATATAAATCTTGTACTTGCCCTGCGACGGCGAGAAGTTGATCTTGTCGCGCAAGTCGCGGATATCGTCAACGGATGTGTTGGACGCCGCGTCAATTTCGATGAGGTCGAGGAAGCGATTCTCGTTGACGGCTTTGCAATTTTCACATTCGTTGTCGGGACGTTTTGTCGGGTCGGGATTCGTGCAATTGACCGCCTTCGCCAACAGACGCGCGAGCGTGGTCTTCCCCGTTCCGCGCGAACCCGCGAAGAGATACGCGTGCGCGACGCGGTCTGCCGCGATGGCATTCTTCAGCGTGGTGACGACGTGGTCTTGTCCCAACACGGCGCCCCATTCTTGGGGTCGGTATTTTCGGTAGAGGGCTTGGGTCATTTTAGTAAGTCAGTTATCAGTGAATAGTGAGCAGTGATCAGTGCCGCAAGATTTATCTTGCGATTCAACTATTTAGCAATACGCAAGCGCAAAGTGAACTTTGCGGTACGAACACCGTCGCTTGCGATGTTAGCTTGGATTGTCTTCTTCGAGCGCGGCAATGTAACCTGCAATTGCCTCTTTGATGTTGGCAATCGCTTCTTCACGAGTCTCGCCCTGACTGATACATCCAGGCAGGCTCGGGCATTCCGCCACGAAATAACCATCTTCACCTGAGTAAACGATAACTTGTCTCATAGTTCACCTCTTACTGTTCTTGATACAAGGCTCTCACAAAATTTTTCTACTTACACGGTGGTTTCGATACGGGTCTCGCTAGCGCTCGACCCTACTCAACCACCGAGGTAACTACGGCACTTGATACACCGCTCTAACATTTCCACTTGGGTCGAGAAGTGCCGCTTCTTCGCCCGATTGCCAGACAGGTTCGGTCTCGCCCCAGTATAAATCAATGACCGTGTTCGTTCCAGCAATCGTGTGGACTTGCACCGCGCCACTGCTATTTAATGTGAGGTTCGGGAAGATGAAAATGTTTTTATCGGAGTCTTGCAATTGCCAGCCCGCTAAACTCAGCGACTCACTTCCCGCATTGCGGACGACAACCGATTCGGCAGTCAACGTCCCTGCGCCGACGATGCTGACGATCTCGACGGGGATATCCACGTTGGGGCTGAGGGTCGGCTGGGGAGTAGAGTCGCCTGAGGAAACTGGGGCAGGTTGAACCGGGGAAAGAGCCGCTTGTCGGTAATTGCGGTCGTACCAGAACAGAATCGCGCCGGTCACACAGGCAGAGATGAACACATTCAAAAGCAGGTATTGGACAAGTCGGCGGCGATCCATTGTGTTTGAATCATAGCACAGAAACCCGGCAAGTGAAATAAAAAATCCTGCGCCGTTGAAGGCGCAGGATTCATCTTGCCAGCCGATGCTAGGGTAGTTCGGTCATCTTGAAATCGTCGAATGAAACGTTCGTGCCGGAGGCTTGCTCGCCGCTCCATGCGAACAATGCCACATTGCCTGTGGTGTAGGTGGTGTCGACGACCGAGTCGATTTGCTTGCCGTCCACATACAATGTCAATGTTCCGTTACTGCCGCAGTCCGCGCCGATACGATAGGACGATGCGCCCGATGTGATCGCGTCGGAGGTCTGCCAGGTGTCATTGTTGGTGAGGAAGACGTCATCTTGCGCCACAGCCGATTTGCCGATGGCATATTGACCCGCGCCGGTGATGGCGAAGTAATACGAAACATCGGTGACCTGCATGTTGCAGATGATGCCAAACGCGCCGGTCGAATCGGTGGAGTTATTGTTGGCGGTCACTTCGATATGGGCGTTTTGATAATTCTCGGCGTTCGGGGTGCTCCACACAAAATACAGGTCGCGGATGATAAAGAAATTCAACGAGCCGCCAACGTATTCAACCGCGCTGTCGGAATCGGAACCGGTGCCCCATTGTTCGGAGGAAAAATCATCGCTCAAGATAACCTTCGGTCCGCCTCCAACTGATAATCCCTGACAAGCCAGCGCGGCAATGGCGAGCGCGGCAATCGCAAAAAGCATTCGTATATTTGGTTTCATTTCTCATTCTCCTTTGGAAATTAGATTGTGCGCTATTTTATCATTTCGCCCTTTCAGGACGATGGTACTTCGTGGGGACTCAACCGCGACTCATCGTCAGCGCGACCCAATCGCCCCTCTGCCGCCATTCGGTCATTCCCAGATGTTTTGCCTGCGCCGCCTCCAGGACGCTTTTCTTCTGCTCTTGCAGGATTCCGCTGAGGATGATCGAACCGCCAGCCTCGATCAGATCCGCCAGCCCCGCATCGAAGAGACGCACGATCACCGGCGCGAGGATATTCGCCACCACCAACGGCGCGGACTTGAATGGGAATTTGCCGTCGAGGATCTCCGTCACCGACCCCGCACTGAGGATCAACTCCTCCCCCACCTCGTTGAGGTTCGCATTCTCGCGCGAGTTGACGATGGATTCGGAATCGATATCCACGCCGAGAACTTTTTCCGCGCCAAGCTTGATCGCGGCAATGGAGAGGATGCCCGAGCCGCAGCCTACATCAATACAAGAAAGAGGCAAGAGGAAAGACTCGCCGCTTTCTTTCGTCTTTCTTCTTTCCCTAAAGGTTAACTCTAATAGCTCAAGGCACAACTGCGTCGTTGGGTGTGTCCCCGTCCCAAACGCCATGCCGGGATCGATCTTAATGGCTACGCGATTCGGTTCGGGCGATTCCATCCATGCTGGCAGGATGAGGAGTCGCTCACCAATGCGAATCGGTTTGTAATGTTGCTTCCAAGCCTCCATCCAGTTTTGATCGGCAATTTGTTTGTAGACCGGGGTCGGCAAAGGCTGGATCATCCCCAAATAAAAAAGCGACTCTTCGAGTTTTTGCCGCGTCTCTTCGAGAGAGTCGTTCACCTCCAAATACGCGCGGACGGTGATCGGTCCCGTCGGCGTGCCGGCGTCTTCGTCATCGTTGTACTTCACGCCCTGCTCGGTCATCACGCCGTTGGGGGCAAAGCGCGCGAACACATCCGCCACCGATTCGGCGAGTTCGCCGTCCACTGTCATGGAAACTTCAAGCCAGTTCATGTTTTGTCCGCCTTGTAAAAACGTATTTGCGCTTTTTCGAGCGTGACCAAGCCCGCGCCGATATGTTGGTCAATCGTTTCGAGAAACAATTCCAGTTTTTCTTTTATGTCCACCACCTCAACAACCATCGGCATATCCACTGAAAGTTGTTCGATCTTGAACGTGTGGATGACGCGCGTGTTGGCTCCGAAACCCATCACGCCGCGCAGAACCGTCGCGCCGGCGAGTCCCTGTTCGCGCGCCTTCAACACCAGCCATTCGTACAACGGCTTGCCCTCATGTTTATCCGATTCGCCGATGAAGATGCGGAGCAGATAGCCTTCTTCCGGTAACTGCATGATTACCTCCAGATCAAAGTAGAGACGGTTCGCCCAAGCCAGACAGCCAGCAAACCAAGAAAAACGTTTAACCCAATGTTTGCAAACGCGCTCAGATTTTCGCCGTCGTGGGCAAGGTTAAGCGTTTCATTGCCGAAGGCGGAAAACGTGGTGAATCCGCCTAAAATTCCGATAAAAACAAACGCGCGCGCTTCGCTTGAAAAGACGCCGCGGTTTTCCGCCAGTTGAGATAGGAATCCAATCACAAAACATCCGATCACATTGACGGTCAATGTGCCGAACGGAAAAATACTTTTGGAGGATTGTTGCACATACCCACTGAGCAGGTAGCGTATGGCAGAACCGATAAACCCGCCGATACCGACAAGTAGAACATTGTT
This sequence comes from Candidatus Defluviilinea gracilis, assembly GCA_016716235.1. NCBI lineage: Bacteria > Bacillati > Chloroflexota > Anaerolineae > Anaerolineales > Candidatus Villigracilaceae > Candidatus Defluviilinea > Candidatus Defluviilinea gracilis. Next base: position 134,387 of record JADJWS010000001.1, read on the forward strand.
CATGACGCGCTCCAAAGGCTGTTATGAACGGATCGTATCAAATCTTTCTCATCGAAGATCATGCGCGGCAGGTCGTCCACGTCGAAATACTTCATCTCAGAAACTTCATAACTTTCCCGAAACTCGCCGCCGACGATCTTGCACAGGTACATCAATGTCACATGCCGAAACAACTTGGAACTGTCGGCAAATAATAATCGCTCAACCTTGATCGTTAACCCAGACTCCTCATAAAACTCGCGGATCACTCCCTCTTCGGGTTGCTCGCCATACTCCAACCCGCCGACAGGAATCCCCCACGCAAACTTGCGATAGGTGTGTTTGAATAACAGAACCCTGCCCTGCTCATCGAACACTAACGCCGCAACCCCCACCCGAAACCGCGGACGCAAGATTATCGCCGCGAATGTGTGAACCCACAGCGGAAACATGCCCCAAATTCGCATCAATGTTTTCATCATAAAAGTCCCCGCATTATAAAACACAACGAGCGGACACATCATCCCCCGTAGAAAGTAGAAACGCGCTCTCTAGCGCGTTTTTGTACTTTTCAATTTCCGAGAACGCCGTGATAAAAATTCTGAGCGAACAAAATCGAGTCCCAAACTATTCAACAAAGCGGACACAAAAATATTCAACCTCGCCAATGCCGTCGGCGGGTGGATGAAGAACGCGCGCATCCATGCCCTCAACGCGGAGGCGGATTTGCCGCCGTCGAGCAGATACCGCGCGTCGACTCGATGCGCCGACGCGCGCGCGCGTCTTTCCACGGGTCGAATTGCCTCGCCCAGCCCAGCCTGTCCCTCCGCCCAAGCCAAAACGCGGAAGGCTTCGCGTCCAAACTCCGCCGCTTTGGCGCGGTTCTTCGCCTCGGCATGATACCGCGCCGCCGCCCACGTTTGATCCACGTGGAGGATTCTTCCATGTTGCGCGATTCGAATCCACAAGTGATGGTCGAGTAGAAAGTGGAAAGTAGGATCGAGCATCCCCGCTTTTGACAACACCTCACGCCGAAAAAACACAGCAGGCTGACCGATGATCTGAAAGCACAGCAAATCTTGCAAGGTCAATTGTTTGTAATGCAATGCATTGAACGAATTACCGCGTTCATCCACGGCAAGCATATTTCCGTAAACCAACAAAACATCTGGATTTTCTTCAAATGCTTTCACCGCCGCAGAAATCGCGCCGGGCAGGTAATAATCGTCTGAGTTCAACCATGCAACGATTTCACCTGTCGCACGCAAAAATCCTTTGTTGATGGCGTCTGCTTGACCCGAATCCTTTTCGCTCACCCACCAAGCCAGCTTATTCGCGTACTTTTCGATAACATCAACCGATCCATCCGTGGACGCGCCATCCACTACGATGTATTCGATGCTCGGGTAATCCTGCTCAAGCACAGATTGAATCGTCTGTTCGAGGTAGCGCGCTTGATTGAACGAAGGGGTAATGATGGAGACAAGGTTCATTGAAACAACGCACCATATTCCACTTTCGGGAAGATCGTTAATTTACCGCCGACCGTTGCATCTACCACTTCGCGCCCTGCTTTGCGAAACGCATCACGCGCCAGCGCGTACCCAACCTCGGAGGTATCCAGATCGGGTAACTGCCATTTGACACCCTTGCCAAAATAATTCGGCATAAAGTGATTCGGGTCGTCGCCCTGTGACACGACGGTTTTGTTCACATCTCCCTTCGAGGCAAAGTTGTGATCAACGCCGATGAGGATGACTTTCTCGACACCCATGTGAAACGCAAGCTGAAGCGCGAGATTGGTCACAGTCGCTCCCTCCCACACCCGCCCACGAACATCGTAAGCGAATTTCGGTCCCGTGTAAGTCGTGTAAACGAAAGTGGGCAATTTTGTAATTGGTAATTGGGGACTGAAATGACGATGCGAACGCCACGAAATGAATTTAGGGATGGCAAGTGAGTTGATATCGTCCACAAATTGCTCGACGACCAGATAGTTCGTCACGCAAAGGTATGTAGTTGCAAATCCCCAATCAGGAAATGCCAGATAAATTCGATTCATGCCGAACGTGATCTCGTTCTTCAATTTACTTGTGTCAGTCTGCTTGAGGCTAGGTCCGTTCCCGATGATGAATGCGCGCTTGCCCTTGTGTATATCCTTCAATGCGGCAAGCCGACGGATGCTCTCCCGCCGCCAGGGGTGGAAATATGCGGCGGGAAGCTCAGGAATACGCCGTAGCCCGTCATACGTGTTACGAGTGAATTGCCAGAGAGGTAGAGGGATGATCTGCTTGAGGGCTTGTTTCATAAGAAAGAAGAAAGAGGAAAGATGTTGGGTTCTCATTCATCCTTCATCATTCAGCCTTCATCCTTTTCAAAGTTATTCCGTACTCAATCTCGCCGTCGCTCCCCCATCCACCACCAACGCTTGACCTGTCATAAAAGAGGATTGTTCGTTATCTGCGAGAAAATAAATCGCGTGAGCGATCTCTTCGGGCTTGCCAACTTTTCCGCTGACCGTTTTGCGGGCGAGGTTATCGAGCCTCTCCTGCACATCACCATGACCAACGTGACCGCGTCCCAGCCCCGCGCGGAGCATGGGGGTATCCACCGCACCTGGGAGGATGGCGTTGACGCGGATGTTATCGGGCGCGAACTCGATCGCCATCGCGCGTGTGAGGGCGAGCAGTCCGCCCTTCGACGCGGCATACGCGGCAATATTCGCCGACGTTTGAATCGCGTGGACGGATGAAACATTCACCACCGCGCCGCCGCCTGTCTTCATCAACGGATGCGCCAGTTTGACTCCTAAAAACACTGACCGTAAATTGGAAGCCATCACCGCGTCCCATTCTTCAACAGTTGTTTCAATGATCGGCTTTGCAACTTGAACAGCCGCATTATTCACCAATGCGTCGAGAGATTCTGTGAACCGATGCGCCTGCTCGAAGATGGCTTGCATATCTTCGGGATGTGAAATGTCAGATCGAATGAACAAGCCGTTCTTTGGAAAATCATCACCAAACTCCGACCTGTCCACGCCGATAACGCGCCAGCCTTTTTCAGAGAAAAGCGAAACAGTAGCGCGACCAATCCCGCCCGCCGCGCCAGTAATTAAAACCGTTCTTTCCTCTTTCATCTTTCCTCTCTCATCTTTCATCCCTTCGACAGGCTCAAGACAAGCCTGCGGAACGGTGCGTAACATCAAAGTTTAAGTTCTTTCCGTGTCGTCCGTGAAATCCGTGTACGAAAAAGGCATCCCCAATCCTTCCACCAAATTCTTGATCGTATTCCAATGCACGCGCTCCCATGCGGCGGGGCTGGAATTGGAGTTGTGCGGGGCGAGCATGACGTTGTCCATTTTCATCAGCGGACTATCCAGCGGAAGCGGCTCGACTTCGAAGACATCCAATGCGGCTCCTGCCAGACGTTTTGACTGCAACGCTTCGATCAGCGTTTTCTCCTCGACGATGGGTCCGCGCGCGGCATTGATTAACACTGCGGTTGGTTTCATCAATGCAAATGTGTCGGCGTTCAGTAAGTGACGGGAGGTTGGGTTGAGATCGCAATTGATGGAGACGAAATCAGAGTTCGAAAGTAGAAAGTGGAGACTCGTCATTTCGATTCCAGTTTCGGAAACAAAAACGTGGTCAACATTTACGATGTCGTTGCCATACGCTTTCATGCCGAAGGCTCGCGCGCGGCGAGTCACCGCTTTGCCGATGTTGCCGACACCGATGACTCCAAGCGTACATTCGCTCAACGACTTGCCTGGAATCTTTTCCCATTTGCCGCGTTTCATTTCCGCGTCCATCCATGGTTGGCGGCGGGCGAAGGCGAGCATGTAGCCGAGGACGGTATCCGCTACTGGAGTGGTGAAAGCGTTGGGGGTGCGACCAATGGTCACCGAATGACTGAGGCAGGCTGAGGCGTCGAGTGAATCGATCCCCGTCCCCCACTTTGAGATCACTTTGAGTCGCGGCGCGCAGGCTTCGATCACGCGCGCGGTGTAGCGGTCATCCCCGCAGATCGCGCCGTCGAATTGACCCGCATATTTCAGCAGGTCTTCCTCCTCCATGCGCTCGCGCACATCTGGTACGATGAGTTCGATGTCGTATTTTGCGAAGACGGGTTTGAAACGATCCACAAATGGGATCATGTATGGCGCGGTGAATAGGACGGTGTATTTCATTTGCAATTGTTTTTTACTTCTGAAAATTCATAGAGGTTCGGCACGGGTGAAAAATAACTAACGTTTGGAAGCATATCATAGTTCCCGCCGAAGTAGGAGTTGAAGACGATGCGGAAGGTGTTCACGGGGGTGATCGTTGAAAATAATTTCTCTTGATGTTGTGGCAGATAATATGCGTTTAGGATCCACATGCGACGATCGCGTGGCTGAAGCCACGGACCATGATCGCCTTGCAAAATAATGATCGGCGGCGTTTCAGATTCGGCGAGCAACGTATCTACCGCATCCAGAATTTTTTTATTTACGAAGGTCAATTGATTTTGATATCCCTGCGCGTACAGATCGGCTGGATATTGTTTTTTCTCGTTCCAAAATTCGGCGGGGTGAGTGTATTCACCCTCGGGACCAAACACAAAAGGCGGATGCGGCGAGATCAAATGGATGTACGTAAAAGTCGGTTCGGTCATGCGGGCAATGTCATCTATTGAATCAAAAACCAATAATGTGCGGTCGCGGAAATTTTGCCCCATGATCGCGTCGGCATCCACCCAACCGAAGTCTTGCGCATACCGCGCGAGAGTTGTTTGCATGAGCAAGGTTTCAAATTCAGTCATGCCTGCAGAAAAAGGCGGCGGCGTGTAAAACACATCGGCATCGTCGAGTTCGTTCCATGCGAAGCCCGTTGCGAAGGCGACAGTTTTATAACCCAGCGTCTCAAAGTTGTAGCGCACTGCGCTGTATTGATACGAATCCCACAACGCGCGACGCTTGATACTATCGGGCGCAAATGCCGAATCCAAATCCTGCAAATAGGACATATTCAACGACGAGCCCACCGAAAGTTCAGTGCGAATGTAATTTGTCTGACTGCACTGCGCCACATAAAATCCGCGCTCGCGCAGACCATCGAGAAACGCGCTGTTATCGTAGCCATACGCTCTTTTCAACAAGTCTTCGCGCGCATACGAATCGAGGATGAAGTAATACACATCAGGCGGATTTTCGGGACGCGTGAGATTTTCATCCACGGGAGCATTCTCCGCGCCCACTCGATGCGCGCCTCCTTTCTGGACCCCCGAACTGGTCTGCCATAAGGAGGTGACTACCAGCCCCAGCGCGATCACGTTCAATGCGAGAGGTGATGACGGAGATTTTCTAACCGCCCAAACGACAAAGAGGAAGGCAAGTACGAGCCATACAACGAGCAACCATTTTTCAAAATCGAAGCTTTTTACTTTTTCCGTCAATGTGAGGAAGGCATGCCCGTACGAGAAGAACAACGCCATCCACAACGTGGACAGGAACGCGGCGCGATTCCAATCACGGAGGGCGAGGCGCAACAGGAGGAAAAGAAGCCCCGCGAAGAGGATGCTAACAATGAGAGGACGCCACGCCGCTTCGAGTTTGATCTGTCCCACGTTTGCCGCCATCAACGCCAACACAGGGTACGCGCCGAAGAGGATGGGATACCACGGGAGGGAGAACCATTTGCCCAAAATTTTCTGTATTTGTTTAAAAAAATTCATTCATTCACCAAGATGGCATTCTCAGACCCCGAAGGGGTGTCAAAGATCAATGAGGCTATGTCATCCCTTCGGGATTGGGGGATTGATATTCCATTCTCTACAATACTATCATCCCTTCGGGATTGGATTTATTTGGCAGCCAGTCTTCTAGAATCCTAGACCCCGAAGGGGTCAAACGATTATAGAATGATCGGCGTAATTGATTTCAAACCCCGAAGGGGTGTCAAAGGTCAATGAGTTATGTCATCCCTTCGGGATTAGGGGATTGATATTCAATTCTACAATCCTATCATCCCTTCGGGATTGGATTTATTTGGCAGCCAGTCTTCTAGAATCCTAGACCCCGAAGGGGTCAAATGATTCTAGAATGATCGGCGTAATTGATTTCAAACCCCGAAGGGGTGTCAAAGGTCAATGAGGTTATGTCATCCCTTCGGGATTAGATTGAGCGTCCCATAAATCGGGTGTTTATCACGAAGATGATTTTCTCTTCATCAGGAAATCGCAGATGGCGAAATCGAGTTCTTCGTCAATGTCCCACGCTTCGTCGGCGTCTATGGCGAACATGAGCGGCTTATCGCTGATGCGGTGACGTTTTGCCAGTAGATTCTCGCGGGTGAACATGTAGATGCAGGAGTTTTCTTCGTAGACGGGAGGCAGGTCTTGAGTCTGGATCAATTCCTTCGGGTTGTGATTCAGCGCGTTGCCGTCTTTATCGTAGAGACGGGTTTGGAGGCGGGTGACGGAGAATAACGAATCGTAATTGGGGTAATTGGTAAGTAGTAATTGGATGGCTTTTGAAATTGATTCGGGTTTCAGCAAGGGATTCGTGCTGTGGGTTTGCAAATAAAAATCGGCGGGGAATAAACTGGTGTCGTGAATCAAAATCTCGTTCATCGGCACATCGTCGGCGCGGAGGGATTCGGGGCGGTTGATGATGTTCACGGAGGGGAAATGTCCCTTCAAACCGTCTATCACTTCAGCGGAGTCCGTATCCACGACGATTTGGTTGACCTGCGGCACGGCGAGCAAAGTCTCGATGATGTGATGGAACAGCGGCCTGCCAGCCAGCGGGCGATAATTTTTGCCTGGCACGCGTTGACTGTGATGACGCATGGGGACGAGCGCGACAATATTCATGGGAGGATGACCTGTAATTTAATATGATGATAATCCGCGGCGCAGAGGGTGATCCAATATCCTTTTTTGTCGGGCGGATCGAAGTCGCGGATGCCGCCGACGGGGGCGCCGTCTATGGCGAGGACTTCGACGCGGTCTTGACCATTCTCAAGCGCGGAAAGGATGGTCGCTTCGCGTTCATCCCACAGTTGGGCGCGTTGACTATACACGGGAATGTATTTTGAGGAATTATAAATAGCAAATATCGGAAAGATAAGCGCGATCAGCAAAGCAACCGCCGCTGTAGTCTGCAACCAAGACTGCGAGTAGAGTTGGCGGAGGGAATATCCGCCCATCCAGCCGAGCGCGACGAAGGCGAAGACCATGATGTGACGCGGGATGATCTGCGTGCGGAGGATGGGGAGTCCGCGCTCGATGTAGGCGCTGGGGGTCAACGATGCGGCGACGAGGAGAATTGCGAGGGCGAAGATTCCAAGTCCGAGGGCGAGTGTGTTGGGGGTGTTGATGTCTCTTTCTTTGGAGTTCAACACGAAGCCGAGTAAACCTGCAAGGATGAGGATGAGAAGTTGTTGATAATCTTTGAGGGATAAAGTCACAAACTCGCGCGTGAAATTGAATACTAAAGTTATCAGTTCGAGCAGACTCGCTGACTCGCCGTATCGCTCGGCGCGGAGTTGAGTCGTTGGGGCGAAGACGAGGAGCGCCATGGCGATCAAAGCAAATATCAAAGCGACGAGTGCGGGGGTAAAAGTCTTTTGCCCCCAAACTTTTTTGTAGCGCGAACCGATGAGGGCAATGACCGTGTACAACGTCAACGCCGAAACGATGACAGTATTGCTCGCCTCGGAGAATCCGCCCGCGAGGAGGGAGAGTAGGGCGATCAGAATTAATTTTGCTTTGGATGGATTTTGGTCCGTGACGAGAGTCAACACCCAGGGGAACAACACGAGAGGGAAAGTGTACGTGAAGAATCCAGTGTTCCAGTATACGGATTGATATAAATGCGGAGCGAGGTAGATGGAAAAATAGACGATGATGAGGGAAAGTAAAGTCGCTTGGAAAGTGGAAAGTGGAAAAGTCGAAAGGGAGGAGAGGTTGAGGAAGAGGCGAACCAAGCCCCACGTCCAGAGAAGAAGCGAGAGAGGGAGGAGAATCTGCAATCCAAAAACGCCGAGCGGATAGAAGAGTCCCGCGAGGATCGTCACGGAGTATCGGCTCGGTGTGTACGTCACGTTGTAGACGTATCCGCGCAGGGTTTCGAGAAATCCCAAATTGCGGAAGTCGGCGTTGTAACACCAGTCGTCTGCCCAGTAGCGGAAGTAGATGCCGAGGTAAGCAAAGACGCCCAAGCCGATGAGGAAGATCGCGAGCGGAAGATACGAGAAACGTTTTTGATCGAAACGCATGGCGGGAAGATTATACCGAATATTGAATTGACATTCCCGCTTCGTCGTGTTATAAAACGCAAACAATTTACGGACTTGCTCATCCAGAGAAGCTGAGGGACCGACCCGTTGACGCTTCGGCAACCAGGCAGTGATTAGTGATCAGTGATCAGTAATCAGTGAAGAAGGTGCCAACTTCGGCGCATGACAGTTCATGCGAGAGATGAGAGATGATATGCGCTGCGCGTGTCGCCTCTCACTGTGAGAGGCGTTTTTGTTTCGCGGCGATCGGTCTGTGATAAAATCTAGACCGACTAGACACGAAAGGAGATTCTGATGAACGACGCTTGGCAGATCCAGGATGCGAAAAATAAATTGAGCGAGGTGATTGCGCGCGCCCTCAAGCAAGGACCCCAACTCATTACGCGGCACGGCGAGAAAACCGTCGTTGTGGTCTCTTACAATGAGTACGAGAAACTCCGCAAGTCGCAGGGCAAACTTTCCGAGTTCTTCCAAGCCTCCCCGCTGGCTGGTCTCGACCTGAAACGCGACAAAAGCCTGCCGCGCAAGGGATTCAAAGCATGAAAGCCCTGCTCGACACCTGCGTAATTTCCGAGCTGGTCTCAAAGAAGCCCAATCCAAAAGTAGTCGGGTATGTGGACCTGCTCGACCCCGAAGACGTGTTCTTGAGCGTCATCACCATCGGCGAGATCGTCAAAGGTATCGAGAAGTTACCAAAATCCCGCCGCAAAACGGACTTGCAAAGTTGGCTCAAGGAAGATTTACTCGTCCGCTTTGAAGGGAACGTTGTCGCTCTCGACACAGACATTCTCATCGCATGGGGCACATTGACCGCGCGACTCGAATCCGTTGGCAAGGCCATGCCTGCCATCGACTCGCTCATCGCCGCGTCGGCGCTGGCAAAAAAGATGACGCTGGTCACGCGCAACGTTGGCGACTTTGAAGGTGCAACTGTGGAGATTGTAAATCCATGGGAATAAGCATTGACGACCACCTCGCCATTCAAGCCGTGATCGCCCGCTTCGCCAACAGTTTTGACCTGAAGGACTGGGACGGACTGCAAGCCTGCTTCACCGAATCCATCTTCACGGATTATGCCGACCTGCGCGGCACGCCGCCTGAGACGATTACCGCCAGCGAATATGTGCGCCTGCGCCGCGAATCGCTGGACGCGTTGAAACTGCATCATCTGGTGAGCAATTACGAAATTGACTTCGCCGATGCAAACTCCGCGACCTGCCGCGCTTCGATGATGGTCTGGCGCAACAATGACGTTGAAGTATCCGCCAGTCACTGTTTTTATACGTTTCAATTGAAGCGGCTAGAGACTGGCGCTTGGAAGATCAGCGGCATTACGCAAAAGATTTTTTGGAATGACGGGAGTTCGTCGGCGCAGAAAGGCGCGAAATAATCAAGACCTCCGAGTTCTCTAAGAACTCGGAGGTCTAACCACCCGCGCTGGAAGATGCGCAAGGGATCAAATAATGAGTCGTAAATTAGCTTTTTACAGCGATCAACAAATTGAACGGTCATCAGCCATGGATGAACGGTTGCTCAATTTAATTGGCAAGCAACATCCAGTGATTGGATATATTCCTTCCTCAGCCGATCCTAAAAGAGCCTGGTTCGAACAGCAACAGGCTTATTACAAATCATTGAACGCCAACTTGTCCGTCTATTTTGAATTGGAAACCGAGTACGATCCTGAAAAGATCGAAGACCTTCTTGCCTGTGATGCAATTCATTTGTCGGGAGGCTCCACTTATAATTTTCTATACTGGCTTCGCGCACGACGATTTATCCCCCTTCTAAGAGACTATGTGGCAAACGGCGGCGTGTTGATTGGCGTAAGCGCTGGCGCGATCCTGATGACACCAGAAATATCAACGACTTGCCTTTGCGGAGAGCAACCATCGCATAATCTAAACGACCTTTCCGCGCTAAATTTCGTTGACTTCGCCTTCCTGCCTCACATAAACCAAATCGAGTCGCCAGAAGCCAAGCTGATCGAATATTCTGTTACCCAAAAGCGCAAAATATTCGGATGTAATGATGGCGACGGAATTATTGTAGACGGCGACAACATCCAATGTATTGGCAATCTAATATGCGCAGAAAATGGGAATCTGCAAACTGCGGCTAGTCCGCTGTAGCGGACTTCCACGTACTGAGGCAGGGCTTTAGCCCACCGAATCACCCCATCGCAACCACCCCGCGCTGGAAGATGCGCAAGGATTGGAAGCTTGAACATAGAAGGAAAATAGTATGCCGCCAAAATCATTTTATGAAATAGATCCTAAAAAGTATTTATTTGAGAGAAATACAACGCCCGAGGAAAAAGTTCGTCAATGGGCTTTATTTGAATTATTGTCAACCTATGGATACAACATTAATAATATACAAATCGAAGTGCAATGTAAAATCGGTAGAAACTATTTTCCTGCCGACATTGTGCTTTACTACAACAATTCCCCTGTCGCCGTACTTGAATGCAAAAAACAGGATGAAACGAATAAAGAAGAAGCCTTCAAACAAGGAATAAGTTATGCCAATTTTCTCCAAGCCGAGTTCGTGGTATTTACGAATGGGGATGTATGGCTTGCAAAAAGAAGGCTTGATTCTGAATGGCATCCAGTATCCGATATCCCAAATCAAATTCAAGTAGAGAGCAAAAAGACAATAACATCAACGCTATGGTTTACACAAAACATTGAACCTGTACTTTATTGGACGTATCAATCAATACCTAAACAATATGCACATAGATATTTCTCACAGCTATGTAACTTTTATATTATGGAAATTAGATCAGATCATAATTTGGACTTTGATCTATGTAATGGGATTGACAATATTCTTCGAGTTCTAGGAGGAATGAGCGAAGAACCAAGCTTTGAAATCACCGATTACAGGATGGGGAAAATTATGGTCGCGTATAAACTTTGCGGTAAATACTTCGACAAACTAGAAGTTCAACATGGGTTTAAGGGACAGGATTTACATGGTTACAATTTTCGAGAATTGCTCGGAGGGTTATTAACCGCCTTTGATGAAATTGTTTTTGCCCATAATGAGCTAACTTTTAAAAACGTTTTACTCGCAAGAATGGGAAGTTCGCTTTGCAAATATTTATGGCGGGTTTCCGAGTCGAATCAGTATCAAGATGTTTCACCAAACACAACAAGGGAAATTGAAAATTTTCTTGATGAAATTATTAAGTTAGAGTTAGGTGTTGGATTGCCAGAATCTTTGGATACAGGATTATGTGAAGAATTGAGAAGCTTAACATCGTCAAAATGGGAAGACCATCTTAGGAGTAATAATGTCTAATCGCAAATACACCAACCGCTCGTACCTCGACGCCCTCGAGAAGAAAATCCTCGTCTTCGACGGCGCGATGGGAACGAGCCTGCAAGTGCAAAACCTGACTGCCGAACATTTCGGCGGCGAACAATATAACGGATGCAACGATTACCTCGTCATCTCATATCCCGAAGCCGTGGAAAAAGTCCATCGGTCGTTTCTTGAAGTCGGCGTGGACGTTCTTGAAACGGATACCTTCCGCTCGAATCGTTTGACGATGGTGGAATATAGCTTGCAAGACAGAATCATTGAAATCAATATGGCGGCGGCGCAATTGGCAAAACGACTCGCCAATGAATACGCCGAGAAAACAGGTCAACCAAGATTCGTCGCTGGCTCGATTGGACCGAGCGGCAAACTTCCCTCCACCAACGACCCCGACCTGTCGAACGTCACATACGATGAGTTGATCGCCGCGTTCGCCGAGCAGGCTGAAGGTCTGATTCGAGGCGGCGTGGATGTCCTGCTCATCGAAACGTCGCAAGACATCCTCGAAGTCAAAGCCGCGATCGCGGGTCTGCATCAAGCCTTTGAAAAGACTCAAATCTATTTGCCGATTCAGGCGCAGGTCACGCTCGACACGACGGGACGCATGTTGCTCGGCACCGACATCAACGCCTCGCTGACGATCCTCGAAGGCATGGGCATTGACGTGATCGGTCTCAACTGCTCCACAGGACCCGAACACATGCGCGAGCCGATTCGATTCCTCGGCGAAAATTCCACGCTCCCCGTTTCGTGCATCCCCAACGCGGGACTTCCGCTCAACGTGGACGGGCAGGCTGTATATCCGCTTGAACCTGAACCGTATGCGAATGACATGTACGAATTTGTGACGAAGCATCATGTGCGTGTGGTTGGCGGATGTTGCGGCACGACGCCCGCGCATCTCAAACTTTTGGTGGATAAACTTGCCGATTACCAATTGCCCGATAGACAACCGCTTCAGACTACGCCTCAGCTTGCCTCTGCAATGTCGGCGATTGCCATGCGTCAAGACCCCGCCCCCACCCTGCTCGGCGAACGCTGTAACGCGCAAGGTTCGCGCAAGTTCAAGCGACTCCTGCTCGAAGAAGATTACGACGGCATTTTAGATATTGCCCGCGATCAAGTGGCTGGCGGCGCGCACGCGTTGGATATTTCCGTCGCTGTCACCGAACGCGCCGACGAAGGCGAACAGATGCGCAAGGTCATCAAGAAATTGCAAATGGGCGTGGACGTTCCGCTCGTCATTGATTCCACCGAAGTGGACGTTTTGGAGATCGCCTTGCAAACCGCGCCTGGGCGTTGCTTGATCAACTCCACGCATCTGGAAGCGGGTCGCACCAAAGCCGATAAAATTTTCGCGCTCGCCAAAAAATATAACGCCGCCGTCATCTGTCTCACGATTGACGAAAAAGGCATGGCGAAAACCGCGCAACATAAATATGAAGTGGCGCAACGCATCTACGACATCGCCGTCAACGAGCATGGACTCAAAGCCGAAGACTTAGTCTTCGACGATCTGACCTTCACGCTCGCAACAGGCGACGCGGAATTTATCGACTCCGCTAAAGAAACTATCGAAGGCATTCGCCTCATCGAAGAAAAACTGCCAGGCGTGATGACCTCGCTGGGCGTGAGCAACCTGTCCTTTGGGTTTGCCGCGCAAGCCCGCCCCGCCTTGAACTCGGTCATGCTCTATCACTGCGTGCAAGTTGGTTTGGATATGGCGATCGTCAACGCGGCGCACGTCAAGCCGTATGCGGAAATTGATCAAGAAGAGCGCGACCTGTGCGAAGATCTAATTTTCAATCGCCGTGGAGATGCTTTGCAGAGATTCATTCAACATTTTGAAAATGTAGAAATCTCAGACAATACAGTCGCCGACCCCACCGAAGGCATGACCTCCGAACAAAAACTTCACTGGAAGATCGTCCACCGCTTCAAAGACGGCGTGGAAGCGGATATTGATGAGATTATCAATCGCTCCCTCCTCCCTAACCCTTCCCCCGAAGGGGGAAGGGAATCCCCTCTCCCTTCGGGAGAGGGCGAGGGTGAGGGCAAGCCGCGCAAGTACAACCCACGCCTCCCCGACGAACTCAAAGAACGCATCCGCGAACTTCGTCAAAATGCAACTGATGCCGAGAAATTAATGTGGCAGCTTCTTCGCAATCGTGCGATTCATGATGCCAAATTTCGCAGGCAACATCCAATTGCAAGTTATATTCTCGACTTCTATTGCCATGAAGCAAAGCTGGCGATTGAACTTGATGGGAGTGGTCACCTAGAAGACAAGCAAGCAAAATATGATGACGAACGCACGAAGATTTTGAACGAACAAGGAATTCGAGTTCTGAGATTCTGGAATAATGATGTTCTAAAAGATACAGAATCTGTTCTGAACGAAATTTGGATTGCTTTGGAGGAAGCTTCCGCGACCTCCCTCATCCCCAACCCTTCCCCCGAAGGGGGAAGGGAGCCAGTTCCATCGAAACACGAAGTAGCCGTCCACACCCTCAACAACGTCCTGCTCCCCGCCATGAAAGAAGTCGGCGACAAGTTCGGCGCGGGCGAATTGATTCTGCCCTTCGTGCTTCAATCCGCTGAAGTGATGAAGAAGACCGTCGCGCATCTCGAAAATTATCTCGAAAAGATGGAAGGCGTCACAAAGGGAACGGTCGTCATTGCCACCGTCTATGGCGACGTGCATGACATTGGCAAGAATCTGGTCAAGACCATTTTGGCGAACAACGGCTACACCGTCGTGGACTTGGGCAAACAAGTCCCTGCTGAGACGATCATTACGAAGGCTATTGAAAACAACGCGACCGCAATTGGCTTGTCTGCTTTGTTGGTGTCCACGTCCAAGCAGATGCCGCTCATCGTCAACGAACTGCATCGGCGCAAGCATCAAATCCCCGTGCTGATCGGCGGCGCGGCGATCAATCGCCGCTTCGGGCGTAGAATTTTGCAAACCGAAAGCGGAGACTTCTACGAGTCAGGCGTCTTCTATTGCAAAGACGCGTTTGAAGGCTTGGACACAATGGACGCGCTGATTGACGAAGAAAAGCGTTTCGATCTAGTGGAAAAAATGCTCAAAGAATCGGCGATGGAATTGAGCCATGCCGCGCAGACCGAAACCGCCGCGCCAAGCGGACAACGCTCGAACGTCGTCCCCGCGCCGATTCCCTTGCCCGAAAAACTCGGACAGCGCATCGTCAAAGATATGCCGCTCGAAATGGTTATGCAACATCTCAACATCAACGAGTTGTATCGTTTGTCGTGGGGCGCAAAGAACACACACGGCGCCGAATGGGATAAGTTGAAAAAAGAATTTGACGCGCGCCTGATCTCGATGAGCAAAGATGGCTCCAAACGCGGCTGGCTCAAACCGCAGGCGGTGTACGGTTACTTCGCCTGTCAAGCCGACGGCGAGGAATTGATCGTCTATGCCGACGCGCAAGGTAAAAAAGAAGCGGCGCGTTTGATTTGTCCGCGCCAGCCGAACGGAGATTTCCTCGCGCTTTCGGATTATTTCGCTTCGGTCGAATCGGGTCAGTTGGATACGGTCGCGTTACAAATCGTCACCGTCGGCAAAGCCGCCACCGCTCTATTTGAAGAGTTGCAAGCCGCCAACGATTACACCGAAGCCTACTTCGTGCATGGACTCGCCGTCCAAGCCGCCGAAGCGACCGCAGACTATATCCACAATCACATCCGCCGCGAGTTGGGGATCGGCGCAAAGCAAGGCAAACGCTACTCGTGGGGCTACCCCGCCATCCCGATTCTTGAAGATCACTTCAAAGTCTTCAAACTGCTCCCCGCCGCCGAATTGGAACTTGGGCTGGGGCTTTCCGTTTCAGGACAGATCATCCCCGAAGAATCCACCGCCGCCATCGTCGTTCCGCACAAAGACGCGAAATATTACACGCTCGGAGAAACGCGGGTGGAACAGTTGATGAAACAATGAGCCGTATTTTAAAAAACAGCAACTTTCATCGAATTGTCATTGGTTTTATCGTGGCGCTAGGATTAAGTTTCGTGCTTGCGCCCTTTGTGCCACCTGCCATTGACTGGACAACGGCGTTTCGTCCTGCTGTTCTAAATTTATTATCTGGGCGCTCGCCGTATGACAGCCCGCTAATCGTTCATGCCCCATGGGGATTGCTCATGCTAACCCCATTTGCGCTACTTCCAGAGACTGTGGGCAGAGTTATGCTGATCTTCGTTGGCATTGCATCCTATGCTGTTGTCGCGCATCAACTGGGAGCAAAACCGATATCAGTTGTATTTCTGCTTATATCTCCGCTCGTCCTTCACGTCCTCTTGAACGGAAATCTGGATTGGCTGGCTGTTCTTGGCTTTGTTCTCCCGCCACAAATTGGCCTGTTTTTCATATCCATCAAACCACAAGTCGGTTTGGCAGTAGCTCCGTTTTGGTTAATTGAAACATGGCGGCACGGTGGTTGGAAACAAGTTTTCAAAACTTTTGCGCCGTTTACTGTCGTATTGTTCATCTCCTTTGCCTTATTTGGCTTTTGGCCATTTAAAGCGGCTAGTTATTCTGATCTGTGGTGGAACGCCAGTCTATGGCCCATGTCTATCCCTGTTGGTCTTGCATTATTTGTAACCGCACTGCGAAAACGGAAACTTGAATATGCCATGGCGGCTTCGCCGTGTCTCTCTCCGTACGTCCTATTTTATTCATGGGGTGGCGCTTTGCTTGCAATTATTTCATCTGTGCCTGAAACCATCGCCGCCGTAATTGGATTATGGATTCTTGTGGCAATTAGATATTTCTCGTAAGATTCAGTACAAGATTGGAAAAAGATCATGACTCAACCAACTTTTCTGGAAAGGCTTTCGAACACCACCCTCCTCGCCAACGGCGCGATGGGGACGATGCTCCACACGCGCGGAGTAGGATTCGATAAATGCTTCGATGAGCTCAACCTCACGAATCCTTCTGCGGTGGCAGAGATTCACCGCGAGCACATCGAAGCGGGTACGCAGTTGATCATCACCAACACATCCGCCGCGAGCTGGGACTCGGCGCGAAACAAGGCAAACGCTACTCGTGGGGCTATCCCGCCATCCCAATTCTTGAAGATCACTTCAAAGTCTTCAAACTGCTCCCCGCCGCCGAATCCGAACTTGGGCTGGGGCTTTCCGATTCGGGGCAGATCATCCCTGAAGAATCTACCGCCGCCATCGTCGTTCCGCACAAAGACGCGAAATATTACACGCTCGGCGAAACCAGAGTTGAGCAGTTAATGCGGTAGAACAAATTGCCAATTTGTTCTACAGGAGCCTCCCGTGAGTCAATTTTCCTACAAGAATTACTACCGCCGAAACCTTCCCCATATCCAGCCTGAGGGAGCAACGCTATTCATTACTTTCAGACTAGCAAATTCGCTTCCCAAAGAGATAATTGAGAAACTAAGAATAGAAAAGGACGAAACCGAAAAGAAAATTGCTCGGATTTCCGACAACAAGGAACGAGAAAAACAACTCTATTTGGCGCATCGCCGCCTTTTCGGCAAATGGGATGACGCGCTTGACATGCTCGCTCATGGCGAAAAATATCTCTCCAATCCACAGATAGCAGATCTGGTTGCGGAAAGTTTACTCTATCGAGATGGTAAAGTTTACGACCTGGAGACTTTTTCCATCATGCCAAATCATGGGCATCTTGTATGCGCGCCGCTCAAGAATCCAGAAGGTACGTACTTTTCACTTGCGAAAATCATGCACTCGCTCAAACGTTATACTGCTTATGAAGCAAATCAAATTTTGGGGCGTTCTGGCGCATTTTGGCAACATGAAAATTACGACCACTATGTTCGGGACGAAGCCGAACTCGAACGTATTATCAAGTATGTGATCAACAATCCAGTCAAAGCAGGTTTAGTAGACGATTGGAAAAGTTGGAAGTGGACTTATTGCAAATATGACATGTAGAGCAAATTGGCAAATTGCTCTACGGAGATAACAATGACAAATAAATTCTTAGACATCCTAGCCTCCCAGACCCTCCTCGCCGATGGTGCGATGGGAACCATGCTCCACACGCGCGGGGTGGGATTCGATAAATGCTTCGATGAACTCAATCTCACCAATCCCTCCGCTGTGGCGGAGATTCACCGCGAGTACATCGAGGCGGGCGCGCAGTTGATCATCACCAACACGTTCGGCGCGAATCGATTCAAACTCACCAAGCACGGATTGCAGGACGATGTCGCAGAGATCAACAAAGCCAGCGTTGACCTTGCCAAGCGCGTCGTTGCCGCGTCGTTCAAGGATGTGTTGGTCGCGGGGGATGTCGGTCCGCTGGGGGTGCGGATCGCTCCGTTTGGGCGAGTCCAGCCTGAGCAGGCGCGAGAGGCGTTTGCGGAGCAGATCCGCGCGCTGGCGGACGCGGGCGTTGACGCGATCGTCATCGAGACGTTCAGCGATCTGTACGAGATCCGCGAAGCCATCAAAGCCGCGAAAGAGACATGCGATCTGCCCGTCGTTGCGTCGGTCACGTTCACGCGCGATGATAGAACTTTGCTCGGCGATGAACCGATGAAAGTGGCGCGGACATTGCGCGACGCGGGCGCGGATGTGATCGGCGTCAACTGTTCGGGCGGACCCGCGCAACTGTTGCGCATCTTGAAGCAGATGAAGCAAGCCGTGCCAGACGGGAAATTTTGGGTGAAGCCGAACGCGGGCTGGCCCGAACAAGTGGGCGGACGAATCATGTATCCCGCCGATGCGGAGTACTTCGGCGATTACGCGCTGTCGTTCCGCGAGACGGGCGCGGTGATCGTCGGCGGATGTTGCGGCACGACTCCGCAACACGTCGCCGCGATGAGGAAGGCGCTGGATTCTTCGGCGCGATCTTCGGTGTTGATTCAGACTTCCGAAGTCTTCGAGACTTCGGAAGTCTCCGAGACCGAGCCCCCAACTCAATTCGCGCAAAAATTGGAACGCGGCGAATTTGCAATTTCAGTAGAAATGGACCCGCCGCGCGGACTCTCGACTCACAAACTGCTGGCGGGCGCGTCTCTCCTCGCCGACGCGGGCGCGGATGTGATCAACGTCGCCGATTCGCCGATGGCGCGGATGCGAATGTCGGCGTGGGCGGTGTGCGACGTGGTGCAACGCAAAGTGGGAGTCGAGACGACGATCCACTTCCCCACGCGCGGACGGAATCTTTTGCGCGTGCAGGGAGATTTACTCGCCGCGCACGCGCTCGGCATCCGAAATATTTTTGTTGTGATGGGCGACCCAACCGCTATCGGCGATTACCCCGAAGCGATGGACAATTACGATCTCGTGCCGTCGGGTCTCATCAAACTCATCCAGCAGGGATTCAACGAAGGCATTGACCATTCAGGCACGAGCATCGGTCAGCCCACAAATTTCTTCGTCGGCGCGGCGTTAAATTTGTGTCCGCCCGATGTGGACAACGAAATTAAAAACCTGCATCGCAAAGTAAAAGCGGGCGCAGACTTTTTCCTCACGCAACCCGTCTACCGCGCGGACGATGGACCAAAATTACTCGAAGCATACGAAGCGAAACACGGCAAACTGGACAAGCCGATTCTGGTCGGCATCCTGCCGTTGGTCGGCGTTAAACACGCGAACTTTTTACACAACGAAGTGCCTGGCATTTCGATTCCCGATGAGACGCGGAAACGGATCGAAGCGGCGGGCGACGAAGGCGTGAAGGCTGGGGTGGAGATCGCGGTCGAATTGGTGGAGCAGGCAAAAGCGTGGGCGGGAGGCGTGTACATCATGCCCCAATTCCACAAGTACGATATGGTCGCGGAGATCGTGGAGAAAGTGAAATCGTAAACAGCGCGCAGGTACGCGCGTGTTTCCGTGTATACTTCCTCAACACGTTTCTGCAACATCCATTAAAAGGACCCGTTCATGGACATCACATACCAACTTCAAGGCATGGAGTTTGAATGGGATGAAAGCAAAGCCGCCGCCAACATTCAAAAACATGGCGTGACCTTCGAAGAAGCCGTGGAAGTTTTTCTTGATCCGTTCTTTCAGACAGGCGACGCTTCGGCAGACGGCAAAGAAGAACGCGATTTTATAATCGGGTATACTTTCTCTCAGCGGCTTTTACTGGCTGTATATACGGCGCGAGCGACACGCACGCGGATCATTTCCGCCCGACCCGCTACCCGCGCCGAAAGGAAAGTCTATGAAGAAGCAGACTGACGAAACCCTCATAACCGAAGAAGGATTTGAGTTGCGCCTGCGTCCTCGCGCGGCGAGACCTGTCACAATTCACATCCCCGCCGACGCGCTGGCGACCCTTGAAAAAATCGCGGCGGGCCGTGATATGTCTGTGGAAGCCTTGCTTAAGTTATACATTGGTCAATCTATGCGGCAGGAAATTGCAAAACTTTCCGCCGATCGCGTTCTTGAAAAAACCGAACAGGTTCTTAGACAACATATCAGCTCAAAGGATGAGGTTTCAGCCATCTTGAAAGAAATCCGCATTGAAGTTGCTCCCTAACGGTATGACCTCCCTCCAATCTCGAAGCCTCTACTCTCTTCATCCCCATGCTCCTCGTCATTGACCTCGGCAACACCAACCTCACACTGGGCTTGTACAATGGAAACGATCTCGGCGCCCATTGGCGGCTTGCCACCGATCATGCGCGCATGCCCGACGAATATGGTTTGCAAATGCAAGGCTTGTTGCAAAACGCAAAAGTGACCGCCAAACAACTCACGGGGGTTTGTCTCGCTTCCGTTGTGCCACAACTGACGGGGCGGGTGATTCAAGCCTGCCGCGAATATTTGGATCAAGAGCCGTTCGTCATTGACGTGGGAATCAAAACAGGCGTCAAAGTGAAATACGAAGACCCGCGCGCAGTCGGCGCGGATCGAATCGCGGACGCGGTCGCTGTCGTATATCTCTATAAAGGTCCCGCGTGCATCATTGATTTCGGAACAGCCACCACGTTCAACGCGGTCAATAAAGACGGCGAGTATCTCGGCGGCGCGATCACCGCGGGCATCAATCTCGCCACCGAAGCGTTGTTCACGCACGCCGCAAAACTTCCGCGCATTGACTTGCAACGCCCGCCTTCGGTCATCGGTCGCAACACAGTCCACGCGATGCAGGCGGGTTTATTGTTCGGGTATGTGAGCATGGTCGAGGGCATGGTCGAACGTTTTCGCAAAGAACTCGGTCCCACGATGAAGGTCATCGCAACGGGCGGTCTCGCTGAGATCGTCGCGCAAGAGACCGATGTCATTCAGATCATCGCCCCGTGGCTCACGCTCGACGGCTTGCGAATTTTGTGGGACATCAATCATCCGATCTAAACAGCAAACCGTCCCGCAGGCTTCCATGCGCGACACAACCCATCCCATAAAACCTGCGGGACGATTCGTCCTGATGATATTTTTTATTTTAGGATGCGGGGGATTCGGACTCATCGCCACCCCGACTCCGACTCCAACCCTCGAACCGACTCACACCCTCAGCCCGTCTCTGACGCCGTTTCAGCCTGTTCCAAACACCTCAACGTTTATCCCCACTGAAACGTTCACCCCCTTCCCAACCTTCACGCCCACTTCAACATTCACTCCGCTTCCAACCTTCACCCCGACGAGCACTTTGACTCCCGAATTCATCGTTCAAGGACCTGGCAACGTCACCGTTCCGATCCTTCTCTATCATCACGTCGGCTACTCGCTAACCGACAGCGAGTATTACGTTTCACCCGATGAGTTTGAAAATCAAATGAACTACTTGTTCATGCGCGGATACCGCACGATCTCCGTCGAACAATTGACGCAAGCCATCAACTTCGGCGCGCAACTTCCCTCTCGTCCCATCCTGCTCACGTTCGACGACGGCAGTGAAACCGTCTACACCGAGGCGTTGCCCATCATGAAGATTTATGGCTTCACAGGCACCGCCTACATCGTGGACAACTACATCGGCGCGACGCGCTACATGAACAAGATTCAGATCCGCGCTTTGTATGAAGCAGGCTGGGAGATCGGGAGTCACAGTTTGAGTCATCACGATGTGACGACGCGCCCCGCCAAACAGGAGGAGGAGATCGTCAAGTCGCGGCGGAGACTCGAGTCATATCTCGAAGTCCCCATCAACAGTTTTGCCTATCCCTTCGGCGCGTACGACAACGCTTCGCTGAAACTCGTGAAGTCTGCAGGCTACATCGCCGCAATGGGACTTGGCGATAGATCGGCGCAAGGGAAGGAAAATATATTTTATTTGTATCGTCAGAGCGTTACAGCGGAAACAACGCTGGAAGCGTTTATCAATCTCCTGCCATGGGAACCATAAGTCCGTGATTCGTGGGGCGGGATGGCATCCCGCCATATTTTTGGCGCGCGGGATTCCATCCCGCCCCACGTTATAGGGCGCCCGCTAACAGAACTCATACGGCATTGCCCTTGCTTGCCTGTTTCACCCGTACTATAATGCCCCGCTGTTGAAAGTAAGGAGCCTTATGCCAGTGTATACCTATCGTTGCAGTTCTTGCGGCTCGCAATTCGAACAACATCAATCGTTCGATGACGCCCCGCTCAAGACCTGCCCCAAGTGCAAAAAGAAAGCGTTGAGAAAAGTCATCACCCCGACCAAGGTCATTTTCAAAGGTTCGGGGTTTTACGCCACCGACAATAAATCTCCTTCGGGCGGAAAAGCTTCAACAGGCAGCAAATCCAAGTCTGACGATCACGGTCACGCGCATGGAGAGGACAAGTCCGCTTCAGGAGAGAAGGCAACCGAGAAATCTTCGTCCGATGTCAAAGGCGAAAAGAAATCGAAGAGTAAGACCGAGTCGAAGAGCGAATGAATCGAAAAAGAGAAGCGCAGGCTTCTCTTTTTATTTCTATATTGCTATGTCACCCTGAGGGAGCGATAGCGACCGAAGGGTCTCGCTCGCAAGTGAGAAGATTCTTCGCTTCGCTCACATCGTCCCGATGCTATTTCGGGAGAATGACATGATTTTGAATCACACCGTCCACGGACCGATGAGGGCGTCAATCGAAATGCCGTACGCTACCGCGTTCCAGAATCGGATATCGGCGGGCTGGTCTTTGGACTTTTCCCAATATCCCGAAAAAACGAAAACTGTCACGATTAATGAAGCGACAAAACGCGCAAGGATAACGTACCACACGCCGAAATTCCACGGGTTGCCGGTGCGGGCAACCTCCACAGCGACGGTGTACACCCAGCGCAATAGCACGCCAAGCAACACGCCAAAGAACACCTGCGTCTTCGCGCTGTTGTTATCCCGCTGTGTTGCCAGTTTGAACGTGATCGCGTCGTTGAAAATGAATGACCGCATGAGAATTCTCCTCTTTGAATTTATTCGCCGCTGACGATACTCCACTTGGAAATATCGGAACGGCTGACGAAGACCATAATGGACATGAAGATCAGGAACACCAACACAACAAAAAGCAAACCACGGAAGATCGGCATGAGAAAGATCAGCGAAAAGACCACAGTCAGCAGAAATAAGAATACACCCACGACCCGGTAGGCAAACCATTTGCCAAACACATTCGGGGCATATAACAGAAACATGGCGGCGGTCAAGACGATGGAGATGGCAAAGGTCGGGAAGACGCCAAAGAAACGGATGAGGTAGGCAACGAACAGGAAGTAGAAGAGATCGATCATCCCGACGAACAGGTAATGGAATGCGTTAAATTTTACCGTGAATATCTGCGAGAAGATAAAGGTCACAATCAGAAAAAACGCCAGGGACATCGGCGAGTAACCGATCAGGTTCTGGATGGAATCGAGATAACGCTGTTTCGCAAGAAAGGTGATGCCGAGGTCTTGGGTGGTAGAGAAATTTTCCACGTCGAATTCGACTGTCGCGCCATCTTTGGTTAGTTCGGTGTTGTGGGGTAGACCAAAACGATAGATGCCGAATTCATCCACATTGATCACAACTTTGGCAGTGACGCGCTCGATCACATTATTCTGGTAAGCAGACAGGTTGTATTTGAACACGTCCATGCCTTTGGTGGCATAGGTGACGATTACCTCCGCCTCGGAACCGGGGGCAAAGCCGGGAATCAGCGCCTGGGGCGCGTCCATGCTGGGTTGGAGGATCAGGTTTCCCTGCGAAGGGATGCGGATGGTGTAGTCGTACATCAGGTTGGCATTTTCGGGCTTGCTCACCTTGATGAGCAGGTCGCCGGTATATTGCGTCTTGTTGACGATGAGATAGGTTTCGGTGTTGTGCGTTTCGAAGGCGTTGAAGACCAGCAGGTCGAGTTCTTGTTCGCCGTACTCCACCGACGAATCGATATCGATGGATTTTGGCACAAGAGGATAGGTCGCGGTACGGACAACCTCTTCGTATTGTTTCGCATCCTTGTTGAATGCCGATTCTGTATACGAGCGGCGAAGGGTGAATAACGGCGGGATGATGCCGATCTCGCCGCCCCATGAATTTTGGAACTGCACGTAAGCGTTGCCGTACGTGCTGGATTTGTGTTCCCCGACGCGGGCGGCAGTGAGCGAAAGGATGAGCGCCCCCGTGACGATCAGCCCGCCTAACCACACTATCATGCCAAAGATTCGAGTAGTTGCATTCATGGAGTACTCCCATCCGAATTCCTTCTGGAAATTTCTATAACTACTATACTGCTGTTTCGCCTTTCGCGTCAACTACAATTTATCTTATAGGACTTACGCAAAACCCAAGATTGATCCACTACTCTTCGAGAATTTTCGCTAATCCTTTGAAAATTCGCGGGGATTGGCGTAGAGTAGCGGGCAAAATACTCTTTCTGCGTAAGTCCTGTCTTATTGGTTGTTATCACTCTTCAACAAAATTTGCCTCCAGCCCAATGGCTGGAGGCAAAATCATTTGGTCGTTAGCTCCTCGACCAGGTCTCGAACCTGGAACCTAGCGGTTAACAGCCGCTCGCTCTGCCGATTGAGCTATCGAGGAAGGCGTGCGGGATTATACGTGCAAGGATAGGGAGTGTCAAGCCAATGCCTTTGTAGACACACGAAAACATTCAACCGCTAAGTTCGCTAAAAACGCAAAGGTTAATTCTTTTCCACTTCGGCTTTGCTCAGTGCAAGCTTAGCGGCTTTCGCGTCCTTCGCGGTGAGAAACATCAATACTTCACCGCGCCCAGTTGATCGAGTTTATCAATGCGATGCGTGGCGGTGATCTGGCGAACGGTGCCGGTCAACCCGCGCACCACGAGCGAATCGGTGCTGGCTTTATCGCCGAAGTAACGCACGCCCTTGAGGAATTCGCCGTCGGTGATGCCTGTGGCGGCGAAGAACACATCCTCCGAGGAGACGAGGTCGTCCATCGTCAGAATTTTTTCAAAGTCGTAGCCCGCTTCGCGTCCGCGGCGGAGTTCGTCTTCATCGCGCGCGTAGAGTTTGCCTTGGATCTCGCCGCCCATGGCGCGCAATGCGCACGCGGCAAGCACGCCTTCGGGTGTGCCGCCCACGCCGAACAACACGTCCACGCCGGAGTTGGGCCACGCCGTCATCAACGCCGCGCCCACGTCGCCATCGGGGATTTGGCGGATGCGCGCGCCCGCTTTGCGAATCTCGGCGATCATTTCCTTGTGGCGGTCGCGGTCCAAGATGATCGTGGTCAAATCCTCCACTTCTTTATTCTTCGCCTTCGCGATCGCTTTCAAATTTTCGGTGATGGACTTTTCGATATTGATCTTGCCCTTCGCTTCGGGTCCCACCGCGATCTTGTTCATGTACACAAACGGACCGGGGTCAAACATCGTGCCGCGCGGGGCGATGGCAACCGTCGCCAGCGAATTCGATCTGCCAAATGCCAAAGGGCGAGTCCCGTCGATGGGGTCGACAGCAACATCCACGTCGGGAGGAGAACCGCTTCCCACCGTCTCGCCGTTGAACAACATCGGCGCGTTATCCTTCTCCCCTTCTCCGATGACGATGATCCCGTTCATATCCACTGTTTGGAGGACGGTCCGCATCGCGTTGACGGCGGCTTGGTCTGCCGCTTCTTTATCTCCGCGTCCCATGAAGCGTCCCGCCGCCATGGCGGCGGCTTCGGTGACGCGCGCAAGTTCGAGCGCAAGATTTCTGGTGGGTTCGTTTATGTTTGCCATTCGTCCTCCGTTAGAAAATGAAATATAGGATGAGAAAGTAGCCGAGCGGCGCGCCCCAGATCCATGAATCGATGCGGTCGAGGAAGCCGCCATGCCCCGGCAGGATGTGACTCGAATCTTTCATGCCGCTTTGACGCTTGAACATGCTTTCGCCGAGATCGCCAAGCGGGGTGAGCGCGCCGATCACCAATCCCATCCACGCGCCTTGCAGAGGGGTGATCGAACCGCCGAGGGGTTGTGGTCCCAACGACGAAAACGCGTACGCAAAGAATGCGCCCTCGAGCACGGCGGTGAAAACTCCCGCGGCGTAGCCCTCCCAACTTTTCTTGGGGCTGAGGCGCGGGGTCATCTTATGTTTGCCGTATGCCGCGCCGATGGAATACGCTCCCGTATCCCCCGCCCAGATGATGGGTAACACAACCATGAGCCACCAACCTCCCCCCGGTAAGAGACGGATATCCAACAGGTATGAACCCAGCCACCCGATGTAGACAATGCCGGCAACCGTCACAGTGAAATCCAGCGCGGCTTTATCGCGCCCGCGCTCGAACGAGATCAAATGCGCGATCATCGCAAACATGATCGTGAGAACGAGGATGGGGATCGAATAATCCGCAAAAAAGAAGCGCACTGTGGCTATCAACAGCACGCCTCCGACCGTGACCTTTTCATTGGGTTCGAACTCGACAGCCCGATACATGCGGACGAATTCCCATGCGCAACCGCCGAGAACGATTGCCATGACGACAAAATAAAAAACGCCCCCATAGATGATGGCTGGCAAGCCAACGACCGCCAATAGGATCGCTGTCAAAATCCGACTAGGCATTGGACGCCTCGTATTCGCTGGAGGAAACCTTTCCGTAGCGGCGGTCGCGCGAGGCAAAAGTTTCAAGCGCGCGCAGGTATTCCTCGCGGTCGAAGTCGGGCCAATATTTCGGCGTAACGAACCATTCGGAATAGGCGCCCTGCCAGATAAGGAAGTTGCTCACGCGCAATTCACCGGAGGTGCGGATGATGAGGTCGGGGTCGGGTGTGCCGGCTGTGTACAAATACCGACTCACCAATTCGTCGGTCACCTCTTCGGGAGGCACTCCGTCTTTCATGATGTGTTGGATCGCGTTGATGATTTCATCGCGTCCGCCGTAATTGAATGCCACGCTCAGAACCAGGCGGTCGTTATTTTTTGTCGCGTCGATCGCCTCTAACACTTTTTCCTGGAGGTTCGGGGAAAGGCGTTCGAGCCGCCCGATATGACGCAACTGCACCCCCTCTTTGCTGAGTTCGGCGAGTTCACGGTCGATCACATCCTCAAGAATGAACATCAAACCTTTGACTTCTTCCGGCGGACGTCCCCAATTCTCGGTGGAGAAGGCATAAATGGTCAGATACTTCACGCCAAATTCCACCGAAGAACGGATAACGCGCCGCAGGTTCTCGGTGCCGGCTTTATGGCCCGCGAGGCGGGGCAACCCGCGTGAAAGCGCCCAGCGTCCGTTGCCGTCCATGATCATGGCGACGTGCCGGGGAATTCTATCGGGAGGGATGGTAAAGGGGGTGTCTGCCATGGAACCGGCTAGACTTCCATGATCTCGGCTTCTTTATTCTTGCCTTGAACGCCGATCTCTTCCACATATTTGTCGGTGAGTTTTTGCAGGTCTTCTTCGCCGCGTTCCAGATCGTCTTCCGAGATCAACTTTTCCTTTTCAAAATCGCGCATATCGTTGTGCGCGTCGCGGCGAATGTTGCGGACGGCAATCCGCGACTCTTCCAGACGGTGATGCACATGTTTAACGAGATCGCGGCGGCGTTCCTCGTTGAGCGGCGGAAGGTTGAGATGGATGACCTTGCCGTCATTGTTGGGGTTTAGCGCCAAGTCCGAAGTTTGAATCGCTTTTTCGATGGCTTTCAACGTAGACGCGTCGAACGGTTTGATGGTGATCGTCCGCGCTTCGGGAACGCTGATCGAAGCCAGTTGCATAAGCGGGGTTGGGTTGCCGTAATAATCGATGGGGAGTTTTTCCACCAAGGCTGGGCTGGCGCGCCCCGTGCGCACTCCAGCCAGGTCATCGTGCAGGACCTGAAGAGCGCTCTTCATTCGATGTTCGGCATCGGCTAGGATATCTTTGATCACTTCAGTCTCCTGAATTGTGAAATTTATTCAATGACAAGGATACACCAAAACAATAAAAACCGCTATATGAAGCGTGATCCTTGAGCTATTTTGAAACAACGCGAGAGTGAAATCGAAACTGCGAGGAACGCCGTCAAACCAAATCCTCAGTCGCCAACGACCGTGCCCACCGACTCGCCTTTGAGCGCGCCGATCAGGGCATGGTTGTCCCACAAATTGACAACCAGGATCGGTAACTTATTTTCCATACACAAGGTGATGGCGGTGCTGTCCATCACCTCCAGCCTACGGTTGATGACCTCGATATAACCAAGTTTATCGAATTTCTTCGCATCGGGATTTTTCTTCGGGTCCGAATCGTAGACGCCGTCCACCTTGGTAGCCTTGATCACGACATTCGCATCGATCTCGTTGGCGCGCAACGCCGCGGCAGTGTCTGTGGAAAAGAACGGATTCCCCGTTCCCGCGCCGAAGATGACCACCCGCCTCTTCTCCAAGTGGCGGATGGCTCGGCGGCGGATATAGGGTTCGGCGATTGCGCGCATCTCAATCGCGGACATGACGCGCGTATACACGCCTCCGCGCTCCAGGGCGTCCATCAACGCCATGGCGTTCATCACTGTGGCGAGCATGCCCATGTAATCGGCGGTGGCGCGATCCATGCCTCGTTCCAGCCCCTGCTTGCCGCGCCACAGGTTGCCTGCGCCGATGACGATCGCCACTTCCACGCCCATCTCATGCACTTCCTTGATACGCACGGCAATGGCTTCCGCCTCATCCACATCGATCCCAAAGCCAGACTTGCCGCCAAGCGCCTCCCCGCTCAATTTGAGCAGGACCCGTTTATATTTGATATCGCTCATGTTTCTCCTTGTGGAACTGCTAAGATAGTGTTTCTTAACTTCTTTTTGACACGGACGCCACGGATTTCACTGATTTCCACGGAAAAAATCTTTAGAAAACCGTCTTTTTTTCCGCGTAGTCCGTGTTCAAAAAGAATAAGTTCAGACTTAAGAAGCACTCTCTAAGAACGCTACAATTTAATTCTTTCTTCGCGGTTTTCGCGCTCTTGGCGGTAAATATTGAAGCCTCTTCGCCCTCAAACTTGGGGGCGAGGTAGAGGCTCAAAAAAATGACCAACCGTCTGGTTGGTCATTTTACTTTAATTGTTCAAACTCTCGCCCAACTCCCAGCGCTGAAAGCGTCGCACAACCACATTTTCGCCGATGGCGGCAACCGTTTGAAGGATCAACTTTTCCACAGTGATCGATTCATCGCGGATGTACGCCTGTCGTGAAAGGACAACCTCATCCTTGAATTTCTCGAGCCGTCCCTGCACGATCTTTTCATGGATGTTCTCCGGCTTGCCCTCTTCCTTCGCGCGCGCGCGGGCGATCTCCGCCTCGTGATCGAACACTTCAGCAGGAATATCTTCCACTTTCAGGTAACGCGGCGCAGATGCGGCGATCTGCAACGCGAGTTCATGCGCCAGTTCGCGGAATTTATCCGAACGCGCCACAAAATCGGATTCGCAGTTCACTTCCACCATCACGCCCACGCGCCCGCCGCCGTGCGAGTATAACTCGACCACACCTTGCGAAGCCTCGCGATCGGCGCGTTTGGCGGCGGTTGCCATGCCTTTTTCACGCAGCCAGTCCACCGCTTTTTGAAAGTCTCCGCCCGCTTCTTCAAGCGCCTTGCGGCAATCCATCATGCCGGCGCTGGTAGCGGCGCGCAATTCTTTGATCATTTCAATTGTAATTTCCATCCGTTAATTCCTTGTATGGCAGGGTCCGCTTATTCAGCGCTTTCTGCTTTTTCTTCGGCTTTTGCTTCCGCCGTTATTTCAGCCGCAGGGACTTCTTCTGTGGCAGGCTTGCGCGAAGCGCTCATCTTGGCGAGAGTTGCCTCTCCGAGGAGGGCGTTATCTTCCAACTCCACATCGGTCTCCACAACCTTGGGCGCGCGGCGGGCAGGCTTATCCGATTTCGCCTTGGTGTCCTCGGCCGGCATATCCTCCGCCGAATCGTCCTTGCGCATACCTTTGCCTTCCAACACCGCATCAGCCACTTTTGCCACAAGCAATTTAATGGCGCGGATCGCGTCATCGTTCGAGGGGATCACATAATCCACGTTCTGCGGGTTGCAGTTCGTATCCACCATCGCAACGATGGGAATCCCCAGCAAATTCGCTTCGCGCACCGCCGAATCCTCGCGCCCCACATCGACGATAAAGAGCAGATCGGGGCGGCGCTTCATGTTGCGAATACCAGAGAAGCGGGTGGTCAAACGGACGATCTCGCGTTCGATCAGCAATCCTTCTTTTTTAGTCAGGCGGTTAATTTCTCCGCTATCGCGCATTTTTTCGAGCCGTTCAAATTCCTGAATGCGGTCGTGCATCGTCGACCAGTTCGTCAGAACGCCGCCCATCCAGCGTTCGGTCACATAGGGCATACCGCACCGCGCGGCTTCAACCGCCACGGTTTCCTGCGCCTGCCGCTTCGTGCCGACAAACAACACCGTGCCGCCATTGGCGACCGTATCACGGATCACATTGAACGCCTGGCTCAACAACTTGGAAGTCTGTTGCAGGTCGATAATATGAATGCCGTTGCGCTCCGTAAAAATATACGGTTTCATGCGCGGGTCCCACTTGTTCGTGCGATGCCCAAAGTGGACGCCGCTCTCAAGCAGAGACTTCATAGGGATAACTGCCATTTTTCTCCTTACATTCCACAGCCCAACGCGCGGCGCCTTTCGCCAGCGTGCCGTGGATGAGTTTAGCGGGAATGATGACCCGCTCAGGGACGCTTAATGCCCGTCCCAGGCAAGATGGTGCTCCCAAATCTTTCGGGAGCGGCGGGATTATAACACAGGATTCGGACAGCCCATCGCTTCGTTTCCGACGGGGATTCTGCTTCTCACCCTCTGCCACCCCACCCTTTTAAATGCGCATTCGGAGTTCCCC
Organism: Candidatus Defluviilinea gracilis; assembly: GCA_016716235.1. Classification (NCBI taxonomy): domain Bacteria; kingdom Bacillati; phylum Chloroflexota; class Anaerolineae; order Anaerolineales; family Candidatus Villigracilaceae; genus Candidatus Defluviilinea; species Candidatus Defluviilinea gracilis. Next base: position 165,207 of record JADJWS010000001.1, read on the forward strand.
AGCCTCCGAATGCGCATTTCCACAATGTTCGATTATGCCGTCAATTAACCAGGTCTTGATTTAAGGCATCCCATATTTTTCTAGCGCGATTTCTAAGTTTTTCGTTCTCGTCCACTTTCTTGGTCGCATACATAACCGTAGTATGATCCCGCCCGCCGAGAATTTCACCGACTTGAGGCAAAGAGATTTCGATGTACTGCCGCAAAATATACATTGCCAATTGACGCGGGATCGCTATTTTTGCCGAACGTTTCTGCCCAAGCAAATCGTCCACGTTCACGCCTTCCATCTCAGCCACGACCTCAAGAATTTTGCTCGGAGGGATGTTTTTCTTTTGAGGCATCAAATCAGCCAATGCCATTTCGACAAGGCTTGGAGTCAATGCGGCGCCGCTCAGATCGGCATACGCAATAATCCGGTTCAACGCGCCTTCCAACTCGCGGATGTTCGATTGCACCCGCCGCGCAATACTTTCCAGAATATCATCAGACACCTGTCGCCCAGTCCGCTCTGCCTTCGAACGCAGGATCGCGAGACGGGTCTCCAGATCGGGAGGCTGGATATCCGCCGTGAGTCCCCACTCAAATCGGGAACGGAGGCGTTCCTCCAGCGTAACGAGCGACTTCGGCGGGCGATCCGACGAAACGATGATCTGCTTATCCTGCCCATGCAGGGTGTTGAACGTGTGGAAAAATTCTTCCTGTGTCGATTCTTTACCGGCAATAAACTGAATATCGTCGATCAACAGCACATCAATTGAGCGATATTTCTCCCGGAACGCCTGCGTGGTGTGCGTGCGGATGGCGGTAATCATGTCGTTCGTGAACTCTTCAGAAGAAACATACAGCACGCTCAACCCGCGCGAGTGACAAGCGTTGCCAATGGCGTGAAGCAGGTGTGTCTTGCCAAGCCCCACGCCGCCGTAAAGGAACAAGGGGTTGTAGGCGCGGGCTGGTTTCTCTGCCACTGCCAGGCAAGCCGCATGGGCGAGGCGGTTGCCGGAGCCAACCACGAAATTTTCGAAGACATAGCGAGGATTGAGCGTTGTGTTGCGGAGATTTTGTTCGATGACAGGGAGCGCCTCCGGCTGGGAAACGCGCGATTCCTCCGCTTCGGTCTCTTTGTCATTGCCATTTACGATAAAACTAACCGACACACTGCCATTCAAGATACTGACAAGCAGGCGATTCACCGTGCTGGCGAGACGATTCTCGAGCCAATCGCGGGCGTATGCATTTCGGACACCGATGGTAAGCCTTCCGTTATGGTAGGAAACAGGCTTGGTATCGCGCACCCATGTGTCGAACGATGCGCGGGGCATTTCCATCTGTAGTTGTCCGAGCACGGACTGCCATGCTTGTTCTGCGTTCATTGATTGCTCCTCAGCGCGGTGATTGCCAATGTGAAATCTATCCGCTTCATCAGCGGCTATTATTGAAGATATTTTGTTGTGTTTCAGAGATCGAAAGGGATTACAAGATGCGCTTCGTTCGTCACATCAAAATCTCAGCGTGGTCACATTCTAGCATAACTATTCAAAAGTACAACACGAAAAGCCTACGGTTTATTTAAAACATTCGTTTTTTTAAGGTCGCTCAATGTTAAAGAGTTCCAGCGTAAATCAACAAAGGGTCGATCTTTTATAGAACGAACGTTTCAGCCATGCGCGCACTACAGAGTTATCCACACCCCCATATATGGGGTCGGGTTGGCTGTTTTACCCATGATGTTGCTGATATGCTGGTGGTTGTTAAAGAACGCATGTTGAATACATTTTCACATGCGCCGAACGAGACGCAAGATTTTGAGATTCAACGTTAAAGATTCAGCGATTTGCCCGATTCAACCGCGCGGATGGCGCGGCACCCATGCTAATATCGTTGTTCCATCATTCAAATGCGATGATATTTCAACATCACCGCCCACCGATTGCACGCGCGTCTGCATGTTGGCAAGCCCATGACCGATACTGATGTTGACATGCTCCATATCGAAGCCAATTCCATCGTCGCGCAACTCCATCAGCACGCGGTCTTTCGTTCTCCAGAGCGAGATATGAACGTTTTTCGCTTTTGCATGCTTCGCCGCATTCGCTAAAGCCTCCTGACAGAGGTGAAATAAGGCAAGAGAATGCGATTCGGACAGGTTTTTCAAACCTTTTTCAGTATAAGTAAGTTGAACCTCGGTGAATGTATGAGCTTTGAACTCGGCAATCAGCCGTTGAATACCGCCTATCAACCCATCGTCGCCCATTTGCCTCGGTTTAAGATCCAAAATATACGCTCTCAAATCGCGGATCACTTGATTCAAGCCGTCTATCGCGCCTTGAACGCGCGCTTTTGCGTCTGTTGAGTCTTCATTTAATGAGAGTAGCACGTTTTCTAGCGATAATCCCAGCCCATAAATGGATTGAATGACCCCATCATGCAGGTCCATGCCGATGCGATCGCGCTCTTCCAGCACCGCCAGGCGCCGCGCATCGGTATGCAGGCGCGCATTTTCAATCGCCAAGCCAGCCCACGCACCAACCGCCGCCATCATCTCAACGATCCGATTGTCGATAGCGTCTTTGGCTTGAGTGGCAACGCTCATCACGCCCATCAAATTCTCACCGGCAAGCAGGGGAATACAGATCATCTGATGGAATCCTGCCCGCACGACGGCTTCACGCACAAAAAGAACATCATCTTCAAGGCGCGCGCTAATCATTGGCTTACGGGTTTGGGCAACCATGCCGATATACCCCTCCCCCATTCGGAATTGATTCCGCATCCAAAACGCCTCCGCGGCTTGCCCACGATGCAAAACCATGCGCAGAGTAACCTGATCCTCCGTCAAAAGAAAAATCTCGCCCGCTTCCACCTTCATATAGTTCATCACAAGCGCGAGGGTCTGATTCAAAATCTCATCCAGTTCCAAACTCGAGGTCAGGGTTGAGGCGATACCGTTCAGCAGAGACATATCCACATTGCGGCGGGTCAACGCCAGGTCGCGCTCCCGCATCTGCTCCATTATGCGGACGTTTTGGATCGCCGCCGCCGCATAGGTAGCCAGCATTTGGATGATTTTCTCATCATCTGAGGTGAACTCCGAAGCATTCACCTTCTCTGTCAGATAAAGTTGACCCAACTGAACGTCGCCGGCGCGTATCGGAACGCCCAAAAACGAGACCATGTGCGGATGATTCACAGGGAAACCCACCGAGCGCGGATGCTCTTGAATGACCGGAACGCGCAACGGCTCTTCCCGATTCATCAATTCACCCACCAACCCCTTCCCACGCGGCTGATGCGGAATCAGCGCAACCTGCTCTTCGGTCATCCCCACAGAAACAAACTGGACAAGTTCGCCATCGTCATTCAGCACGCCCAACGCGGCATAACGCGCGCCTGCCTGCTCGCAAGCAACTGCCGCGATCCGTTCCAACAAATGCTCAAGAGAATTATCCTTCACCAACTCAAGGCTGGCTTGATGCAGGGCGATCAGCCTTTCCTGTAATTGTTCGCGGGTAAGTAACATGTTCGGATTATCTCATAAAACATGATAGATTTTGCGAGCCAACCAGACTACAATATGCAAACTCGCCCATGACGACTTCACGCATCCCCGGCTTTTACAACTTGACTCTCGAAGAGCGCCGCGCCAAACTAGCGGATGCTTCGCCTCTTTCGCCGGGCGAACTGATTCGGCTTACCAGCCCCCTCGCCCCCGACATTGCCTCGCACATGGTCGAAAACGCGCTTGGGACCTTCTCCCTGCCCCTCGGCATCGCGCTCAACTTCATGGTCAATGGACGCGATGTGCTTGTGCCTATGGTAATAGAAGAGCCATCGGTGATTGCGGGCGCGTCGTTCATGGCGAAACTCGCCCGCGCAAACGGCGGATTCACCGCCGAAGCAACCGAACCTCTCATGATCGGTCAGTTGCAGGTGTTGGATGTCGAAGAGTTGAGCCAAGCCGCTGAGCGGGTATTGGCGAAAAAAGCCGAACTGTTGACGTACGTTGACGCCGCCGAGTCAAGCCTAAAGTCCAGAGGCGGAGGCGCGAGGGATTTGGAAGTCCGCATCATCGAAGAATCCCCCATCGGGAAATTTCTCGTCATCCATTTAATCTACGACGTGCGCGATGCGATGGGCGCGAACGCGGTCAATACGGCGTGCGAGCGACTCGCGCCAAAAATCGAAGAGATCACAGGCGGGCGCGCGCATTTGAAGATTCTCTCGAACCTCACCGATAAACGCATGGCAAAAGCGACGTGTGTGATTCCCGTCAATGAGTTAGAGATCGTAGCGCAAGATGATATCTTGCGCTTCAGCGGTGAAGAAGTTCGAGATGGCATCATCGCCGCGTACGCCTTCGCCGCCGCAGACTCGTACCGCGCCGCGACTCACAACAAAGGAATCATGAACGGGGTTGACCCCGTCGTGATCGCAACGGGCAACGACTGGCGCGCCATCGAAGCGGGCGCGCACGCTTACGCGGCTCGTTCAGGCAAGTACACTTCATTATCTACTTGGTCGAAAGATAAAGATGGAAATTTAGTTGGCGAACTCGAAATGCCGCTGGCGGTGGGAATCGTCGGCGGGGCGACCAAGGTCCACCCTGCCGCGCAAGCCGCAATCAAGTTGATGAACGTGAAATCCGCTGGCGAACTGGCTGAGATCATCGTTTCTGTCGGTCTCGCTCAAAATATGGCGGCATTGCGCGCCCTCGCCACCGAAGGCATCCAGCGCGGACACATGTCGCTTCACGCGAGGCAGGTTGCCATCGCGGCGGGCGCGAACGGAGAATTGATCGAGCGAGTTGCGAGTCAAATGGCGGAGGAAAGAATTGTGAGAATTGAGCGCGCGAAAGAGATATTGAAGACGATGGAAAGTGGAAAGTAAATGGTAGAAAGAGGAAAGCGCCGCCCTGAGTATGGCGAAGGGAAGGAAGATGAAAGCGCGTTCTGGCGCATCCAGCGTCCTTTTGTGGGCGCGCTGATCGGCATTTTTCTTTTTCTGGTTATCCTTTTACCGCTCAAGTTTTTGGATTACAACTCGACTCTCCTTTACAAGTTGGCGTTGAACCTCGAGTTGTTCGGCAGGTTGACCATTCTCATGCTGGGAACGGCGTCGAGAATCAATCTGCCAGCGAGCGCGATCAATCTTGTCAGCATTGTCGTCTCTTCCATCCCCGCAGGGATTGCGGGCTGGCAGATCGTCTCACTCAACTCATCAACGAGGATGAAGGGATTTATTTTTCTCGCGGGTTATGTCGTCTTCATTTACGCGTTTGGAGCATTGCTGGCATTTGCAGGAATCTGATATGAACGACTCTGCTCTCTGGCAAATCCGCCACTTCGTCTACCAACATTTCGCGGATACGACCAAGCCGCCAAGCGTGGACGAAGCCGCGCGTCACTTCAACATCTCCCCCAAAGAAGCGACCGACTACTACAAGGAACTCCACAACCGCCACTCTTTCTTCCTTGACTTGGACTCCATGAGCGTCCGCATGGCGAATCCGTTTTCAGGCATTCCCACGGATTTCAAAGTCCACGCCAACGGCAAGACGTATTACGCCAACTGCGCCTGGGACATGCTCGGCATCCCCGCCGCGCTACACACGGACGCGGTCATCGAAGCCGTTTGCACGGAGAGTGGTAAGGAGGTGAAAATGGAAGTCAAAAATGGTTATGTCACCCTGAGCGATAGCGAAGGGTCTCTACCACAACAAACCGAGACTCTTCGGTCGCGGCGAACGCTCCCTCAGAGTGACATGCTACTCGTCCACTTTCCACTTTCTTTTTCTCACTGGTACGACGACCTCGTCTTCACCTGAACAACGATGCTTCTCTTCCAGTCGGAAGAATGGATTGACAAGTGGTGCATACGAACCAATCTCGCTCGCGGAGAAGTTCTCACGATCAACCAAGTGTGGAAACTGTCCAAACTTTGGTATCACAACCGCCTGTTGCTGGAGTATCATGGGCGAAGCATTCAGCAGGTTGCGGATGTTTTCAGGCAGGCAGGTTTGACTTCGGAGTTTTGGTATATCTCGTTCCAGACCTGATAGGCGGCGCACTGAGCTTGTCGAAGTGTCTCATCCGCGCCAATACCAACCACAACCCTCACGCGGACTCAGGTCGCAACCCACCACCCTCTCGCGGACGAAGTACTCTTTAGAGTAGGCCTGTCAGGTCTTTCAGTTTGACGTCAAAGTTTTGGTACGTGCAATTTCTAAAAGAGTATAATTCGTCAAAAGGAGCAAGAATGACATTACATCAATCTCCATATTCGGTATTAAACAAAGTTGCGAATTCGCTGGTTGCTTCAAAACGCTTTTCCACCGTGGAAGATGCGCTTTGGGATATGGCAATTGTCACTGTGCAAAGCAAGATGAGTTACTATCGCCGCCGAATCCGAAAAATGGAAAACAAATATGGGGTAGACTTCGGCAAATTCAGCGCGCGCCTGAAAGGGAAAGCCACACCTCAGCAGGAAGATGACTGGTTGGCGTGGAAGTCCGCCCGCTCCATGTTGACGGACTGGCAAAAGACCTATCAGGAATTGCGCCATGAGCAAAATCGTTGACGATGTTTTGGAGATATTGCAAGGAAACGATCTGATTCAAAGTACGCGCGTCGTCAACTACGATGAGACTCCTTCGGGCAGATTGGAAGCCAAGCTCCGCAGTCAACTATCCAAAGACCACACTCTGCAAATCTGGATTCATATCGAACCCGAATCGCTGGATTACGCCTATCAATTGTTTACTACTGTCCCTCTCCTACGTTGGGACAATTCACCTCATTACGAACATCTCACCACTGCTCCCCACCACTTCCATGATGAAAATGGTAAAGTCTACGAATCGCCATTGACTGGCAATGTCAAACGCGATTTGAAAATCGTGTTGAAAAAAATCGCCAATTGGATGGAAGCACAGGATGAAGAAGATTGATTTGTTCAAACGCCTTCCCCCTCTCCTTTAGGCGCCGCGCTGAGCGTGTCGAAGCGAGAGGGGCAGGGATGAGGTCAACCCCGCAGGCTTGACGTCAAAGTTTTGGTATGTGAAATAAATATAAAATTACTGGATGAATTATGCTTAGTTTGATTGAAATACTTAAGACAAAGAATCTTCCACTTGATAATTACAAAATTCACCTCGCTACAGGAAAAGAATACCCTCCGATTGACGCATTTCTAGAGGGAAAATTCAAAGAATGGCAGGAAGAGCAGTCTAACAAGAACTTTGAATGTGATTACGTTCTCAGTTTAATTAATATTGAAAGGGACACATGGTTATTTGCTGGCATTTACAAAATACTTAGCGTTGGAAAAGGAACAAGAGCTTCTTTTCGCTACAACACACAACTTCTGCCCAATCAAGATGATTTAATTGGCAGAGCAATTATTCACTATAAACGCGAGGGAAGAGCTTCATATGTTTGGGGGCATAAATACGGAAAGCATTTAGAGCTTGTTGAAATCAAACCAACACCAATCTCAATCGGGGATTTTCCTGGATACAACAAAGTTATTCTTTCGCATCGACAATTAAAAGTAATTGTCGGGCAACAAGAGCCATCTTGGAAATCTGCTTTATCTAGTGTCAAAGGAATATACTTAATCTCTGACATCCTTTCGGGGAAATTGTATATTGGAAGTGCAACTGGTAATGATGGACTTTGGCAAAGATGGGAAAGTTACGCCAAAACAGGACATGGTGGCAACAGCGAACTCAGAGAATTGATTCAAGAAAAAAGTATTGATTACGCTAGTAATTTCCAATATTCTGTTCTTGAAATTGCCGACACACATTCGACAGATGAATTTATTATTGAAAGAGAAACCTATTGGAAAAAGGTTTTATTATCAAGGCAATTTGGATATAACTCAAATTGAATTCAAGAAGGCGCATAAATGACCTCCCCTCACCCTCACCCCCCCACCCTCCTCAAACCAGCCAAACCCGTTGGCATCATTGGCTACGGCGCATACGTGCCGCGCTATCGTCTGCCCGCAAAAGAAGTCGCGCGCGTATGGACGGGCGGCAAAGGCGGACTCCCCATCAAAGAGAAAGCCGTCCCTGGGCTGGATGAAGACGTCATCACCATGTCCATTGAAGCGGCGCGCAACGCGATGAAACGCGCGCAAATTGACCCGACTGAATTGCGGGCGGTCTGGGTCGGGAGCGAGTCCCACCCGTATGCGGTGAAGCCAACCTCCACCTTGGTCGCTGAGGCGATTGGCGCGGTCCCCAACACGCAAGCCGCCGATTGGGAATTCGCTTGCAAGGCAGGCACCGAAGCGCTCGTCGCCGCGATGGGCTTGGTCGGCTCGGGCATGGGCAAGTACGCGATGGCGATCGGCATGGACACCGCGCAAGGCAAGCCAGGCGACGCGCTCGAGTACACCGCAGGCGCGGGCGGCGGCGCGTACATTCTCGGTCCCGCCGAAGAATCGCTGGCGGTCATCAACGCCTCGTATTCGTACGTCACCGACACGCCCGATTTCTGGCGGCGCTCCGACGCGAAATATCCCGAACACGGCATGCGCTTCACGGGCGAACCCGCCTATTTCAAACACGTCAGCGAAGCCGCCACGCATCTGATGGAAGCCAGCGGCACGACCGCCAAAGATTACAAGTGGGCGGTCTTCCACCAGCCCAACACAAAATTTCCGCAACGCGTCGCATCGGGTCTCGGCTTCTCGATGGATCAGATCGAACCTGGGCTTCTCGTCCCTGTGATCGGGAATACGTACGCGGGCGCGGCGATGATCGGACTCACTGCGACTCTCGACATCGCCCAGCCTGGCGATCGGATTCTCGTCGTCTCTTTCGGAAGTGGAGCTGGTTCCGACGCCTTCGACATTTCCGTCACTGACAACGCCCCGCTCCGCGCCAGCCTCGCCACGAAGACACAAGAGTACGTCAAGCGCCGAACAGAGATTGATTACGCAACGTATGTCCGTTTCCGCGGGAAGCTAGCGATGAAGTAAACAAGTACACACGTAGACAGGTACACAAGACCGCGAGAAATGTGTTTCCCTGTGTGCCTGTCTACGTGTCCAACGGAGCGCATATATGACAAATATCATCATCGCCCAATTCAGACAAACACAACTCGGCAAACTCGCCGCCATGCTCATTCTTTTGTTGTTCATCATGGGCTGTACCTTCCTCTCCCCCACGCCAACACCGGATATCCGACCCATCGTAGATGCCTTTTTTTCGGGTTACGCATATCTCGATGTCAATGGTAACGGTGTAATCGACTCGGAAGATACGCCCATAGAGAATGCGACTCTGATTGTTACACTTCAGGGCGGATTCGAAACCGGCGGCTTGACCGACAAAACAGGCTATGCCTTCATCACCATCCCCGGCGGCGTTGACTATCCCGTGACGTTGCGCATGGAAGCGCCAAAAGACAGCAACTTGCAACTCATCGGACCGTCATCGGTCGCCTATCCGTCTGATGAACCCGCAGAATTTCTTTTTACTTCAAAGTGAGATAACACAACATGACAGAAGTCATCATCGCAGGTATCGGACAAACAGAAGTCGGCGAGCATTGGGACATTGGTCTGCGCGACCTTGCCTTTGCCGCCATTCAAGAAGCCGTCAAAGATTCGGGCGGATTGAAACCGCAATCGTTATTCGTCGGCAATATGCTCGCGCCGAATCTTTCCAATCAGGCGCATCTCGGCGTGTTGATCGCGGATTACGCGGGCTTGCTCGGCATCGAAGCCGTGACCATCGAAGCCGCGGGCGCATCAGGCGGCGCGGCGTTGCGGCAAGGCTATCTCGCCGTCAAAAGTGGATTGGTGGATGTCGCGCTCGTCGTCGGCGTGGAGAAGTTTACAGATAAAGTCGGCTCAGGCGTGGACGCGGCTCTCGCCACCACAGGGGACGCGGATTTCGAGTCGGTGCAGGGGATGACTCCCGCCGCGCAAGCCGCATTGTTGATGAAACGCTACATGCACGAGTACGATGTCCCCAAAGACGGGTTCGCTGGTTTTGCATTGACCGCCCACGCGAACGGAGTCGCAAATAAACACGCGATGTTCCGCAAAGCCATCAAGCCCGAGACTTACGCTAAAGCCGAAATGGTCAGCGATCCGCTCAACATGTTCGACATGGCTCCCAACGCAGACGGCGCGGCGGCAGTTGTATTGACCCGCCAAGAGTTATTGCCAAACAATTTCTCACATCCTCTGGTGAAAATCGCTGGCTCGGCTTCTTCATCGGATACGCTTGCATTGCATGATCGCAAAGACATGCTGTACTTCGACACCGCGCAAATCTCCGCTGGCAAGGCGATGAAACAAGTCGGCGCGGTGTTGGATGACATTGACTTGTTTGAGTATCACGACATATTCAGCGTCTACGCCGCGTTACAACTCGAAGCGGTGGGATTCGCTATCAAAGGTAAGGGATGGAAACTTGCCGCAGACAATGAAATCGGGTTGAAGGGAAAAATCCCGTGTGCAACAATGGGCGGAATGAAAGCGCGCGGCTTCGCGGGCGGCGCCTCAGGCGTGTATCAGGCTGTGGATGCGGTGGCCCAGCTTCGAGGTGAGGGCGAAGCGAATCAAATCCCGAATGCGAAGACCGCGTTGATCCAATCCCTTGGCGGACCCGCATCAACGGCAGTGAGTCATATCTTGCAAAGAGCATAGCGCGACATGAATGTCAAGTTGCGTGGTTCAATGTTAGACCTTATCCGTAATAAACAAAATATTTTTTGGGCGCTGAAAAACGCTGATTTCGCTGATTCAAGAAAAGAAAATCTGCGTTTTCTGCGCGATCAGCGTTCAGATTTATTCGGGTAGAGTTCTACCAATCATAATATTTTCAAAATAGACGACCATTTCATATCCTGTAATGACATTTCCTTCTTCAGAAACTGGGGCGATGGAGTTACTGGTGGAAATTGTCACCTTCTCGCCGGGTGTGAGTTCGATTGGTTGGGAAGATTCGCCAATCATCTTTTGGTCATCGCAAATTCCCGGTACAATGCAAGGGATAAAGAAAAGGAGGGAACTCCAGAAAACTTCATCTGGATCTCCTTCAACTTGATAGACCCTGAGCGCAAGGTCGTATGTTTGACCTTGCCCAGCCATGATCTCAACGGTGGCGGTCGCCTGCGTGGAATACAGTGAAGTATTAACCACGCGCACAGGCACGGGATGATGCGACTGCTCCGAGGCTGCCAACACCTGCTGATTTTGTTCCAACGTGACCACGGCGCGAACGTCTAAAATTTGATAACGACCATCGGGGCTGTCGGTCAAAACAAAACTATAGCCTGAAGGCTTGAAGAAATAATTGTTGGACAGGCTTGCCGGCTTGTCAGCTTCTGAAAAGTACGCATCCTTGCATTCGTCCGTTAGGACGACTTGCGCGGTTTTTCCCGATTCGTACTTCCGATGTTCAACGATGGAAGCGCAGAATTTGAGATTTGCAGCGTTTGCTAAAACGGGATCGCCGTAATAGGTTACGGTGGCGCGTAAAAACGAGCCATTTTCAGGTCTATAATAAAAAGAAGAAGAAAAGGATGCAGAGATGGAAACATTGTTTTTCGAGATGAATACCGCAGGTTGAACAGGCTGGGGCGATGGCGAGGGGACTTGTGTCAAGTTACCTTCAGAGACATTTGCCTGCGTTTCCCCTCCCGCTACCGCGCTTTCCATTTGGCCGGTCAAGGTCAAGCCGTTACCGAGTTGGATTCGTCCCATGATTTGGTAACTGGCAAAGTCGGCTGGAAGTTCTGGAATTGAAAATTTAAATATGCAGAGTCTATCTGCTTCATTGGGTGTTTCGGCGCAAGGCGCTTCCTGCTCCAGAAGTTTATTTTTCTGGGAATCAAAAAGGCTAAGCGTTGCGACGCTCCGATAACCTGTCTCAGCCAGCGTTCCGATTAATTGACCAACGATGAGCAGGGAATTTGAGTCAAGGTTTGCCTGTTCGATATGAACAGAAATCGTTGGCAGGGGAGTTTCAGTTACCACAAGTGTCGGCGTTGAAGTTGATGTAGAGGTGGGGGTAAAGGTTGGCGGCGCGGCGCTGGCGGTCTGTGTGAACGCCGCTTCCGCAGTTTGGGCAATATAGGTGTTGATTGCGCCGGGATCCGAAGTCGGCATTGATGGCGCGCCTGGTTGTATTTGCAAACCACCGCACGCCAGCGAGATCATTAACAAGAAACCGAGCATGAGTTTTTGATAGCGGTTCATTTCATCTCCATTTCAAAGCAGGGACAGCAACACAAAATGTTGCGTCGATAAACTTTGCATACGACAACCCGATGAATACAAAGCAGTTTCTGCTAACGACTCTCATTTCCAATCAGCGTAAAACTTTGATAGGATTTGAGAGTTCGACTCTTGAGAAGGAAAACGAGCATAGAAATTTCGGGATGCTGATAACATAAATCAACCCCACAGTTATATCGACAAGGTTTATCCAAATTGTGGCAACAATTGGTGGACTGCAAGCGTATGGCGGGACATGGATACGGCGGCACAGGCTTCGAGGGTAAGGTAGAAGCAACTCAATTTCAGAATAGAATCACTCTGTTATTGCAGTCGCTGGGCAGACCCGCGTCTACGGCGGTGAGTCATATTTTGCAAAGTGGGTAGAGCGACACGCTTCACGTGTCGCATTACGAGGTTCAAAATCTATGTCCATCAAAACTGTAGAAAACAAAAACCTGCGGGAGAAGTCCGCAGGTTTGAATCGGGAGATCATTTCGTCACGCGCAGAGCATGGGAGGAATACGCAGAGGGTGGAGGGGTTTTACAATAGAGTAATTGGTAATTCGTAATTACATCTTACGAATTAATTTGTACATCTCACTCAGCACGAAGGGTGTTCTGATACGTCAGCGCGTTTATTTTCCGTCCGCGCCATGATCCGAAGGCAGGATGTTTTTTCAACGACTGACGCTTACGAGATGCGCGCGTCGGGCTTTGCTGTTGCAGAAAAGAAATGAAATCCATCACCTCGTTCTGTTTTTCAGGAGACAGTTTAGCAATTTGTTCTTGGATTTGTTCGTGAAGGGTCATATTACACCTCGATTGACGTACTCGTCACGCAGTTCCCGGTCGGTAGGGGCCTTGCCCCCTCGCAGGCGAAGCGCGCCTCGGACGCGTTTCAATGACGACCCCTTACGCGATTTCCGCAAGGGACGCATATCAACTTGAAGGGAGCGAGTTAACGCTTCCATCAATTTCAGTCTCTCGTCAGTTGAGAGTCGGTCAATTTCGGTTAGAAGTTGAGCAAAGGTCATATTGCACCTCGCCTTTATTGTACATCGAAAACAAAAACCTGCGGGAGAAATCCGCAGGCTTGAATCGAGAGATCATTTCATCACGCGCAGAGTATGGGAGAAATATGCAGAGGGCGGAGGGGTTTTACGAACACGTGTATGAGTAAGGCGGGTCCACGTGTGCCCTGTCTGTTTAAGTTCTATTCCCCCCTCGGCGCGCGCATGGACTCTAACTGGTGACGCAATTCGATGCGTCGTTCGTCCGCCGCGTGGCGCACATCGTTGAAGAAGTTCTCGCCGCGCGCGCGGATCATCCCGCGCAGTTCCTCGCCCGATTCAGGCGCCATCAACAGCGCAATTGTCGAACCGACGAGACTGCCGACAAAAATTCCGATCAAAAAGCCAAACATGCGTTTCATGGAAATTCTCCTCTATTATCTACCTTGCTCTCGGCGGCGTCCCCGCCGCCGAGGACGGCGGCTTCAGCATTATTTATAAATTTATTATAGGCGAAAAAGGAGATTTGTGGAATAATACGAGTACCGCGCGTATCCGCTTTGCGTGAACGCGACGGCAAAATTTACCCAAGCCTGTCCACCGCGGCGACAAGGGGACGACCGCACCAAACGGCTCCTACCTATTCGGAGGATACCATGTCTGCAACACCAATTTCCACCAGCGCGGCAACGACCGCGCGCAAAAAAGTCACCACGCTCACCTATCGCCAGAAAAAGGAACGCGGCGAGATCATCACCATGCTCACCGCCTACGACTATCCCACCGCGCTGGCGATGGACAAGGCGGGAGTCGATTCCATTCTCGTCGGCGATTCGCTCGGCATGGTGGTGCTGGGATACGAAAACACGCTTCCCGTCACCATGGAGGAGATGCTCCATCACTGCCGCGCCGTCTCACGCGGAGCAAAGTCCGCCCTGCTCGTCGGCGATATGCCGTTCATGTCGTATCAAGTGTCCGTCGAAGAGGCGACGCGCAACGCGGGACGCTTCCTCCAGCACGGCGGCATGGACGCGGTCAAACTCGAGGGCGGACGCGAACGCGCGGATGCGATCCGCTCCATCGTCAACGCGGGGATTCCCGTCATGGGGCATCTTGGACTCACGCCGCAGTCGGTCAACCAACTTGGCGGATTCCGCGCGCAAGGCAAGACCGCCGTCGCCGCGAAACGACTCGTGGAAGATGCGCTCATTCTCGAAGGGGCGGGCTGTTTCGCCATCGTGCTTGAATCGGTCCCTGCGCGGCTGGCGGAGTTGATCTCCAAAAAGATTTCCATCCCCACCATCGGAATCGGCGCGGGCGCAGGCTGTGACGGGCAAGTGCTGGTCACGCACGACCTGCTCGGTCTGTTCGACCGCTTCACGCCGAAGTTCGTCAAGAAGTACGCGAACTTTCACAGCGAGATGCAAAAAGCGTTCGGCGATTTCATCGAAGATGTCGAATCGAAACGCTTTCCCGCGCAGGAACACACCGTTGAGATGGACGACAAAGAGTGGGAATCTTTGCAAAAGGAACTCATCTAAAACAACAAACCACGCAGTACGCAGTATGGAGTAAAACGTATTGCGTACTGCGTATTGCGTAACATGGCAAACGATATCCTCATCCTCGGCACTGGGGCGCTGGGAACTCTGTTCGCGGCGCGTTTATCGCAGGTGGGATACAACGTCACCATGCTCGGCACATGGAAGGAGGGAATCGCGTCCCTGCAAAAAGATGGCGCGCGGATCGTTGATTCCAATGGAAACGAAACAGCGTTCAAAGTCCGCGCTACGGACGATCCGCGTGAATGTGTTGGCGCGAAACACGCGCTCGTGCTGGTCAAAGCATGGCAAACGGAACGCACCGCAAATCAACTTTCAGAATGTCTCGCGGACGATGGACTCGCGGTCACGCTCCAAAACGGGATCGGCAATTACGAAACACTCGCACAAGTTTTAAATAAATCAGCCACAGAGAGCGCAGAGAAAAAAAGAGAAGAAAACTCAAAGAACTCTGTGATCTCTGTGGCTAAACATTCCCGCGTTGCCTTAGGAAGCACAACCACCGGCGCAACCCTCGTAGCACCGGGATTAGCGCGCGCCGGGGGCGAGGGAGTTGTCACGATTCAACGTCATGAAAAACTCGATCCTATCGAATCAGCATTGCTCTCGGCAAAATTCAACGTGCATCTCGTCGAAGACGCGCAATCGTTGGTGTGGGGAAAACTCGTCATCAATGCGGCGATCAACCCATTGACCGCGTTGCTCCGCGTGCCAAACGGCGAGTTATTGAATCGTCCTTCCGCGCGCGAGATGATGGCGAGATTAGCAAGTGAAGTCGCCGAAGTTGCCCGCGCGGAAAAAATAACACTGCCCTTCAACGATCCCGTAGCGATGGTGGAAGAGGTGGCGCGCAAGACTTCAGCAAATCAATCGTCCATGTTGCAGGATGTGCTCCGCAACGCGCCCACGGAAATCGACGCGATCTGCGGCGCGGTGGTCGAGATCGGGAAGAAACGTAATATCGAAACACCAATGAACTGGGCGTGCTGGCAACTGACGCGCTCGCTTCAGAGCCCACAGTGAATTGATATTGATTTACATGGTAAGATTCGGGGAGAGGTGTCTGCATGTCTCAAATAAAACAGTGGTATGCTTTTTTTCTCATCTCTCTTCTGCTTGCTTTTCCATCGAAAGCGCGCGCGCAGGGAGAGGTCAAATTGGATTTTCTCAGCATTGAACTATGGGCTGAATACGACCAGCCAAGCATGCTGATCATCAATGAATTTGTCGTGTCGGCAGAAACGCCGCTCCCGGCTCAAGTGATGTTGCGATTCCCAAAAGAGGGAAACTTGACCGCGGTGGCTTCTAATGTGAACGGGCAGTTGATTAACGCTCCTTTTGAGACGCCTACCCAGCAAGGCGACTGGCAAACGATCGCGTTGAATGTGGATTCCTACGCGCCGTATCGCATTGAATATTATCAACCCATGTTGCGTGAAGGGAACACACGATCGTTTATTTACAAATGGTTCGGCGACTATCAAGTAAACGAGTTCCGCCTGACTCTAAGCCTTCCCGTCGATAGCCGCGAGGTTATGATCGATCCCGCCAACACCTTTGCGACTTCGCAAGATGGTCAGTTCCTCATTGCTACCGTTAACAAAAACAGCCTGAAGATGGGACATTCTTATCAAATGGAGCTGGAATATCGACGAGACACAGAGTCGCTTACTTCTCCAAACGCGGTCAGCCAGGTGCAACCGTCTGAGCCATTGGGCGAGGATACGTTGGGCCGTACTTCGGTGGACAATCTTCCATGGATTGTCGGCGGGATCGGGATCGCTATGATCGGTTTTGTGTTGATCTTGTATCGTCGATCCCTGCAATCGAATGTATCGCACTCCTCCAACTCTCGAAAACGACGCGGTAAACGCGCAGGCTCCCAAACGGATGAATCGCAAGAGGAAGTCTATTGCCACCAATGCGGCACGCGCGCCGTCGCCGGGGATCGCTTCTGCCGCGCGTGCGGGAGCAAACTCCGCGCGAGGTAGGGCGAACCAGCCGCACTTGTGGAAAGAAGCGTTGTGTCCATCCGCATTAAATGTAAAACGGCTCTCGAAACTTCGAGAGCCGTTTCAGTTCCATCAATGAAAAAGGAGGGATGGCTATTCTTGCACAGGCATGGGCGCATTTTTGCGCTGGCGGAACGTGATGCGCGCGCGGGTCAGATCATACGGCGACATTTCCATCGCGACGCGGTCTCCGAGCAGGATGCGAATGTAGTGTTTACGCATTTTACCGGAGAGGTAGGCGAGCACTTCATGCCCGTTATCGAGCCTCACGCGGAACTGGGTGCCGGGCAGCGCCTCGATCACAAGTCCTTCGGCGCGAATTTTATCTTCTTCCTTAGCCATAGTGTCTCTTTCTACTTGTTTCACTCGCCGTCGCGGGTGAAGGTGCGCCGCTTGATGCGACGGATCGCTTTTTTCTTTTCCATTCGGCGCTGTTCGCTTTTGGAGACGAACCAGCGTTTGCGGCGGACGGTGCTGAGCACTCCGCTCTTGACGACCTTTTTGCGAAAGCGTTTCAACAGCGAGTCTTGCGATTCGCCATTACGAAGATTTACGGATGCCAAACGAAGTCACCTCCTTCCCGCATGAAAATAAAAAACTCTGCTTACATGCAGAGTCGGTTGAGGGTCTTTCAAGAAATAAGAAACGACAAAATGATCGCTGGATCAAACCGTGCGCTTCACGCTCCTCTTTTGTAATCGGGGCTATGCCCGTCAACCGAACTGCAAGATTAATTATACATGAAACACGCGCAGTTGGATAGACTGCGCGTGTGCTTTTTTAAGAAAAGCCTCTTGGCAATGACCTACTCTCCCAGGAGGTCGCCCTCCAAGTACCATCGGCGCTGACGGACTTAACTGCCGGGTTCGGGATGTGACCGGGTGTACCCCCGTCGCTCCAATCACCAAGAGACTATTTCACAAGGTAGTGCTGAACAGTAACTGATAAGATTTGCGTGGAAGAGTAATAAGTTCTCCACATCACGGGATTCAGCCCTCGACCATTAGTACAACTTAGCTCAACACATTACTGCGCTTACACTTGTTGCCTATATAGCAGGTGGTCTACCTGCGGTCTTACTCTGTTAACCAGAATACAGGGATCTAATCTTGAGGCGAGTTTCCCACTTAGATGCTTTCAGCGGTTATCTCTGCCCGACGTAGCTACCCAGCAATGCTCCTGGCGGAACAACTGGCACACCAGAGGTCAGTCCACTCCGGTCCTCTCGTACTAGGAGCAGCTCCTCTCAAATCCCTTACGCCCACAGCGGATAGAGACCGACCTGTCTCACGACGGTCTGAACCCAGCTCGCGTACCGCTTTAACGGGCGAACAGCCCGACCCTTGGGACCTTGTCCAGCCCCAGGATGCGATGAGCCGACATCGAGGTGCCGAGCGAGATCGTCGATGTGAACTCTTGGATCTCACCAGCCTGTTATCCCCGGGGTAGCTTTTATCCGGTAAGCCACGGCCCTTCCACTCGGTACCGTGGGATCACTAAGCCCTACTTTCGTATCTGCTCGACGCGTTGGTCTTGCAGTCAAGCTCCCTTATGCCTTTACACTCTGTGGTGGGTTTCCATTCCACCTGAGGGAACCTTTGGGCGCCTCCGTTACCATTTAGGAGGCGACCGCCCCAGTCAAACTGCCCACCTGGCACGGTCCCCCATCCGGATGACGGAATGGGGTTAGGATCTAAACATAATCAGGGTGGTATTTCACTGATGGCTCCACCGAGGCTAACGCCCCAGCTTCAAAGCCTCCCACCTATGCTACACAGATCATGTCCAAATACAATGCCAAGATGCAGTAAAGCTCCACGGGGTCTTTTTGTCCTGCTGCGGGTAGGCCGCATCTTCACAGCCATTTCAACTTCACCGGGTCCCTTGTTGAGACAGTGCTCTGATCGTTACGCGGTTCGTGCGGGTCGGAACTTACCCGACAAGGAATTTCGCTACCTTAGGACCGTTATAGTTACGGCCGCCGTTCACCGGGGCTTCGGTTCGAAGCTTCGCTTACGCTAACCTCTCCCCTTAACCTTCCGGCACTGGGCACGCGTCAGCCCCTATACATCGCCTTACGGCTTAGCAGAGACCTGTGTTTTTGTTAAACAGTCGCCAGAGCCATTTCACTGCGACCTTCAAGCGCTTTGGTTACCCGAACGCTCGAAGGTACCCCTTCTCCCGAAGTTACGGGGTCATGTTGCCTAGTTCCTTAACAAGGGTTCTCCCGTTCGCCTTGGTATACTCTACCCATCTACCAGTGTCGGTTTGCGGTACGGGCGCTCAGAATTCAACGTTTAGAGGCTTTTCTCGGCAACAAGGCTCAACCACTTATGCCTTACGGCTCGCTCTTGTCTCAGCTCAGCTGACGGATTTGCCAATCAGCCTCAACGCCTAAACAGATCGCACCTGCATCCAATAGCAGGCTGGCCTACCTCGTTGCGTCCCCCCATCACTCGTCCTGAGCGGTTCCGGAATGTTGACCGGATGTCCATCACCTACGCCTTTCGGCCTCGGCTAAGGACCCGACTAACCCGACGCGGAATGACCTGGCGTCGGAAACCTTAGATTTACGGCGAACACGGTTCTCACGTGTTTATACGCTACTCATGCCTGCATTCTCACTTCCATCCGCTCCAGTCGCCCTTATCGATCGACCTTCACCGCTGATGGAACGCTCCCCTACTGCCCCAGCAAATGCTGAGACTCATAGCTTCGGTACTACACTTAGCCCCGTTAAGTTTTCCGCGCAAGGTCACTAGACCAGTAAGCTGTTACGCACTTTTTAAAGGGTGGCTGCTTCTAAGCCAACCTCCTGGTTGTTCAAGTAACCTCACCTCGTTTCCCACTTAGTGTAGATTTTGGGACCTTAGCTGATGATCTGGGCTGTTTCCCTTTCGACCACGAAACTCATCTCCCGTAGTCCGACTGCCATGCTCTGGAATACTGGCATTCCGAGTTTGATTGGGTTCAGTAAGCGGTAAGCCCCTTAGCCCATTCAGTGCTGTACCTCCAGTATTAAACGCATGACGCTAGCCCTAAAGCTATTTCGGGGAGAACCAGCTATCTCCGAGTTCGTTTGGCATATCACCTCTACCCACAGGTCATCTTCTAATTTTGCAACATTAGTAAGTTCGGGCCTCCACGAGCGTTTAGACTCGCTTCACCCTGCCCATGGGTAGCTCACTCGGTTTCGGGCCTAATCCCAGCGACTGTACGCCCTATTCAGACTCGCTTTCGCTACGGCTTCGGGTGTCACTCCCTTAACCTAGCCACTGAGATTAACTCGCAGGCTCATTCTCCAAGAGGCACGCTGTCAGACATAGCGGGGAACATCTGTATTTCTACAGCGCTCAACCCGCTGTTAGTCCTCCAACTGTTTGTAGGCTTTCGGTTTCAGATTCTATTTCACTCGGCTAACAGCCGTACTTTTCACCTTTCCCTCACGGTACTTGTTCACTATCGGTCGCCAAATGTATTTAGCTTTGGAGAGTGGACTCCCCAGATTCCTGCCGGATTAGCGTGCCCGGCAGTACTCAGGTATCTGGCGGAAGACAATCAGTTTTCGCATACGGGGCTCTTACCCTCTTTGGCAGGCTTTCCCACACCTTTCCGCTAACTGACTGTTTTGTAACTTCCATATGCCAGACCCTACAACCCCGCCCGTGCAAGCACGGACGGTTTGAGCTGTTCCCCGTTCGCTCGCCACTACTAGGAGAATATTTTCTTTTCCTCCAGGTACTTAGATGTTTCAGTTCCCTGGGTTACCTTCCTCCAACTTATGTGTTCAGTAGGAGGATGCTCGAGGTTCGCTCGAGCGAGTTTCCTCATTCGGACATCCCCGGATCGCAGCCTGTACACGGCTCCCCAGGGGCTTATCGCAGTGTCCCACGTCCTTCATCGGCATTTGGCGCCAAGGCATTCACCGAAAGCCCTTAGTAGCTTCTCCACGTGATGCGGAGAATTTATTACTCTTCATTACTTGCTTTCGGCCTACAAATATTTCTTGATATTTGAGGATATTATCTTTCAGTCACTATTCAGTTTTTAAGGTGCAACTCACCGGTTGACCAGTGAACGACGCGCTTGATCTTATTTTATTCATCAAGGGCATCGGTCACCCTTCAACAATATTCAGATTTTAGAGACAGTTCGACCCGGCACACACCGCCGGGTCGGAAAACTTCGACCTTTAAACATTGCGGCGCTTTTCTGGCTTTATGTCTGCGAACTGTTTAACAAATTTTTCTTTACTCCAAAACTTCACACGAACTCAGTGGAGATGGCGGGATTTGAACCCGCGACCTTCGCGTTGCAAACGCGCTGCTCTCCCACTGAGCTACATCCCCAGATCGAACTGGGTAGTGGGCTTGACAGGATTCGAACCTGTGACCCCTGCGTTATCAGCACAGTGCTCTAACCAACTGAGCTACAAGCCCGTATGGACCTTGGCAACTGAGTAGTGATAGGAAATTCCAACCCCATGTCCAGCGCCTCATCACCGTAAGGCACATGAAAATGAGTGGAGCAAATCTCTCGTGAGGGAGATCGCTCAAGTACTCTAGAAAGGAGGTGATCCAGGCGCACCTTCCGGTACACCTACCTTGTTACGACTTCGTCCCAGTCACCAGCACCACCTTCGACAGCGCCCTCCTTGCGGTTAGGCTACCGGCTTCAGGTGTTACCAGCTCCCATGACGTGACGGGCGGTGTGTACAAGGCCCGAGAACGTATTCAACGCACTATAGCTGACGCGCGTTTACTAGCAACTCCAGCTTCATGCAGGCGAGTTGCAGCCTGCAATCTGAACTGAGGACAGTTTTGCGGGATTGGCTCCACCTCGCGGCTTGGCAACCCATTGTACTGCCCATTGTAGCGTGTGTGTAGCCCCAGGCATAAAGGCCATGCTGACTTGACGTCATCCCCGCCTTCCTCCGGCTTAATACCGGCGGTCCCGCGTGACACGTATAACACGCGGCGAGGGTTGCGCTCGTTAGCGGACTTAACCGAACATCTCACGACACGAGCTGACGACAGCCATGCAACACCTGTTCAGGCTCCCTTGCGGGTCGGTCACCTTTCGGATCTCTACCACCTGTATGTCAAGCCTGGGTAAGGTTCTTCGTGTAGCATCGAATTAAACCACACGCTCCGCTGCTTGTGCGGGCCCCCGTCAATTCCTTTGAGTTTTAACCTTGCGGCCGTAGTCCCCAGGCGGTGAACTTATCGCGTTTGCTTCGGCACTGATGGAGTTTAACCCACCAACGCCAAGTTCACATCGTTTACGGCTAGGATTACCGGGGTCTCTAATCCCGTTTACTACCCTAGCTGTCGCGTCTGAGTGTCAGAAACAGACCAGAAGATCGCCTTCGCCACTGGTGTTCCTCCCGATATCTACGCATTTCACCACTACACCGGGAATTCCATCTTCCTCTTCTGCTCTCAAGTCCGGTAGTATTGAACGACCTCTCCCAGTTGAGCCGGGAGATTTCACGCCCAACTTACCGAACCACCTGCACGCGCTTTACGCCCAGTGAATCCGGATAACGCTCGCCTCCTACGTTTTACCGCGGCTGCTGGCACGTAGTTAGCCGAGACTTATTCCTGAGATACTGTCCTTTCTCATCTCTCAGAAAAGCGCTTTACGATCCGAAGACCTTCATCGCGCACGCGGCGTTGCTGCATCAGGCTTTCGCCCATTGTGCAATATTCCCTACTGCTGCCACCCGTAGGTGTATGGACCGTGTTTCAGTTCCATTGTGGGGGGCCACCCTCTCAGGTCCCCTACCCGTCGTAGCCTTGGTGAGCCGTTACCTCACCAACTAGCTGATGGGACGCAGGTCCCTCCCAAAGCGAATTGCTCCTTTAGTCAACGATTTCTAAACTCGCAGACCACATGCGGCATTAGCAATCCTTTCGGACTGTTATTCCACACTTTGGGGTAGGTCACCCACGCGTTACTCACCCGTTCGCCACTAGGATACTCCTCGTATTGCTACAAAAAGCACCTCGTTCGACTTGCATGTATTAGGCACGCCGCCAGCGTTCATCCTGAGCCAGGATCAAACTCTCCGCAAAAAATTTTTTCACTCTTGCGAGTGTTAGTTTACGGTTTTTTTTACTGGATCGACAGAGTTGTTGCTTCCTATCACTATTCAGTTGTCAAGGTGCTGTTCGGCCTGTCAAATCATCGACAGACGAAAAACCGATGTTCGCTTTCAACATCGGCTCGTCAGACTGCAAAACCAACAGGCTTGTGTCTCTGACTGGAGACTGCTTGCTCAATTTTCAATGATCTGTCAGGGGGACGAGATCCATCAACGTACTGCGAACGCTGATTATATGCTTTTCGTTGACTTTGTCAATAGTCGTCAGACAAATTAACCTTAAAAAATTGCCCTTTCATTCCAATCTCGAACATGGGATTCGATCAACTCCACCGCCCGACTCGCGCCATCCTCGCCTCGCATCTTTCGACGGGCGGCTTGGGCGCGCTCACCTGCGGCTGGACTCGAAGCCTCGGCGATCGCCCGCGTCAATCGTTCAACCGTGAGATTCTTTATAAGAATAGGTTTTGGTCCAGCGCCGATCGCATGAACACGTCTTCCCCAAAACGGCTGATCGCCAGTGAACGGCACAACAATATTTGGAATCCCCGCGCGCAACCCGGCAGAAGTTGTCCCTGCCCCACCATGGTGAACGACCATCTTACAACGCGGCAACAACCAATCATGCGGAGCGGATTCGAGATACAGCAAATCTTTTGACGAAGATTGATTCACGCCTCCCCATCCCGAAAGGATAATTCCGCGATGATTGGTTTGCTTCAATGAATCACGAACGATCTCATCAATTCGTCTCGCATCACGATTGACCATACTCCCAAACGAAACGCAAATGGGTTTTTCTCCTGATTCCAAAAAGGATTGCAACTCATGTGGTGGTTGATAGGATGAATCAACAAAGTCGAAATAGAAGTATCCCGTCACGTGGACATTTACCTTCCACTCTGCCGAAGGGGGTAAAACGCTGGGGCTCCACGCGCACAGGATCAAGGTTGGAGGGCGAAGCGGATCATCGTCAAACGGGAAATAAAGTTTCCGCTTGGGCAATCCTGCGCGGCGGCGGACTTGTTCATATCCAAATGTGGCAGTCCATTTTGAAATTCGACTGGAAGCATAGTGTGAAAAATAATTCAACGCGCGGAGTTTCAGATCGGGCATGGCGGCGTTGGGATAATCGCCCGTTGGCGTGAACATCGGAAAAGTTTGGATGTGAACGTCGGGGATATTTTTTTCGCGGGCAATGGTGTGCGCACCGACCGCGTGCGCAAACGTGTGGATGATGAGGTCCGCATCGCGGCAGGCTTCATCGGTTTGACGCGCAACATCGGCGCCGATGGCTACGGCATGATCCATCATCTCGCGCATTTGTTTGAACGGATTGAAACCGACATTGTTCAAGCGGCGACTCAAATCTTCGGGGTCGCCTGCCAAAGGGACGAACGAAATGCCGTATCCCTCAATAAGGTTTTTGAAGCGATTCGGCGCGGCAAGTTTGACTGAATGCCCGCGAGCCATCAAGCCGAGCGAAAGCGGAAGAAACGGTTGGACGTCGCCGCGCGAGCCGTAGGTGAGGATGGTGATGTTCATTTATCGTTTTGGTTGATCGTTCTTTCTTTCCAATTTCGCGCGTGTGACTCGATCAATTCTACCGCGCGCATCACACCGTCTTCTTTATAAATGGACTGCCCAAGCGTATGTGCGCGTTGACGAATGTTATCGCCACTCGCTTCGCTGATGGCTTGAGTCAATCGTTCAACAGAAAGGCGCTTTACCAAAATTGGTTTAGGCGCCGCGCCTACCGAGTGGACTCTCCGCGCCCAAAACGGTTGATCGGTCATGAACGGGACGACAACTTGCGGGATGCCCGCTCGAAGACCGGCGGCAACTGTCCCTGCGCCGCCGTGATGGATGAGCATTTTACAGCGCGGCAAAAGCCAATCATGCGGAGCGGATTCGATGTAGAGCAGATCATTGGAGGAATTCTTACGAGCGCCTCCCCATCCCGACAAGATGATCCCACGTTGACCTGTCTTCGTCAGAGCTTCACGAACGATACGGTCAATCTTTTCCGCATCACGATTAACCATGCTCCCAAACGAAACGCAAACGGGAGGTTCGCCCGCATCAAGAAAGTTTTGCAATTCAGTTGACGGTTGAATCGATTCGGCTTTTTCAAAGAAGAAATATCCCGTCACGTGGACGTTCGCCGACCATTCTTTTGAAGGTGGGATAAGGCTGGGGCTCCACGCGCACAGCATCAAGGTCGGAGGGCGAAGCGATGTCCTGAGTTTATCGAAGGGCGATGTTTTGTCAAAGGGGAAATAAAGTTTCCGTTTGGGGAGTCCCGCGCGGCGGCTGATGTGTCGAAATCCAAAACGCGACAACCACCACATTATTTTTATCCCCGCGACGTGCGTGAAATAATTCAACGCGCGGAGTTTCAGATCGGGCAACACAACGCTCGGATAATCGCCCGTTGGCGCGAACATCGGAAAGGTTTGCACGTGGACATCGGGGATATTCATCTCTCGCGCGCGGGTGTGACCGTCAACCATGTGCGAAAAAGCGTGGATGATGAGGTCGGCATCTTTGCACGCCTCGGCGCTTTGCTGGAACACGTCCGCGCCGACTTCGAGCGCGTGCGCATACCCCTCGCGCAACATTTTGAAAATATTGTTGCGGGCATCGTTGATGCGCAGGATCGCGGCGCCGGGATCACCCGGCAAAGGGACGAATTCTATGCCATACCCTTCGACCAAATCCTCGAAGCGACTCGGCGCGGCAAGTTTGACAGAATGTCCCCGTAAAATTAATTTTATAGACAGTGGAAGAAACGGCTGAACATCGCCGCGCGAACCGTAGGTGAGGATGACGATCTTCATGCGAATATTTTACCTTGCGGAAAATGCTATACTCAAAAAGTTCTTGGCGCAGTTGCACTGTCGCATGAACAGATCGCATCAAGGAGACATTATGGCAAAGATTGGCATCCTGCATCCTGGCGAGATGGGAGTTTCCATCGCCGCGTCCGCCGTCAACAACGGACATGAAGTTCGTTGGGTTTCAGAAAACCGCAGTGATAAGACTCGCCGCCGCGCGGAAAAATATAATTTGATTGAAGTTGAATCAATGAAACGGCTTTGCGACTCCGTCGAGATCATCTTCAGCGTCTGCCCTCCACATGCGGCTGAGGATGTTGCGAAGTCGGTGATTGACTGCGGTTTCAAGGGATATTATCTCGACGCCAATGCGATTTCGCCGCAGCGGGCAAAGAGAATTGGAGAATTATTATCCGCCAACAACATCCAATTCATTGACGGAGGTATCATCGGCGGACCTGCCTGGACACCGAAAGAGACCGTTCTTTATTTGTCGGGCAAAGACGCAAAGGTTATCGCCGATTGCTTTTCAAACGGACCGCTCGAAACGAGAATCATCGGTGATGAAATCGGTAAGGCGTCCGCGCTCAAGATGTGTTACGCGGCTTACTCGAAAGGGACAACCGCCCTGCTCAGCGCAATTCTCGCAACCGCCGAGTCGCTCGGTGTGCGCGATGAACTTTACAAACAATGGGATATGGACGACTCCAATTTTTCAGAGCAGGCAAATCGGAGAGCGACGCGCGTCACGGCAAAGGCATGGAGGTTCGAAGGCGAGATGCGCGAGATCGCGTCAACTTTTGAAGAGGCGGGCTTGCCCAGCGGATTCCACAAAGCGGCGGCGGAGGTTTATCGTCGCATCGCGGGATTCAAAGATGCGGCTGAATCTCCAAAGTTGGAAGAGGCGTTAGAAGCATTGCTCAAGTAGCGGGAATAACCAACATGAATCAACACCTTCGCCAAAAATGAGATGAAAAAGAAATACTTTAGCGTTTACGCAGTTGAACCTGTTGCGCCGTAGTTGCACTGCGGCGGCGGCAGTACAACTGCCCGCCAACTGCGTAAGTCCTGTACTTGAAAACCGATGATACCGAAGCAGGCATTCGCACCCCGATCTACCAAGTACCCTGCTCAACCGTGAATTTGTTTCACCAATCAACGTCGTGGCTATTTTGAAAACCAATCTTTTCAGCCAGAAGCAGGCGCATGTGATTTTGTTCGGCGCCGATTCGATAGATCTGGACGAAGATGAAGAAGCGGGTGATAATTCCATTGCGCGTTTTTTATCAAAGAATCTGTTTGGTACAATCCCCCGCATGTTTCGCCGCGCCGATCGCTTCATATATTACCTATTCATCACTCTCGCGCTCGCCTCCTGTTCCCCCTCGGCGATCACGCCCTACCCCACGTACGATCCCTTCGCGCCGGTGACCGGGCAGGCATTCACGCCCGCGCCGCCTCAACCCGGCGAAATCATCCAACCCACAAAAACACCCTCGGGACCCACGCCCACGCGCGCGCCAATTTCAGTGACGATCCCCACGCGCAACCCAAACTCCTCATTCACCGCGCCAACACCCGACGCGCCGCACCCGCTCCCGCCGCCGCGCGAATTTGTCGATCAATACACCGTTCAAGCCGGAGACTCCCTAGGGAGTATTTCTCAAACGTACGGCATCACGCTCGAGGCGTTGATGCAGGCAAACGGGTTGAATGAAGCGTCGGTGTTATCCGTCGGTCAGGCGATCAACATCCCCCCGGTCGTCACGGACCCGATCCCCGGTTCAAAGTTCAAATTGATTCCCGACTCGGAGTTGATCTACGGACCCGCCTCTATTGCGTTCGACCTCGACACCTACCTCAAAAGCAAAGGCGGCTACCTGGGCAATTACGTGCAGGATGTGAACGGCGCCTACCTGAGCGGCTCGCAGATCATCCTGCGCGTCGCGCAAAATTACTCCGTCAACCCGCGCTTGCTCGTTGCCATCCTCGAATATCGAAGCGGATGGGTCACCAACCCCGTGCCGGCGAATGTGGATTATCCGATGGGCTACTACGACGATTATTACGCGGGTTTGTATCGTCAAGCCGCGTGGGCGGCGGATAATTTAAATCGCGGCTATTATTCATGGCGCGTCAACGCCCTCGGCACATTGCCCCTCAACGATGGGACCTACGCGCCCATGGATCCCACCATCAACGCGGGCACCGCCGCCGTTCAATATTTTTTCTCGCTCTTCAACGACCGAGCCACATGGGATTTCGATGTGAGCCAACTCGGTTTTTATCAGACCTACAATGCGCTCTTCGGCTTTCCCTTCGACTACGATATCGCTTCGCATCTCCCAGTGAATTTGACTCAGCCTCCCATGCAACTTCCCTTTACCCCCGGCGCGACCTGGTCCTTCACCGGCGGTCCCCACGGCGGGTGGGATAACGGCTCAGCCTGGGGCGCGTTAGACTTTGCCCCACCGGGCGAAGCCGCAGGATGCGCGCAAAGCGAGGCGTGGGTTGTGGCGGTTGCGGATGGATACATCGTCCGCTCGAACGATGGCGCCGTCGTTCAGGACTTGGATAACGACGGTTACGAACAAACCGGCTGGACCGTTTTATACATGCACATTGAAACCCGCGACCGGGTTCAACCCGGCGCATACGTCTACGCCGGAGAGGTCATCGGGCATCCCTCTTGCGAAGGCGGCATCTCGAACGCGACCCATCTTCACCTCGCGCGCAGATACAACGGCGAATGGATTCCCGCCGATGGGAATCTTCCGTTCACCCTGGATGGATGGGTCTCCAGCGGCGATGGCATTTTATATAACGGCTGGCTCACACGCGGGTCTACCGTCTTGCAAGCGGAAGAGGGGATATTCGAAGGCGTCAATCAAATTTCGAGATAACATCCGCATACCGCGGCCTTGTGGCGCAACAGGTTACCTTGAACTGCTTGAAGGTATAATCCCCATTGTGAAACGCGCGTTTATCATTCTGACCCTTACAACCGTTATACTTTCGTCATGCCGGGGAAATTCCTCCTCGCTATGGGGACAATACCAAACCCCTACTCCTAGTGGCGGACCGGCTGTCGATCAAGCGCCGGTCTTCGAAGCCCTGCCCACGCCAACCACGGCTCCGACGACTCCGCCTCCCCCGTTGACCGCAACACCGACCTCATTATTAAGTTCGTTCGTCACACAGCCGGCGGCGAGTTCCACGCCGACGAATTTTTTAACTCCCACACAACCCGGGGCGACGATTCTGTATTACTCTCAAGACGGCGATTGGCTCCCCGCTGTGGCGCGCAGATATAAGGTGGAAGCGAACGAGATCACCTCCCCGAAGATCCTTCCCGCAGAGGGAATCCTCGACACCGGCACTCTGCTCATCATCCCAGACCGCCGAGATAAAGCGGCGCAATACACATCGCATGCGCAACTCATCCCCGACAGTGAAATTATTTTTTCCATCAGCGCGCTAGACTTCGACGTTGCCCAGTACACGCGGAACGCCGGCGGATATTTATCCACGTACCGCGAATATCTCGGCTCGACCGGTTGGATGACCGGCGCCGCCGCCCTCGAACGCTCGGCGCTGGAAAATTCGATCAACCCGCGCCTCCTGCTTGCCATTCTCGATTATGAGGCGCAATGGGTGCGCGGCGCGCCTTCCGATGACTTTCACAAAACCTATCCTCTCGGCTACGAAAATTTTCGCAACAAAGGCATGTTTCTGCAATTTGGCTGGGCGATCAATCAACTTTCCACAGGCTACTACGGCTGGCGGAACGGGAAACTGACCCAGATCACTTTCGAAGACGGAACCCGGTATCAACTCGATCCGTCTTTGAACGCCGGCACAGTTGCCATCATGTACTACTTTTCGAAACAACACAGTCTCAACGAATGGTTGAGGATCATAGACCCGAACAGCGGCTTCGCGTTATTCTACGCCAATATGTTTGGCGACCCGTGGTCGCGCGCAGATGGCGCAGGACCGATCTACCCGCCCAGCCTCGCGCAACCGGAGATGACCCTGCCTTTTGAAATGAACACCGAGTGGGCATACACCGGCGGACCGCACAGCGCATGGGGCGATGAGGGCGCGCTGGCGGCTGTCGACTTCGCCCCCTCTACCGCCAAGAGCGGGTGCGCGGTATCCGACTCGTGGGTGCTGGCGATGGCGCCCGGCTTGGTGGTGCGCTCGGGGAACGGCATCGTGGTCATCGACCTCGACGGCGACGGGCACGAACAAACCGGCTGGAACATCATGTACTTGCACGTGGCAAACAAGGGACGGGTGACGTTGGGCACATGGGTGGACCAAAACGACCACATCGGTCACCCCTCGTGTGAAGGCGGCATCTCGACCGGCACGCACACTCACGTGGCAAGGAAGTACAACGGCGAATGGATCATTGCGGACGGCGGCATCCCCTGGGTGCTAAGCGGCTGGACAGTGATCGCCGGCGATAAAGCCTACCTCGGCAAACTCGTCAACGGCAATCGCGTCGTCACAGCAGATGTATACGGTCAATCGAAATCGCTCATTGTTCGTGAAGACGATGATAATTAAGAACATTTTTAAACACAAAGGCGACGTGTTGAGCTTGCCGAAACAACACAACGGTCACAAAGAAAATCTGCGGGAAAATATCTTGCTCATCATTCGTCCAACCTTAGAGTACTTTGTGACCTTCGTGTTTAAAGCAGGTTTAATTCTCGCAATCTTTATCACTTCCTGCGCGCCGCGCGAACCGAATACCGCCATCCAAAACATCATCACCCCGCTTGCGCCGACGCTCATTCCCGCGCCGACCTCCGGCAGACCGCAATATCAACCCGGCGAACTGGTGGAGTACATCGCCCAAAACGGAGACAACCTGCCCGCGTTGGCGAAGCGCTTCAACACCTCGGTGGATGAAATCTTCAAAGCGAATCCGATCATCCCGCGCGACGCGACCACCATGCCCGTCGGCTTGCCGATGAAGATTCCGATCTATTATCTTCCGCTATGGGGCACCGAATTTCAAAGCATCCCCGATCACGCCTTCGTGAACGGACCCGCGCAGATCGGTTTCAACGCCAGCGCGTTCGTATCGTCTACCAACGGCTGGCTCAAAGAATATCGCGCGTATGCGGGCGGAAGAAACCGCACCGGCGCCGAACTGGTAGAGTATGTCGCCGTCAACTATAGCCTCAGCCCGCGCCTACTGCTTGCCCTGCTCGAATATCAAAGCGGCGCGCTCACCCAACCCGAACCGCCCAAAGAAAAATACCTGCTTGGTTTTCGCCGCGCGTTTTACGACTCGCCGTATCTGCAACTCGTCATTGCCGCCAATATTCTGAACAACGGATATTACGGCTGGCGCAGCGGCAACCTGACCGAGTTCGAACTCACCGACCGATCCTTAACCCGACCCGACCCATGGCAGAATGCGGGATCGGTGGCGCTTCAATATTATTTTTCACGCTTGCGCTCCGGGGATGAATACCACGCTTCGATCGGACGGGACGGGCTGGCTCGCACCTATTCGGCTTTTTTCGGCAACCCCTGGCTCGATTCCCCCATCGTCATCCCCGGCAGTCTTCGCCAACCGGAGTTGCGCTTCCCGTTTCTGCCCGGTCATGTGTGGGCATACACCAGCGGACCGCACACCGGCTGGGGCGCCGGTCAACCCTACGCCGCCCTCGATTTCGCGCCCGCATCAGACACCTCCGGCTGTTACACCGTGGCGCGTGATTTGTACGCAACAGCCATGGCAGACGGACTCATCGTCCGCGCGGATGTGGATGGCGTGATCCTGGACCTCGACAAAGACGGCGATGAACGCACCGGCTGGGCTTTGTATTACCTGCACACCGCCACCGATTCGCGCGTGACCGTAGGGACAGAGGTAAAAGCCGGCGACCCGATCGGTTATCCCTCCTGCGAAGGCGGCTCGTCCACAGGGACTCACATCCACGTGGCGCGCAAATACAACGGCGAATGGATTCTCGCAGACGGGACGCTCGCCTTCGACCTCGAAGGCTGGGTGGCGGACGGCGAGGAACGCGATGGCACGCTTACGCGAGGAGCGCAAGTAATCACCGCCTGCGAATGTTCCGACTTTGGAACGCGCGTGGAATCTGAGGCGCGTTGATTTGATTCGCTCAGATTACGCAGTAAAGATCGTAACGCGCGATTTTGCTCTTTTCTAAATTAATCGAGCAATAAACTAAACCACTGAGACACAGAGAAGAGCAATAAAAAAAAACTCCGTGACTCAGTGTCTCCGTGGTTCAAAAGAAAGCAGAAGGATTGCTCGGTTTAATTGTTGATCTGCAATATCTCGCGTTTAGGCTGTTCTTGCGCAAGAGCGACATGAATGTCGCATTACGAGAATCAAATCGACTTCAACTGCGCAACATCAGTTATTCAGTCAAACCCTGCCACACGCCCTGATGCGTCAATCGTTTATTTCCATCCTCTTCATCTTCATAAATTTCATACATCAAGTCCATCGGGATGACTTGCTCGAGCATCGCGCTGGCGGGACAGTATTTCGTGGCGGCAAGTTCGATACAGCGCAAGACAGCATCCTCGCTTACCTGTTTGCCGGTGACGACAAATGTGATGCTGGCGCGGGTAAACACTTTCGGAAAATCAGGCGAGCGCGGACCGTCAAACTTCACTTCAAACCCAGTCACCTGTTGGCGTTTCTTCTGCAACACGGAGATAACATCCATCGCCTGGCAACCGATCAGCCCTAATGCAATCAACTCCATCGGGCGGACTCCACTGTCACTGCCGCCGAGGGTTGATTCGGCGTCCATGCGAATCGGGAAGCCTGAAGGACCCACGCCGATAAATTTCATTCCATCTTGCCAGTTGACTGATGCTTTCATTGTGTTCTCCGATAATTTGTAGCGCGAGATACTATCTCGCGCTACGTTAGTTCTCTAGGATGATCGGCGCAACGTATTTCTCGAGCGCGCGTTTTTCGATGCCCCCCATCCACTGTAAACGGACTGTTCCACTGCGATCGATCACATACGATGATGGAAGCCCAAGCGTTTTGAATGCCTGTTCCGTTGCGATGTACGTTGGGTCGAGCCAGATTGGGAAGGTCAATTTGAAATCTTTTGCGAATTGAGTCACATCTTCGGTCGGGTCGCCGTCATTGACCGCGATGATGGTGAAGCCGTCTTGTTCGTATTTTTTATAAAACGCTTGAAGCGCGGGCATTTCTTCTTTGCATGGCTCGCACCATGTTGCCCACAAGTTGACCAGCACAACCTGCCCGCGATAGTCTGCAAGGGAATGGGAAACGCCGTCGAGGTCGGTGAGGGTCAATTCGGGAGCGGGATAGTTCGCCGCGGCCGGGACAACCGTAAGGTCGGCGCGAGGCGGGAGGTTGCGATAGAGATAAAAAGCGGAGGCGGTGATGAGGGCAACTCCCAACCCAATCAGCAAGAATGGGATGGCTTTTTGGAAGTCACGCGCGGGTTGAATCTCGTTCATGGTTTTGGCAAGTATACCCGTCGATTCGAGCCGGGGGCAAATTCAGGAAGAATGTCATGCAAAATATGATGTTTGCCACTGGATGGGTTTTATCCGCCTTGATTAACATGTTTAGATGGGTTTTGACGTTCATCACCTGCCGATCTTCGACGCCTTGAGTCGGGAACATTTCAGCGCATTAGAGCCGCTCCTGGAAACTATTTCTTGCCCCGCCGGGGATTTCGTCATTGAGCAGGATACGCCCGCCGAATATTTGTATATCGTGCTGAGCGGCACAGTTCAGATCTCCTTTAAACCCTATGATGGAATGCCCATCACGATCTCTCACGTAGAATCTGGAGGGTTGTTCGGCTGGTCGGCTGTGATCGGAAGCGGGAAATATACCTCGTCTGTGATTGCCATTGAACCTTTAGAGGCGGCGCGAATACGCGGGAGCGATCTGCGGAAATTGACAAAGAGGAATCCCGAGGCCGGGCGCGAAATCATGAATAGCCTTGCCGAGGCTATTTCAACGCGCTGGAAGGATGCGCGCGAGCAAGTGAAATTGATTCTTGAAAATGGGATGAAATAAAGCGCCGGGGCAGAGCGACTCTGCCCCGGCGCATTGTTATGCCGGTTTCCTGAAAAACTTCAACACGAAATATCCGCCGAGGAGGATGAGGACGGCGGGCCAGAGATATTCCATCCAGCCGACCACGTCTGCGCTGAGGAACGCGCCGAAGATCAGCAGGGCAATGCCGGGGAAGAACGCCCAACTGCGACCGCTTCCGCCGGGGAGGATGGCGACGAGGAGGAACGTGATGCCAAGCCCGAGGAAGAGGAAGCCGCCGTTGTCCATGCCGGTGAGTTCATCGAGCGCGGAGATCGCGCCGAGCGTGAGCAGAACGCCGGCAGGGATGATCGCCCACCAGCGACTCGTATCGGTGGCATAGACCCAGATGAAAGCAAGGCTGATGCCCGCGAAGAACACAAGCCCATCGAAGGCTTCGAGCGAGTCAGGTAAAAACGACGACGCGGCAAGCCCGATCAAGGTGAACGCGGGGAACGCCGCCCACCAATTATTGTTGCGATCTTTGATGAGTAGGTAGAGGAAGAACACTCCCACCAAGCCCCAAATCGCTCCCCAAAAAATTCCGCTGACGTTCGAAATGATGTTCAGGTTTTCGAGAAAGATCAACACGCCGCCGAACACCATCAAGAGTCCGATCCATAAACGAGGGTCGTATTTTTTCATTTGATTCTCCATTTTAAAACACCATGTCATGCTGAGCCCCGAAGGGGCGAAGCATCTCAGTCACAACAACGGAGACTCTTCGCTATCGCTCAGAGTGACATGCCGTAATTATTTAACCGTCACCGAACCAAGCCCGCCTTCGAAATTGATCTCGGCGCGGTTGACTGCCGAATCAAAATCGGGGGATTGATAAAAACCCGAATCGATTTTGGGGAAGCGGTTCGTGTCCACGTTCATCGAGTTCATGCCGCCATCAAAGCGGACGCGCGCCGCGACGCCGTCGGGGACGCGAATGTCGAACGAAGCCGCGCCAGCCTCCACGTCGAGAAGAGAAACGCCGCGCGCGGGCATGGTCAACTTCACGCCGCTGGCTCCCGTCGAGATTTCGATGCGCGTCGCAAGCACGTCCTTCAGATCAACATCGAGACCGCTCGCGCCCGCGTTGATCTCCAATGTGACGGGGACTTCTTGCGTGATCTGATAACGCCAGACGCCGGACGAGGGCCCGATGAAGGGGATCATCGAAGGTCCCGCTCCAATCTCGACGTTCAGCCTGTCTCCGTCCATGCGGCTTTCGGTGTTCATCCCAACCGCCGACGAGCCGACGATGGCTTTGCCAGTTGGCGCGCCGCCGCTGATCTGAATCTGTCCCGCGCCGTGCGAGAATTCGTAGCGCACGCTTTTCGCGGATTGCAGTGCAAACGAAAACGTGTCATCGTCGCTGATGTCTGGCTTCCAGAACACGTTGAGGATGATCCAGCCGCCGACGAGGATCAGCGCGAGCGGAAAGATAAAACTGAAGACGTTCGTGATGATGCCCCGCGCTTGCAGAAAAAACAAAACGCCGAGCAAAATGATGAACGATCCCCAGAATAAATTACCCCGTCTCATGATGACCTCCGCCCCGCCAAAAGCCGCGCGCGAGGACGAACAGCCCTAACAAGATGAGCAGGATCGCCACGCCATATTCGCCGAGAAATTTCAGGTCGCCGAGGAATGTGCCGAAGACGAGGAACAGCACCGCGCTGAACGCGATGGTGCGAAGCCCACTGCTTACGTTGCGCCGCGTGTTTTCTCCGAGTATGCCGGCAAGGATGGAGCCAACGCCGACGAAGCCGGGGATGAGAGTCCACATATACGACCATGACGAATAATCGTCAACGCGCTCTTGATACAACAGGATTCCGCCGATACCCGCGACGATGGAGGCGGGAACCGCCATGCCGGGCGCGCCGGTGAGCAAGCCAATGACAAGGATCAAAACGCCCGCCGCGATGGTCCACATGGCGCCGGTCATATTTTCGGTGAAGGCTTGCAGTGAAGGGACTTGTTTCGTCGCCACCAGCCATCCGCCGACCGCGATGAGCAGGATGCCGAGAAATAGGTTGGAACGGTTTTTCATGGTTTCATTCTCCTCTTGTTTAGTAAACACTCTGAGTTGATTTACGTTGTTGTGTTGTGGAAGTTTCATCCTTTTCGGCTCGAACATCGGAGCGCGGACTTTTAGTCCGCTTAACAATTAAACCGAGCAATACGCCAATTACCCACAGACCCCGAAGGCGATGTGTTGACGGTTCGTCTTTCGCTCACCGTGTCAAAACGGGTCAAATGATTATAGATCTTGGAAGATCAACGTTTTCAATCCCGAAGGGGTGTCAGAGGTTGAAAATTATGTCATCCCTTCGGGATTTGGGAACCGGGTTGCAAAATTCTAGAATCCTTTCATCCCTTCGGGATTGTATCTGCCTGTTGGGGATGCAGTGCAACTGCGAGCGAACATACGGGAAGTTATTAATGTACCGACTCTTAGGCATTGAGCAAGTCATCGGGGGCGGACTTAAGTCCGCGCTCCTGCCAACTTCGGCAACGCCAACCATTTCCCCTTTTGTTTGGGGTGTTCAGATTCGACGATGATCTTTTTCTGAACAAGTCCCGCGATTGCGCGCGCGAGCAATTCTTTTTTCCAGCCGAAGAGTTTTGCCGCGTCGGGTTCGGTCGCCGCGCCGACGGATTCGAAATAGAGTTCGAGCAGTTTCGCGCGCGCCACGTTTTCGCCGATTTTTCGCGCTTGCTCAGGCAATGATGGGAAATGACGCGGGACGATCTCGTAGATGTGCGAATATTTCCACGCGCCCGCTTGCGCCACACCGACGGGGAGAATCTTGAAGTCGGCTTGTAAAACTTCCAACGCTTTGTTGAACTCAGAATCTTTTGCGTTCGACAGTTTCGCGGCTTTGCGAAGGTCGAGCGTGTTCAGCGAACCTTCGTTCAGCAACGTTTCGTACACCTGCTTTGCGGACTGAGTCAACCTCCCCTCTTCGTAGGCGAGCAGATAATCTTCGTCGGGCGAGCCATAATTTTCAGAGAGCGCGTAAAAATACGGCGCGATCTCGAGCGAGATCATCGTCGCTTTTTTGCGGAGAATTTTTCCGTAATACCAAATCTTTTTATCGAGCGCGTTGTCTTTCCATCCCCACGTGATGTGACCGGGATCATCATGCGCATCAGCGACGGGACGATTGCCTGCAACGGCTGTCCACAGCGAGGGCAGGTCAATGCCTTTGATGGGCCAGAAGTAGACGAAGCCACGCGCGTCCACGAACTTCAAGGCTGAGGCGGGCGAGGCAAGCCTCCGCTGGGGAGGCAGGTTGAACGTCCGCGTACGATGCGTTTGTAATTTTTTCAAGTCAATGGTGGGCATGATGTCCTGTAAAAACCTGACAGGTTTCCGATGAGACTCGATCCATCATGGTGCTTCGGCGGACAGACGTCACGACAGGAGCGCGCGCGATAAAACCTGTCAGGTTTGGATTCTTCGTGGATTATAATCCTCGACATGCGCGTCCTATTTATTTTTCTCGATGGGATCGGATTGGGCGAGGACAATCCCGAAACGAATCCGTTGGCGCGGGCGAAGATGCCGAACTTGAACGCGCTGTTGGGCGGACGTTCGCTCGTGAGAGATTCCGCGCCGTTCGACGGGGAACACGCTTCGCTAATCGCAATTGACGCTGGTGTGGGCGTGGACGGTTTGCCGCAGTCTGCGACGGGGCAGGCGATGTTGTTGACCGGGAAAAATATTTCGGCTGAACTCGGTTATCACTACGGACCGAAACCGAATCCCGAAGTGGCGGCGTATTTGGACGGCGAGACGTTGTTCTCGAAATGCGTCGCCGCAGGGAAGCGAACCGCATTGCTCAACGCGTATCCGCCGCGCTATTTTCAGGGAATCGATTCGGGCAAGCGGTTGTACTCGTCCATTCCGCTGGCAGTGACGAACGCCGGGCTGGAGTTGTTCACGTATGAAGATCTAGTCGCGGGGCGCGCGCTCTCAGCCGATTTCACCGGCGAAGGCTGGCGGACGATGCTCGGCTTCCCCGACGCGCCGGTGATGAATCCGCGCGAAGCGGGACGAAGGTTGATCTCGCTGGCAATGGACTATGATTTTTCGTTCTTCGAATATTGGGCAAGCGATTATGCGGGGCATAAGCAACAGATGGAAACGGCGGTGGGGTTGATGGAGGTGTTTGATGGAGTGGTTGGGGGGATGGTGGAGGGGTTGGAGGTCGAAGGTCAAAGGTCGGAGGTTGAGGAAAGAGGAAAGAAGAAAGTGGAAAGTGGGAGGTGGGAGGAGGGGGAGTTGTTGGTGTTGGTGACTTCGGATCATGGAAACATGGAGGATGTGTCCACGCGCAAGCACACGGATGCGGATGTGCCGTTGATCGTGCTCGGGAGCAAGTCCGCGCGGGAGGAGTTCACGCGCGGGATGACGGATTTGACCCACGTCGCGCCCGCGATTTGGAGGATGGTGACTACAGCTTGAACAAGGGATAGACCAGTGAATAGAATCTGCTTGTCGGTAAAAGATTAACTGGTTACAGTAAAAATATAATCATGACCTCAAGTCAAATTTTGAGCAAACGTCAAACAGAGGTGCTAACACTTGTCCTGGCGGGGAAGAGTAACAAGCAAGTCGCGTCCATGCTGGGCATTACAGAACGCACGGTTGAATTTCACCTGAAGAACATCTACGAAAAATTCCAGGTTACTTCAAAAGTTGAGTTGATTTTGAAACTGGGGGAAGCCACAGGAGTGACTCAAAATGAAATGCTACGGGTATCCACAGTTGCGAAACCAGGAATAAGTATAGATAATCAAGATGGTGAAAGCCTGTTTACAATCCGACTCAAAACTCTTCTGGACAAGGAGTTAAAGATGAGAACCATGCGTATGACTCTTATCACGTTGGGGATTATCCTTGCATGTGTTGTATCCTCATGGGTGTACACATTTACACAGTTGAACATTGCGCGCTCCAAAGGCGTGTACGAATCTGCCGAACAGGGAATGCGAGCCCTCATGGACATAGGATACTCCGCCGACCGACAGGTAAAAATCCTGTATGCGGGCACGAATTCATTCAATGGACGCAGGACTCACGTTTGGTATGTGATCGCCGAAGTACACGCGTCCGCTCGCGCGGATGGGTCCAGCCTTTCTGACGAAGGCTGTGACGCGCCTGGATCCTTCTTCCTGCAAACAAAAGACGGTTGGGTGCACGTCCCCGAAGGAGCGTTTCCGGGATTTATGGGGTTCTGGATGGATGTATTCGATATGGCGGGACCCGGACAGCCTGAACCCTCCACGCCTCGAGCGCCCGATCAGCCCGAACATTTCTGCGGGGCTACATGGTACAAGTGAGATTGGGTCAATTTTTTTACACAAACCTCATAAACACCTGATTGGCGAGCAGGCAGGCGCGTTTCGTAATGCGTAGGGTTTCTCCCTCACCCCTAGCCCCTCTCCCGCTGGGAGAGGGGGATTCACACCATTCAATTAATCCCAACTTCAACAACTCGTCAATTTCTTTTCCATAGACCTCACGCAGGGATGTTCCGAAGCGATCCGCAAATTCGGATTCGGAGATGCCTTCTTGAGTCAGGCGTAGACCGGTCATCATGAATTCGGACATGTCGTCTTGGAGGGTTTGTTTGTGGTGATTCACCGTTACCGGGGAGAGTGGAAAAGCAGTGATCAGTGAACGGTGATCAGTGTTCAGCCGTTCGATGTAGGTTTTGATACGCAACACGTTGGAGTAGCGGTAGCCGTCCACGTATCCGTGCGCACCGGCGCCGAAGGCGAGGTAGGGGAGACTGCGCCAATACTGTAAGTTATGTTGACAAGCAAAAGAAGGAGTCAAAGGTTGAAAGTCGAAGGTCGAAGAGTCGACTTTCGACTTTCGACTTTCGACGTGTTTCCCCCAATTGGAAATTTCATAATTGACATAACCATTCTCTTCGAGAGTTTCACTCGCCCATTCGTACATTTCTGCGGCGAGATCGGGGTCGGGAAGCGGCATCAATCCTTTTGCGGACCAGCGTCCGAACGGCGTGCCGTGTTCGAGGGTCAACGCGTAGGCGGAGATGTGTTCGGGATGCAGGTCGAGAATCCGCTGGAGGGAGGTTTGCCACGTTTGCAGGGTCTGTTCGGGCAAGCCGTAGATGAGATCAAGATTCAAGTTACCGAATCCCGCTTTGCGCGCGGAGGTCACGGCTTGGATCACATCGAAGAAGTTGTGAGTCCGCTCCAACATGCGGAGTTCTTCCATGTTGGCAGATTGCACGCCGAAACTGATGCGGTTGATTCCGATAGAGCGCAATTCGAGCAAATTCGCAAACGAGCAAGTACCGGGATTCGCTTCGATGGTGATCTCCGCATCGTCGGTCAAGTTGAAGTTGGCGCGAATGCTGCGGAAAATTGAATCAAATTGACTTGGGGAAAGAAGCGAGGGAGTCCCGCCGCCGAAGAAAATTGTATGCACCTGCGCTTCGTCTGCCACTTCGTCTCGCTGTCGCTCGCTCAGTGTCCGCTCAGCGCGACGAGAGCCGACAAATTCAATCTCTTTACACAACGCATCCACGTAGGCGGGGATCAATGCTTCCTGTCCCGCATAGGTGTTGAAGTCGCAATAGGCACAGCGATGCGCGCAAAATGGGATGTGAAAATAGAGGCTGTACACGGGGAATGTTTTACCACAAGTGCAAGTAAAATAGACGCCATCCGCAGATCACACTTAAACCGCTAAGCCCGAAGGGCGCGAAGAAAACCTTTGAAAACTTAGCGCTCTTCGCGCCTTCGCGGTAAAAATTGTTTTTTCAATCTGTCTACTCTGCAAAATCTGCGGATTATTTATGACAACGCCCAATACACCTATGCAAAACAACGACCAATTCGCAAAACTAATTCTCCTCACCGCGCTCCTCTTCGGCTTGATGATCCGACTCGCCGCGCCGATGAGCGCGAACGGTCCCGTCAACGACGGCGGACTCTTCTTCCAAATGACACGCGACCTACAAGCGAATCATTTTGCGTTGCCAGAGACGACAACCTATAATAATTCGGGCATCCCGTTTGTGTATCCGCCGCTGGGGTTTTATTTGGCGGGAATAATTCAATCCGCTCTAAAAATTTCATTGTTAGATATTTTCACCTATCTCCCCGCGATCCTATCCACGCTCGCCATCCTCGCGTTTTATTTTCTCGCGCTTCAATTCACACAAGACGCGCTTCACGCCTCCATCGCCGCGTTGTTCTATTCGATGATTCCCAAAAGTTTCGATTGGACGATCATGGGCGGAGGCGTCACGCGCGCGCCCGCGTTGGTCTTTTCGTTTCTCGCGCTCGCGTTCGCGTACAAATTGCTGAAAACAAAAGAGCCGCGCAACATCATCCCTCTTTCGATCAGCGCGTCTTTGCTCACGCTCACGCATCCAGAGATCACATTTCAGACCGCGTTCAGCGTGTTGATCCTCGCGCTCTTTTTCTTGCGCGACAAAAAAACTTTTTTGCATCTCCTCGCCACAGCCGCGCTCACGCTCGCGCTCACCTCGCCGTGGTGGCTCACTGTCCTCCATCGTCACGGCGTCGCGCCGTTTCAAGCCGCGCTCACGGCGCACCCAAAAGATTACGCCTCGTCGCTTCTGTACCTCGTTCAATTCAACCTGAGCGGCGAAGCGATCCTCGACATCGTTGCAGTTCTTGGTTTCATCGGTCTTCTGGCGGATTTCCGCCGCCGCGACTTTTTCCTCCCCGCGTGGATCGGACTCAGTTTTTTGAGCGACCCGCGCGCGGCGCCATTCGCTTCTTTGACTCCCCTCATCCTGCTCGCCGTGCGCGGACTTGATTCAACCCTCAACGGACTCGCCCTCCCCTCCCCCAACGAGAGTGTATTCGACTCGAATTTCTCGCGCCGCGTCCTGCTCGGGCTCTCGGCATATTTATTTCTCTCTGGCATGATCGCCTCGATGCAGATGGGAAATCAACTCCGACTCTTGCCCGAGGAGCGAGAAGCGTTCGCATGGATTCGCAACAACACGCCAGCCGACTCGCGCTTCCTCGTGTTGACCGGTGACGCGGCGTTGAGCGATCCGCTTTCGGAATGGTTCCCCGCGCTCACCGAACGGACGAGTCTCGTCACCGCGCAAGGTCACGAGTGGACGCCTGAACTTCCACTGCTGGAAAGTTTACGCCAGTATACACACGCGCAGTCGTGTTTGAATCAAGATATAGATTGTCTTTCAACTTGGGATTTTGATTACCTCTACATCCGCCGCGAGCGACCCAACGCAGAGGGCGGATACGATTCGCAACCTTCGATCCTTGAACAAGCTTTGCGTGACTCAAATGAGTTTGTCGTTGTTTACGATTCCGATGCGTCAATTATTTTCGCGCGAGTGCTTCAAACTCTTCGGGTGAATGGCGCGGATGTCCGCGGCTTCGGGAGCGGAATCCATCAAGTCGTAGAAGCGGTCAACCAGTTTGCGCACGCCCGTCTCGCCGCCGAGGAGTTCGTAGAGAGAATGTTCGGAGTCAATCATAAGTAGTTATGGATGAACGACTTGCAAACCTAAATGCTTTTCATAACCATCGAAATCGCTATCGTTATGTATCAGTTGATGGTCGTTTTCGATGCAAAAGGTGGCAATCAAACTATCTATGGTTTTGCGAACAGTAATCCCTTTTTGGCGCAAGAACCGAAAGTTCCTCGCGCTCTGAACCGCTAACTCCGTTCCAACCATATCGGCTTGAATGAACTTGCCAAGCACACGGCGAACCTTCTCAAAATCAGACTCGCTCCGAAAGCCTTGCAAGATTTCAGCGAGAATCAAATCACCAACCAATATCGGGGTCCGATCTAGGTTTTCGTGGAGATAGTCGGTCTGTGGATTCTCAATTCCATTGAAATAATCCACCCAAACGCTGGTATCAACGAGAAGCATGGTCAGTTCGTTGAAACGCGCGATTGACGCTGTTCATCTAAATTGCCAACCCAAGCCATCTTGCCGCGCAAAGTGCGCACATCAGTTTGTTCACTCAACAAGATGAGCAACCGCAATGCTTCATGTACCACTTCGCGTTTGGTTTTGATGCCCGTTACTTTTTGGGCGCGTCCGATAAGCTTGTCATCTAACACAATGTTGGTTCGCATCGCATCCTCTTTCTCATGTGTATAATTTTCACATGTTGTGTGTATTATACACTGAAGCAATCCCCTACGAGGAAAATGTCTCCATCATAGTGTTGGGGATTGCTTCGCTCGCTAACGCTCGCTCGCAATGACAGTGACACATTTGGCTTTATAATCGCCTCATTCAGGAGAAACCCATGACCAAAGAAACAGAAGCCGTTATTTTATCCGCCGCGCGGACGCCGATTGGAAAATTTCAAGGTGTGCTGAGTTCCGTCCCTGCGACGCAACTTGGCGCGATCGCCGTGAGAGCCGCGGTGGAGCGGGCAGGCATCAACGCCGAAGAGATCGAAGAAGTTATCATGGGCAACGTAGTGCAGGCGG
Source organism: Candidatus Defluviilinea gracilis (assembly GCA_016716235.1). Taxonomy (NCBI): domain Bacteria; kingdom Bacillati; phylum Chloroflexota; class Anaerolineae; order Anaerolineales; family Candidatus Villigracilaceae; genus Candidatus Defluviilinea; species Candidatus Defluviilinea gracilis. The sequence continues at coordinate 208,567 of JADJWS010000001.1, forward strand.
GCGAGGGACAGGCTCCCGCGCGTCAATCGGGAATTTTGAGCGGCATCCCCGCCACGGTCAGCGCGAGCACAATCAACAAAGTCTGCGGGTCGGGGTTGAAAGCCGCGATGATGGCGAGTCAGGCTGTTCGGGCGGGCGACGCGTCGCTCTTCGTCGCGGGCGGATTCGAATCGATGAGTCGCGCTCCGTTTCTCGTCGCGGGTCGTTCGGGCGAATTAAAATTTGGAGACCAGCCGCTCACCGACGTGCTGCTCAAAGACGGCTTGTGGGATCCGTTCGAAAATTGGAGCATGGGCAACGCGGCAGAATTTATTGCGGATGAATACGAGGTGACGCGCGAGGCGATGGACAACTTTGCGCTTCGCTCGCACGGGAAGGCTGTTGAGGCGCAAGCGGCAGGCCGATTCGCGCCTGAGATCGTCCCCGTCCGAATCGAATCGCGCAAAGGCGAAGTGATCGTGGATACGGACGAGGGTCCGCGCAAAGATTCGACTCTCGAGGCATTGTCCAAACTCAAGCCCGCCTTCAAAGCAAACGGAAAAGTGACTCCTGGAAATTCATCGCCCATGAACGACGGCGCGGCGGCAGTTGTGATCTCGTCGCGCGCTTACGCGGAAAAAAATAAATTAAAACCGATGGCGCGTGTGGTGGGCTATGCCCAAGCCGCAGTCGAACCGAAATATTTGTTCGCCGCGCCCGCTCATGCGATTCCGAAATTGTTGAAAAAAATTGACTGGAGGTTATCCGACGTGGATTTGATCGAACTCAACGAAGCCTTCGCCGCGCAAGTTCTCGCGGACGGGTACGCGCTGGCAGATCAAGGCTGGAATTGGGACAAGGTCAACGTCAACGGCGGCGCGATTGCGTTGGGGCATCCACTCGGCGCAAGCGGCGCGCGTGTGTTGACGACGTTGTTGTATGCTTTGAAAGATCGTGGGTTGAAGCGCGGCATTGCCTCTTTATGTTTAGGTGGAGGCGAGGCGGTCGCAATGGCGGTGGAGGTGGAGTGAGTGGTAAGTAGTAATTGGAGATTAGAGACTGGAGACTGAGGAACGGAGAATTAGAGGATTAGAGAATTGCGAGTGTACAGAAGTGTTGCAAACAAGTAAACACGGTGGTTGAGTAGTCCCGCGATGCTTGTCGCGGGATGTATCGAAACCACAGGTACGCATACTAAATTTTGTAACATAAAATATTTTGGTTACTGGTGGTCTCGACCGCTTGCGCTCGACCACCGAGGGATGAATGCAATGGATAAACAAGAACGCAACGAAAAGATCGAACTTTATGGCGATGGATATTCCATGCTCATGGAGACTCTCAAAGACATCCCGCGCGAGATGTGGAAGTTTAAGCCTGAGCCGAAGGAGTGGAGCGTGCATGAGGTGTTGGTGCATTTGGCAGATTCAGAATCAAACGCCGCGTTACGCGCTCGCAAGTTGATCGTCGAGCCAGGCGGCGCGTTCATGGGATACGATCAGGACAAGTGGGCAATCGAACTGGATTATCACGATCAAAGTTGGGAAGACGCGTTGGACGTTGTGAGACTCGTCCGCAAGACGACGTATGAATTGCTCAAGAAACAACCCGACGAAGTTTTTGAACACACAGGGAAACATCCACAATACGATGAGCCGTACACGTTCGAGAAGTGGCTGAATATTTATTCGGCGCATATTCCTGGACATATTGAGCAGATCAAGAACAATTACAAAATTTGGAGAGATAAAGTCGGATAGTCACATGGTCAGATGGTCGCATGGTCAAATCGTTGGATGGTCATTAACATCAGTCATGGAGGAAAAATGAAAATTGAAAAGTTTGAGGACATTCGGGCGTGGCAACAGGCGAGAGAATTGACAAATCAGGTTTATGACTTGACCGAGCAGGTCAGATTCTCAAAAGACTTTCGCTTACGAGACCAAATTCAGGGAGCCGCTGGTTCGATCATGCACAACATCGCGGAAGGTTTCGACGATGGGTCCGACATAGAATTCATCCGCTTTTTGAAATATGCCCGACGTTCTGCTAGCGAAGTTCAATCCGAAATCTATCTTGCGCTCGATCGTAAATACGTAAGTGCCGAAGACTTCCAACGGGTTCACGATATGGCAACAACAACGAAGAAATCCGTCAACGCTTTCATCGCATACTTACGAAAATCCAAACGCGGACCAACCGCATCGCAATAGGGCTACGAGACAATACGACCAGGAGACCACATGACTATTCGACGAATATTTGTAATCGGCGCAGGGACAATGGGCAACGGCATCGCGCAGGTCGCGGCGACATCGGGGTATCAAGTCACGTGCATGGACGTTCAACCCGCCGCGCTGGAGAAAGCCAAAGCCGCGATTGCCAAGTCCACGGCGAAACTGCTCGAAAAGGGAACAATTTCCGCTGAGGGCAAAGCCTCCGCCGACGCGATTCAATACGCGTCGAACATGGACACGATGAAAGACGCGGACTTTGTCATCGAAGCCGCGACGGAGAACCCCGAACTGAAATTCAAAATTTTCAAAGACATGGACGCCAACGCGCGCGAGGGTGTGATTCTGGCAAGCAACACATCGTCCATTTCGATCACCAAAATCGCCGCGCAGACGGAACGTCCCGACAGAGTGATCGGGATGCACTTCATGAATCCCGTGCCGTTGATGAAACTGGTGGAGGTCATCAAAGGTCTCGCCACCAGCGAAGAGACTCTCGCCACAACGCTGGAACTGTGCAAGGTCATGGGCAAGGAAGCGTGGGAAGCGAACGACGCGCCAGGCTTCATCTCAAATCGCATTTTGTGCCCGATGATCAACGAAGCGATCTTCGCCCTGCAAGAGGGAGTCGGCACGAAAGAAGCGATTGACGCGGTGATGAAACTCGGCATGAACCACCCGATGGGTCCGCTCACGCTGGCGGATTTGATCGGTCTCGACGTGGTGCTGTTCATCATGGAAGTCCTGCACCGCGACCTCGGCGAAGACAAATACCGCCCCGCGCCGTTGCTCCGCAAGATGGTGGATGCGGGGTATTTGGGAAGGAAATCGGGGAGAGGGTTTTATACGTACGAGTGATCAGTTATCAGTGATCAGTTAGCAGTTGGGTTGTGCTATACTTTTGACCATCAGCAAGAAGGTTTATTGGCTCTACCGTTATTAACGGGAAAGCCCAAAAACCTTAGCCACGGATTTCACAAATTCACACGGAGTGTTTAAAAAATTCGTGTAAATTCGTGGAAAAGAATCTTCCTGCGAGTCGCAACCCCGTCAGAAACGGGAGAGCCGATTTATTCTATGACCACCACTTAAGTCACCGCAGAAGTCTTTTGGACTGCATTTAAAGTTCTACCTGCCGAAGAAAAACGCGCCGCTCTTCAGAATAACCCTTTACGAATTCCAACCGCGAAGAAACAAATGAGCTTGTCCTCCCTTCACACAAGTTTGCACTGAGCCTGTTGAAGTATTCGTGATCCCACTCGTGGACGGCTATTTCGCCCCTTTGTGAGAAATGCCCGCAAGACAGAGCAATCGTCATGTTCCATAACCCAACTACCCCAATTAAAAACAACCTACAACCTTTTAGCAAGACAACAAGGCGTTTTATTGAAACACTGTTTACTGTTCCAGCCACCCGACAGATTCACCTTTGGACACCTGCCCCAGCGCCGCCCGCAAGGGCAGGTGAAAACGCAGACGGACTCAGATTTTTTGGGGAGGCTACTCTGAACAATCCATCTGTATCGGCGATTTCAGCGTTCGCGCCGCACTGGCGCTCGGCGCAAATGTCTGCGTCTTGTTTTATATCTGTCAGGTAGGTAGTTTACTGTTCACCCATTAAGGAGACGATATCATGTTCCGCAAAACGTTTTCCCTGGTTGCCCTGCTGACGCTGGCGCTCTCAGCCTGCGCGGCGGGAGGAACGTCCACACCTGACGAGAATCCAACCACTCTTCCCGCGCCCACGTCTGAGGCGAATCTTCCCTCGCCTGCCGCGCCCGCATCCAAAGCAAGCGCCACATCATCCGCCGCGCCTACAGCCAAGTCGAATTCGTCAGGTTGTGCCGACAGCGCCGCCTTCGTATCCGATGTGACCGTGCCAGATAACACCAACCTCGATCAAAGCGAAGCGTTCGTCAAAACCTGGCGGGTGAAAAATACCGGCACCTGCGCCTGGACCGACAAATACACGCTTGTGTTCACCAGCGGCGAACAAATGGGCGCGCCAGATTCCAAGCCGCTCAGCGCCACGCAACCGGGCAAAACACTGGATATATCTGTGAACATGATCGCGCCGGCGAAAGACGCCGCCTACCGAGGCGACTACGAACTGCGCAACCCTGCCGGCGAAGCCATGCCGATCGACAACGGCACCTCGCTGTGGATCATCATCACCGTCGGGACGGCAACCACCGCGTCAGGCGGACCTGGGTCTGCTTCGGCAACTTGCGCGTTTACCGTCAGTTCAACGAACACGAGCGCGGTCGTGGATGCGGTCAACGCCTACCGCGCAGATAACGGCCTCCCGGCGTTAACCGTCAACCCCGCGTTAACCGCCGCCGCGCAAGCGCACAGCAACGACATGGCATGCAACAGCCTATTCGTCCACAGCGGGTCAGACGGCTCCACGCCGCAATCACGCGCCACCGCCGCCGGATATTCCGGCGCAGTGACCGAAAATGTGTATGGGCGCAACCCGCCACCCTCCGGGCAAGAGGTGGTCGCATGGTGGGCAACCGACCAAACCGATCCAAGGCATGGACAAAATCTGCTCACCACAAAATATACAGAGGTTGGCGTGGGGTATTCATTCTTCGGTGATTTTGGATATTACGCAGTGGTCTTCGGAGCGCCCTAGCGAACCGAGGGATGAGGCGAAGCAAGTGTGTGTGAAAACCCTCTTCACCATAGAGAACACAGAGACCGCAGAGAGAAAACCTCAAAATCTCTGCGGTCTCTGTGTCTTTACACACCGAAATAGCCGCCCCCTTAACCGCGCCGAACAACCACAGGGTGCCGCCTTCGGGTACAATCCATGCCGCGCCGCAACAGGCGCAGGAGATTGAATGATTTCCCCTCAAAAATCGATCCACTACGAAAGATACGAATTCAAAAAATGGGAAGGCTACGACGCTGAGACCATCGTCGAAGCGCCGGTGTCGCTCACCGTCAACGGGGAGGTCTGGCTGACGTTTATGTGCACCCCGGTCGATCTCGAAGCCATGGCGGTTGGGTTCCTGTACAACGAAAACATCATCCAGCGCATGGATGAGGTTGCCGATGTGCGCTTGTGCGAACACGGCGACAACGTGGATGTGTGGCTCAATCGGAGTGTGGAACAGCCCAAATCGTGGAAGAGAACGTCGGGTTGCGCGGGCGGGCTGACCGCGGTGGAAACCCTCGCCCGTGTGGAGGTGTCATTCAAATCCCACGAGCCTCAATTCGATCCTGAACAAATCAGCGCTCTGGTGGAAGATCTTTTTGCCGCGCAGGAACTCTATCGCGAGACCGGCGGGGTTCACACTTCTGCGCTCAGTAATGGGGAAAAGATCGTTTACTCCGCGGAAGATATCGGCAGGCACAACACGCTCGATAAGATTGCGGGGCAGTGCGTGCTGAACAATGAATTCCCCGAAACAAAAATTCTCATCAGCACCGGGCGCATTAGTTCCGAGATGCTTCAAAAAGCCGCGCGGCTGGGCGCGCCGATCCTAATCTCGCGCACCTCGCCGAGTTCGCTCTCGATCGAAATGGCTGAATTGTATGGGATCACATTGATTGGATATGCGCGAAGGCACAGGTTCAACGTATATTCCAATGGGCAAAGGGTCAAGTCGCTTCGCTAGCCGGCAGTTCATGCCGACCGGTTCCGATGAGGCTCATAGCGCCTGGCAAATCGCGCCGATAGAACTTTCGTGAAGCCTTGTCAATTGTGATTTATAACATCGGCGAGGGATCGATCGCGATCGCGCAGGTTTGGTCTCCCGCGGCGATGCATGTTTGTTCTTCCACGTGGAAGATCTTCCCTCCGCTCAACCAATACAAGGCTTCTTGCAATAACCCGACCGCCAGATGACAGACCGGTTCATGCGACCGCCTCTCCCAACACAAGGGACAGCGTTCGATGTGCCAAAGCAAAGTGTTCCCATTTTCCTCGATCCGCACGCGCTGGTCGGTGAACTTATTGAACAGTTCGGCAAACGCCCGCGCGCCCGCGTTTAACTTGGCGGGCAGGGGCAACAGTCGGAACGCCATCTCGGTCAGTCCCATTTGCCCGCTATATTGGCGGACTCCGTAATTGAAACAGGCGCGCCCGATGCGGGTCGCCAGCCCGCGTCCGCCGTGCGGACCGTAGACCTGCTCCAACGTTCCGCCCAGCGCGCTTACGGTGGAAAAGGGGAAATTCAGTTTCGAATCATCGGCTGGGTAATTTTCGATCAATGTTTTATGGGAGGAAAGATTCAACACGGCGTTGACGCCGTTGCGCCCCATCACTTCTTCCATGGATAGCAAAATGATCCGCCCCATACGATTCGGATAATGGAAGGTGTCGATCATGATGTTACAAGGTCACCGAGGGTGATGTTTTTTGTGGAACAGCCCGGGGGGAGGTCTTTCGCGCGAGTGCGGCGCTATCTTGGTCGAGGAAGGCTTTAAGTTTTTCTGCAAACACGCGCGGCTCTTCGAGCATGGGGAAGTGGCCCAGTAGGGGGAATCGTTCGACCTGCGCATGAGCGATTCCCTGTTGCATGGGTTGCCATTGCTTGGGGTGCACGATAATATCTCGGTCGCCGTAGATGCCCAAGGCGGGCACTTTGACCTGGTCTAGCATGGGTCGTAGATCCGTTCGACGAAGGGAAGCAATCGAAAGGAGGAATGATTCGACGGTCGTCCGCGAGAGGTCCCGGTCCATCATTTCCGCGAAGCGTTCGTCGCGACAGATGAAGGGCGAAGCGACTCGCACACCAAAGCGGAAGACGCCCATCATGTTGAAGAGCATGAAGGCAATGGGTTTGTATCCAGCCAGTTTCAACGGGATAGCCAGCGAGGAGCCGATGATCGGCGAGCCGACCACGACTACTTTGCTGACGCGTTCGGGATAGCGGATCGCCACCGAGAGGCTGACCGTGCCTCCCATACTGTGACCAACCAGCGGCGCGTGCGAGATGCCCAACTGCTCCATGAACTGGTTGACCAGGCTGACAAAATCTTGTATGGCGTAGGTCTCGCGCTTCTTGCCCGATTCGCCAAAACCCCAAAAGTCGAGCGCGTAGGTGCGGTAGGATTTACCGAGGTATGCCATCGTTTCCTGCCACAGACCCCACGAGCCCAGCCAGCCATGCAGGAGGATGACGGGCTTGCCGCGCCCGAACACCTCATAATGAACGATTCCTTGATCGGTGGTTATGGAAGACACAGAAAATTATTTCAAATCTGCGAGAACGTTGGTAAGCAGTTCGACGAGCACGGTCTTGACAGTGCCTTTGTCGGTGGCAACGCACGGCAGAAGTTTTACTTTTCCGTCGAGGCGCAGGGCGTGGCGCATGTCCTCGAGGTCCCAGGCGTCTTCCATATCCTGCTTGTTTGCGGCGACCACATAAGGGGTGGGCGCGTAGGCGCGGAAGGTTTCGAGGATCGAGCGCGCTTCGCGGAAGGTTTCGGGGCGGGTGCTGTCGACCATCACAATGAAGCCGAGCATGCCTTCGGAAAGGATTTCCCACATGAAGTCGAAGCGTTTTTGACCGGGCGTTCCGAAAAGATACAGCACGAGATCGTCGTTCACGGTAATGCGACCGAAGTCCATCGCCACGGTTGTCGCTTCTTTGACGGATTTCTCCGCCGCGTTGGAAATTTTACGCTCTGTCGAAACCACATCGATCTCGCTGACCGATTGGATGAATTCCGTCTTGCCCGCGCTGAACGGACCGGTAACGACCATTTTGACTGTTTGCATAATAACTTATCCTTCCGCCTGTTCCTTTAAAGCGAGCGTATTCGCCCGATCAATTTGTTCACCAGCGACTTCTGTTCCGCTTTATCCTGCGTCGGGAACATCTTCGGGCTTTGTTGAACGACCATCCCTTCGGGACGAACGATCTCCACCAGCCCAGCCTGTAACAAGCCGTAAACGATCCGTCGAATTTCGATATCGTTCATCTTGTTGGTCTGCGCGATCTGCTTCATTGAGTTCTTGGGGTTGATGAATGAAACCACGCGCCACTCTTCCACGCTCAGGTTCACGTTCTTCATTGGGCGGTCGGTGAACTTCAACGCCATATCGAGGCTGGGGATCTCGTCTTGCAACTGCTCCCACTCGCGCAATTGGCGCGAACCTTCGATAATGATGTTTTCCAGGTCAAGCCGCACGTTGATGCGGTCTTCGGGCGCCATCATTTCACTTTCGAAGCGGAAGAACCCTTCCACCCAGGTGAACAGGCGGCGAAGCGCGTCGGTAAAATACGATTGCAGGTTGGCGAGGATTTCCTCCTGCGACAAATACCCCGCGTTGATGAGCAACAATCCCAGTTCTTTGTCGTTGATCTTGCCCGCGCGCTCGACGATGGCGCGATATTGATTGACGGTCAATTTATTGGCTTTGTGAAGGACCGCCGCAAGGCTCCCATCGTCCTGCCCTACTTTGGCGTATGCCAGTTTCCCATCGCGGAACGACACGTACGCCTGCTCGCTGGGTCCATCCACCACGAGGGTGCCGGTTTTTTGAGCAAGGTTGATCAAGTTGAGCAGTTGAGTAATAGTGAAATCGCGTAAGTTGCCGCGCAGAGCCATGGTTGCCTCAATAAAATCTCCCACCGTGGGAGATTGAAAGATTATACTTGCAAGCGAGGGAACACGTCAAACAAAATGGCTGTTTCCGCAATTGTCAAAAAAGAGAGGTGGGAAATTGTCCGAAAGCCCGGCGGATGCGTCTCCCGCGGGTGTCTCAAATGATTTTTCGGGAAACCACGTTTGCTGTCGGTGTGTTAGATTACCGTACGGTAATCAGTCGGTGTGTATAATTCGCGTCTCATGCAACGATTAACAGGCATCCTTCTCATTGCCCTCTCTGCCGCCGCCTTTGGAACGCTCGCCATTTTCGGTCGCTACGCCTATGCCGCCGGCATGGATACATTTACCGTTCTGTTCCTCCGTTTTTCGCTGGCGGCAATCCTGATGGGGATTTTGCTGGCGGCGCGGCGCGAATCACTGCCGCGGGGAAAAATACTCGCCCAATTGATTGGGATGGGCGCGTTCGGGTATGTTGGACAATCGTTCCTGTATCTCACGGCGATCCAATACGCCTCAGCGGGACTCGTCGCGCTGCTGTTGTACCTGTATCCATTCTTTGTGCTGATCCTTTCGGCGATCGTGTTCCACGAGCGGATAACGCGCATCAAGGTCGTGGCGCTCGCGCTTGCGTTGGCTGGCACCGCATTGACCGTTGATCCGCAAGGCGGGCAGGCGATTGGCGCGGTGATGGCAATCGCCGCCGCGGCGATCTACTCGGTCTATATCATCGTCGGCGCAAATGTGATGAGGCGCGTCTCGCCGGTGCAATCGTCCACGGTAATCTTTGCGTCGGCAGGCGCGGTGTTCGGAACGATGATGGCGTTCGAGGGGGCGCATCTGCCAACGACAAACTCCGGCTGGTTTACCGTGGCTGGCATTGTGTTCATTGCGACCGCGATTCCCGTCGTCGCATTTTTAGCGGGGCTGGAACGTGTCGGACCGACCAACGCGGCGATGCTCTCCACTCTGGAACCGGTTGTGACGGTTATTTTAGGGGCAAGCTTGTTCGGCGAGCAACTTTCTCCCACCGGGTTGGCGGGAGGCGGGTTGATCCTGCTTGCCGTTCTTTTATTGACGAGGGGTGAAATCGCGGCGCGAGCCAGCGCCGAACCCGATTAAGTTGTACAATACGTTTGGAACGAAGATTCAAGAGACCGATCGGTTTGCCCGGCAAGTCTCGCGGAATCTGTCTTGACACAGTGAAACTGCGGCAGGAACTTGTTCTCGCATGGAGCTTTGATCGTCAGGCAGGGATGCATCCGGCACAAGAGGCTCCGGAGGAAGATCATGAAGCCTGGATTTCCAAACATGGTTCGCGCGATGGCGTCGATGTTCCTTGTGTGCCTCCTGTTCACTCGTGAAGTTTCCCATCCGCAAGCGAAAATTTCATCCTCCAAACAAATATCATTCACGGGGATCAGCCTGCTAGCCAACATCGAAACTGTGGGGGTTGTGGCAAGCGGCGCGAACCTGCCACCCTCCGCCGAATTGTTCTATCGACAAACCGGGACGATCGATTGGAAACGCGGACATCCTCTTAAACGAATCGATGATGGCAGGCTGGCGGGCAGTGTCTTCGGGCTGTCCCCCTCCACATCGTACGATGTGAGGGTTGTGGATGGGGGCAGTGAAATTGCCGGCGTTGTTGTCACGCAACCCGATGAAATCTCGTTCACGCCGACTGTCGTCCTGCGCGTTAACGATGATGCGGCGCCCGGTGGAAACGGCTCAGTCGCCGCGCCGTACCGAACAATTCAAGAAGCGGTCAATGCGGCAGTCGCCGGTACCCAAATCCTTGTAGCAGACGGGATGTATCGTGAAAACGTCCAGTTCCCCGCTTCGGGAACGCCGGGGAACTGGATCCAGGTCAAGGCGGAGGGAGGAGGCGCCATCCTCGAAGGGGCAGATACTCTTTCGGGCAGTGTCTGGACTCAAGCAGTGGGAAAATCCAATATCTGGTTTACACAAATAGGCGGCGCCATCGGTTATCTCGCGCGGGACGGCAAGCGCATGTATCAATACGAATCGATGAACGGGTTGAATAACGGCATAGGACATAACAACGCGCCGATTGCCGAGGGTTGGTTTTTTGAAGCGGCAACCTTGCGGCTTTATGCGCGTTCCGCGGACGATCCGGCGGCGCGCGCCTGGCAAGCGCCGCGTTTCAACCATGCTTTTGATGTGAACGGGCGCGAATGGATCTGGATCGAAGGATTCGAAATGCGCTTTTACGGCACGCGCACCGATGGGTGCGGCGTGTGTTCTTTGAATTCATCTCATGTAGTGATCCGCCGCAACAAGATCCACAACATGCAACTGGGCATATTTATCAATTGGACGGGCGGCGAAAACCTCGGCAACGATACGCGCATCGAGCACAACGAAATCTACGATCCGACAGCGGGCAATTGGCAATGGGACGCCGTGAAAGGAAGCGCGCACGAGGGAACGGGCATCGTCTTACGCGGGCATAACGGCGCCATCGCGCGCGGGAATCAGATCCATCATATCTTCAATGGAATCTACACCGGCGTTTCCGGACCTGCGGGCGAAGACCCAGCCATTGCTTTCGATGCGGATATCTACAATAACCGCATATACGATATCGCCGATGACGGTTTGGAACCCGAAGGCGCGTGCATTAATCAGCGCTTCCGCAACAACACCATCGACCGCGCCTTTAGCGGCATTTCGCTTGCGCCGATCACAGTGGGTCCCGTGTGGGTGACGCGCAACACCATCACGAATTTCACGAACAAAGCGTTCAAATGGGATCGCAACTCAGACGGCGCGGTGATGATCTATCACAATACCGCATGGACGAATTCGCCCGACGCCAACGGCATGGATCTGATCAGCCCCATTCATAACACCGTCATGCGCAACAATATTTTTCAAGTGAGCGGGTTTACATTTTCCGAAAAGACCAGCGGCTCGACCAACAACGATTGGAACAACGACAACCTCTATAACACCCGCGCCTCGAGCAATCCGCATTTCAAATGGGAAAACGCAAATTACAACCGCATCGGCAATTTCTGCAAGGCATCGGGACTCGAGTGCGCCGGTACCGACTCGCCACCGGGGCTGGCGGACCCCACCGGCGGAAACTTCACCCTGAGCGCATCCAGCCCGAATGTGGATCGAGGCGCATCCATCCCCGGCATCAACGATTCATACAGCGGCTCGGCGCCCGATCGCGGCGCGTTCGAATTTGGCGCGGTATTCACATCCACGCCTACGCTATTCCCAGCACTCACTTCAACATCGACCGCGATCTTTCAATCGCCGACTCCCATAGTCACCCCGTCCATCACGCCATTCCCGGTCACGCAGATAGCCACAACTGGACTCCCGCCGACTCAAACCACGCCAAGCCTGACGCCGTTCCCGGTCGATTCACCCCCGACAGTGCTATCTGTCACGCGCGTGGACGCATCTCCCGCCAATTCAGCCATCGTCCGCTTCCGCGTGGTATTTTCTGAACCTGTGACCGGCGTGGATTGGTCTGCGCCGTTTGTAGATTTTGTGTTGACCACAGCCGGAGTCGGCGGCGCTTCAATCGCGGGGGTTACACCGGAAACGGGCGCGAGCTATGTGGTGCAAGTGAACACCGGCACAGGCAATGGGACAATTCAACTGCACGCGCTGGACGACGACAGCATCCGCGACTCGATCGGTCAGCCGCTTGGCGGGGTGGGCGCCGGCAATGGAAATTTCTTAAATGGTGAAATATACGCGATCAACAAGCCCGCGCCAATCCCTGTCACTGTAGTTTTCAGGTCGGTCGGGTCAAACGACGGTTGGATTCTTGAATCACAAAAGACCAGCGAGCGCGGCGGAACACGCAACGCGTCCGAGTCCACATTCATCCTCGGCGACGATAACCGCGACCGGCAATATATTTCCATCCTTCACTTTTCGACGGCTTCGTTGCCCGATAACGCCGTTGTGACCAAAGTGACGCTGATGATCCGCAGTCAGAGTTACATGGGAACCAACCCGTTCACCACGCACCAGAACATCGTCGTGGACATACGAAAGGGATATTTCGGCTCCTCCGGTGTGCTGGGGGTCAATAGCCTCGACCGCGGAGATTTTCAAGCGCCAGCCAGCCTGAGCAGTGCGGGGACGATCCTCAATAACCCGATCACCGACTGGTATTGGGCGGCATTAGATCCATCCGCGTTGCAATATATCAATTTAACCGGCGCGACCGAGTTCCGCTTGCGCTTCCAACTTCCTGATAACGCGGACCGGGGCAACGATTGGATTCGGTTTTATAGCGGAAATTACTACTCCGCCACATCACACCCGATCTTGCAAGTTGAGTACTACGTTCCGTAGCAATTAGTTCTCCAATGCCCCGCCGCAAACCAACACAGAAACACAGTGACCGATCGAATTCCCATCTTTGATCGCTTCGCGCGCATGGCGCGCCATGCCGGCAAAAAAGCACAGCGTTTGGCGCGTTGCGTCTTCTTCAATGGATTTCAGCGCGGCGAGCGCATTCGCCTGCCTGCCGCGCGCCGACAAGACCAGCGCATGAACCAGACGGCTTTCCAGCGCGACCATGCCGTCATTCAGCATACCTTCTGTTTTGGTCAATACCTCTTCCGCTTCCACAGCCTCCTCGAGACCCAAACACGCAAGCGCGAGGTGATTGCGAAGGTATGTGTTGAGTTGCGGGTCTGCCGCGGCGCCGGGGAGCGACGATGCCTCCTCCAGCCGCAGACGCGCCTCATCGAATTCTCCCAACCCCAGCAGGATCATCCCCAAGGTGTCGAGGTAAGACGCGCGCCAGCGCGTTTCGCCGGTCTCTTCGGTTTGTTTGAGCAGGCGTTCCATAACTTGCCGCGCCTCTGCGGCGCGTCCGGTTCCGAGCAGAACTTGCGCGCGCTGGTTGTCGGTGGTCGCCTCGCCTTGCGCATCGCCGATCAACCGCTTCAATTTTCTCGCCTTGTCTAAAAGTTCCAACGCCTCGGCGGGACGCGCTTGCAAATGATAGATCGCGCCGAGCGCGTTCAAGATTTTTCCGAGCGCAAAGATATCGCCCAGCGCTTGCGTCGCATCCAGAATTTCCTCATACGTTTGGCGGGCGTCGTCGAGTTCGCCTTGATCGAAGCGCAAACCGCCGATATTGCCTTTGATGCGAAACGCCGTGCGCAGATTGCCCGCCAACAGCGCGGCGTCTTCCGCATTGCGCCAATGGGCGAGCGCGGCGGGGATGTCGCGCCGGATGTGCGAGACGATACCCAGCGTGTTGTAAGCCATGGTCCGCGCGCCCGCCACGAGTTGGATGTGAGTATGTTCCAGCGGTTCGGCGAGATCGAGCGCGCGCTGGGCAAGCCCTGCCGCGTCGTCGAAGCGCGATTGGATCAGCCTCAAGGTGCAGCGAACGGCATACGCCTCGGCGAGCAGGCTGGGATCCGGATTCGAGGCGGCGATACGTTCGGCTTCGTCGCACAGTTGATCCGCCTCCGCCGCTTTCCCGCGCTGTAACAAGAATCGGGCGAGTCGCAAAGAGATCGAGAAGCGCTCCGGCGGCAAAGCGTCTGCCGCGTTGGCAAGCGACAACGCCTGACGAAAATCTGCCTCGGCTTCGGCGGCTCGTCGTCCGCTCATCAGCAGTTGACCGCGATAGGAAAGGAGTTGCGCTTCCAGTGGAGCGTTCCACGCGGGAGTGTTGCGAGTTCGATTCAACATGGAGGCGATCAGATCGGCGGCGTACTCGCCCTGCCCGGTCGAATCCCAATGCAGATGCGCAGACCGAACGTATTGCAACACCTCCGGCGCGTCGTTCGCCTGCGTAAGATGATGGAGCGCTTCCAGCGAATGCGGGGCAACCGCGCGGAGATGTCGCGCCGCGAGTTCGTGAAGCGCGCGGTGTAATTCCGGGCGCGCGTTCAAGATCGCTTCGAGATGTTCCTTCAAAAGCGGGTGCAGCCGCGCTTCGACAGGGTTATCGAAGAATTGTCGTTTTTGCAACACAGACAACGCCTCGTCCAACGCTGTCGCCAACTCCGCCTCGCGCAAGCGTTGGACGATGTCAATATCGAGCAGGTTGACGGGTTGCCTGAAAATCGAGATCAACGAAAGGAGGTTCAATGCGGAGGGCGGGAGTCCTTGCAGGGCATTCTCCACAAGAAAAGATGCGACTTCGCGCTGTGTGGAAAGCGCGCGCAGGAATTGATCCGTATGCGCGGGCTCGCGCCGAATGGCTTGGCTCGCCAACTTCAACATCATCGGGTTGCCCTGCGTGATCTCGAACAGGGAATGGAACGCATCGTCGGCAAGCGACACATCGAGCGACTTCGCCAATTCGCGCGATTCTTTTTCGCTCATCCCGGTCAACAGGATCGCCTCGGCGCCCGCGATCGCAACGCGCTCGCGCGAAGCGAACAGGAAGCGCGAGCGGCTTTCGCCGATCAGCTTCTCGGTCATCGCAACCGCTTGCTCGCGAGCGGCGAGATGATGAAATTCATCCACGCAGACAAGAGGTTGTAAAGAACGCAGATGCTCCGCAAGAGACGAGAGCGCCGCTTCGATGGGAAGCCCGCCCGGCTGGATCCACAGCGCGGCGTCTTCGACCCCTTGCGCCACGAGGAACAACGCCAATTGCCGCAGGAGCGTTTCAAACGGCGCAGGGTCTGCCCTGTGAGCCGTATGCCAGAACACCGGCTGTTTCGACTCGTACGCGCGTCTCATGATCGCGCCGCAGAGCGCGCTTTTTCCGACGCCGGGAAACCCATACACTAAAACAACGCGGTTTCGCTCCAGCGCGCCTTGAATCGAATCTGCCACAGACTGGCGAGCGACCTGCGAGCCCATCGTTGAGGGGATCGCCTCCAATATCCCCATCTCTTCCACCTGAGACTCATCCTCATCGCCTGCCTGCAAAGACCGGCGCGCTAATTCGACGAGTCGCTTCGCCAATTCAGGCTGATCGTCCAACTCCAGCGCGGGAATGAATCGCGCGCGCACCATTTCGAGATCGGGCAGGCGATGATTGTGTTCAAGGCGCGAAATTTGCGCCTCGCCGTAACCAACCGCGATGCCGAGATCGCGCTGACCCAACCCGGCGCGCAAACGAAGATATTTCAGGAACGAGCCGAAATCATCAGACTCCCCGCTTATTCGGTCGGATCTTATCTGATTTTTCTTCATGCGGAAATTATAAACCGAAGAAAACTGGAAAATTATGTCATGTGGTTTTGCATGTGATTTGCTATTCTGAGCGTAATGCAAACGCGGCGCGTGTACCGAAAGTTGGTTCGCAAAAAGGACGGGAGCGGTTGGCAGGTTTCATGGAGCGAAGTCCCTACCGAGCCATCCGTCACTCGCGCGGATTCGCATAAGGAGAAGCCAATGAAAAACCGATCCGTCCGCTGGGGATGTTTTCTGGGAATCCTGCTCGTCCTCTTCCTCGTTGTTGGAGGGGGCGGGCTGTTGCTTGTACGGTCGAGCCCGCCCGCCTTCGAGGAACCGTTGGATTCTTCCATTATTGTTTTCATCACTTCTCCCGCCAGCGGAGAGGAAGTGAGCGCGGGCGATTATGTTTCCATCAGCGCGCAGGCTGTCGCGCCCGACTCCATCGCCGGCATCGAACTGTTCGTGGATGGCAAGCCGTTCGGGTCGGCAAACCCGCCGGATACCGCCGCGTGGACGTGGCAGGCATTTACGCCCGGCATTCACACATTCACCGCACGCGCCACCAACGCCAAAGGCGAGACCGGGAATTCACAGACCGTTATCGTCAATGTTTCGGCGGGCAACGGCGTGATACAGGTATTTGCCGGGGAAAATCAAACCCCAAATGAGATCGGTTCGGGGTACGGCGCGTCGCCTGAAGAAATACAAAAGACGAATCCGCAACTTGACCCGAACGCCCCACTGCCAGATGGACAACCGGTGAAGATTCCTGTCGGGCAGGGCGCGCCCGGCGGAGGGTCCGCGCCGGGAGGCGGGCAAGGCGCCGGACTGGAATTTATTCCGGTCTACATTTCATGGACGTTCACTCCCCTACAACCCGTTGACGATTCGTATTGCTACACATCCGCTGGAAACGGCATCTGGGAAAAAATGCCGAAGCCGCCGTTTCGTTTTTTAGACGACATCAATCCGTACGCGCAATTCGATGTGATCTTCCCCAACCAAACGGGGGTCATTCAAGCGCAGTGCTGGGGCTGGCTTGCCGGCGCATTGAAATTCCTCGGGCAGGGAGAATCAAAATTCGACGTTCTCAATCCTTCCGCGGAGGTGACGATCAGCGGCGAAGGATTTGTGTTGAAAGGCTTGCCAAAACTCCCGCCGATCAAGGAGGATAAATTTTTAGGCGTGAACAGCGTGCCTCCGCCATACGCGCTTCGAGAACCTTCCAACGCGGCAGATTGCCTCGCGCATGGAGACCCGATCGTGGCGGGATTCTTATGTCCCGGGATCATGAACGCCAAGGTGAAACAAAACATTATTTTGGAATGGGAATGGAAGCCCGAAGCCTGCTGGCCCGGCTTTTGTCAATATGGCGCGACTGAAATTGCCGGGTATGGCGTGTATGAGATTGACCCGGCGACTCAAGCGAAAAAATTTCTGGCAGACGTTCACCCCTCCGCCATGCGGGTCGCCTTCCTGCCGCTGCCGTGGGGAGCAAAATGCTACGGCGTGGAGGCATACATAGATTACCCCGGTATGGGCGTTTCGGAAATGGCTACGTATTGTCCCGGGCAACCGCCCGCTGCGAAAAAAGTAACGATCACGCCGGCGGCGCAATGGCTAACCACCGGCGGGCAATGGATTCAAGACGGCGACTGCGACGATTATGGCGGGGCAGATACCTATAAATATAAGAATCAAAACAACGGTTTCGGCAACCAAAACGGGCAGGTCCTGGTGGGTTCGTACATCGTGGATGACGATGACTGTTATCGTGAAGGACACTACTCCGCAGGCGTCAAATTCGATATCAGTTTAAGCCTGCCGCCGAACGCGGTCGTTCAAAACGCCGATCTGCGATTTTCAACGGTATTCATGAACTACGGCGCCACCGGCATAGCCGCGCCGAAACCCGCCTCGTGCATCAGCGCCATAGGCAAAGCGAAAAAAGATTGGAGCGGGCTGAGCGCGGGCATACATTTTGCAAGCAGTCCATCATTGACGTCCCTAACGTACAACACTCCTCTCACATCCATGTCCAATTACATGAATCAAGCCAGCGTGACGCAGGCGGTGGTTGATTGGATAAAGGATCCATCCAGCAATCACGGCTTCATCCTCGCGCCAGCCGCCGCCCCGCATCCGTATGATGATGGGTCCGGCTCATGCCTCTCCGGGCTGGGCAATTTCCAATTGGATATTTACTATTTCGCCCCATAGGGCAGGAGAAAATAATGAACGCAAGAAAAAAATGTATCATCTTCCTGTTCGTCCTTGCGCTGATTTCGGCATGCGCGCCAACCTCCGCTGAAAACAACGGGTTGTCCAATGCGCCGCAAGCGTGGTTCGACGCGCCTCTACCCGGGACGATCCACGTTCCGCCTAACCCGTGCCTCATCGTCGCGCATGGCGCGTCGCCGGCGGGCATTTCGCAATTCGAGCTTACGATCAACGGCGCGAACGCTCTTGCCCTCCCCAGCACCGATACGAGCGGATCGCTCGTCACCCTCACGCAAGACTGCGGAGTGACCGAACCCGGCGAATATTTTCTGCAACTCCGCGCGCAAGATAACGCCGGGAATTGGTCCGCCTACGCGGAGACCAGCCTGATCATCGAGGGCGGAACTTCAACCTCCACGCCCGCGCCCACTTCAGCGGACTGCATTGACAAGTTGGATGTCGTATCCGAGTCCCCATTGCAGAAGTCCCACATGTTGCCTGGACAGCAATTTACCAAAACATGGACGATTCAGAATACGGGAACTTGCGTGTGGAACGCAGACTATCGTTTCGTTTTTACCGGCGGACCGTCGCCATCCGAGGGCGGCTCGCCCATGAGCGTGTCGTTGGATTTGCCTTTCGGCTCTCTCGTGTCTGTCCCGGTGCCTCCCGGTCAGCAGGTTATCATCCCGCTCCCTCAAACCGCGCCCTTGACGGATGGCTGGTACGTGGGCGCATGGAATCTAGTCGCCCCGAATGGCGGCAAGATACCCATCACATTCGGCGGCGGAGACTCGATGCCAAGTATGTATGCGGATATTGTAGTCCAAGCCGGAACTCCCACGCCTCCGGCTGGCAATATCACAGTAGAACGCATCTCCACGAACCTCGTCTACCTCGGCGGCGCAAACTGCGGACCCACAGAGGTCACTTTCGTGGCGCGCGCTGTCTCGCCTAACGCCATCACAGCCGTCGTGTTATTCTATCGCTTTCAAACAAACAATTCCTCGACAGAGTTTCAGGGCATTGCGATGAACCCGACGGGCGGCGACCTCTACGAGCGGACGATCAACCCCACGTCCGCGTTGGGAGGCGCGGTTCCGTTCGACGCGGCAACACTGCAATACCAGATCGTCATCCAGCAAACTGACGGCGGTACGTCCATCCGCACGCCGGTATTTTCCGACATTACCGCGCAAGCCTGCGGAGGCGGCTCGACCCCCTCCTGCTCGCAATACACCGACAAACGCGCCTGTATCTCCAATGGCTGTAATTGGGCGGAGATTCCCGGCGTGGTTCCGATCTACGAGTGCCGCGCTCCATGAACATCGCCGACAAACTGGCTGTCCCTGTGTTCGTCGTCGCTGGCGGAATGGCGTATGCCGCCGAAGAGTTCAACATGCCGCATCTCATTCCGCTTGCGCTGGGACTCTTCGGCTCCTTCGGCGTTCTGCTGGGAATCGAAACGTTCGCCAATGGCGAGATCAGGCTGTTCAACCGGCGGCACAGCAGGCGCGAATATTTTTCCGGGTTGCCCGCGCGATTGTTCGGCGTGATCATCTTCCTGTTTGGGGCGGGCGTTACGTTGTACGCCTTTCTCGAATGGGCGAGTCCCGGCACGGCAGGCGGCTATCTCGCAGGCTTGGTTGGGTCTTCGCGCGGATGGGGCATCCTGCTCGTCGCCTTTGGCTTTTTCACCCTGCTCTTCGGGCTGATCCGCTTGATCGCCGGCAGCGGCAGACGTCCCGAAGAAAGAAGCGGAGCCGTCGACCTTGGATATCGCGCGCGCGGGCTGATCAATATCGCCATCAGCCTGATCGCATTGGCGGCGGGAATCTGGTTGATGGTGAAATAAGGCGCCATGCCCATTCGCGCGATGGCATCAACGGAGAGACAACTTGAAAAAAAGATTTTTCAGCCTGTTTATTCTGCTTCTCTCTACCGTACATGTGCACCGCTAAGTGTCGCCATGGCGCCATGCGACACCCGCAAAGAACGCAAAGAAAACCTTTTTAACCTGGCGACCTTAGCGTGCTTTGCGGTAAAAATCTTCTCATGTATGGTAGAGAATTCTGCTTTTCCTTTTTATAAAACAGGACTTACGCAGTTGGCGGGCAGTTGTACTGCCGCCGCCGCAGCGCAACTATGGCGCAACAGGTTCAACTGCGTCAGTCCTATAAAACCGCAATTTGTGACCGCGCGCGGTATAGCATAAGCAAGAACTCCGAGTTTTTGAAAAACTCGGAGTTCTACATTTTTACACCAACATCAGCGCGGGCGTTTCCAGATATTTCGCCAGCGACTGCATGAACTGCGCCGCCTCCGCCCCATCACTGACGCGGTGGTCAACGGACACAGTCGCTTTCATGCGCCAGCCCACTTTCAACTCGCCACTTTCCACAACAGGAACCTCGCGCGCAGAACCGACGGCAAGGATCGCCGCTTCGGGCGGGTTGACGATGGCGATGAAGTTTTCCACATCGTACATGCCCAAGTTGCTGATCGAAAACGTCGAGCCTTCGATATCATCGGGCTTGACCTTGCCATCACGCGCGCGCGCAACTTTTTGCTTCACGTCGGCGGAGATTTGCCGCAATGGAAGTTGATCCGTGTTCTTGTTGACGACGGTGAGCAAGCCGCCAGTGACAGCCACAGCGACTCCCACATTCACCGCGCCGTGACGGACGACTTTATCGCCCGCAAAGGTCGCGTTGATGTTCGGGAATTCACGCAACGCAAGCGCAACCGCTTTAACGATGAAATCATTGACCGAAAGTTTTTCGTTATCGGGCAAATATTCGTTGACTTGTTTTCGCATCGCCATGACCGCGCCCATGTTGTATTCGTGGCTCACATAGAAATGCGGAACGGACGTTTTCGATTCCGTCATGCGGCGAGCGATGGCTTGGCGGAGTTTGGTTAATTGCACGACTTCGTCGTCTGGGGCAGTAATTGGTAATTGGTAAATCGATGGCGCGGACTGTTTACTGCTCACTGATGACTGGCCACTGATAACCGATTCCACATCTTTGCGAACCACGCGCCCGCCGGGACCCGTCCCCTGGAGTTGGGCGAGGTTGATGTTGTTATCGCGGGCGATCTTCTTCGCAAGAGGCGACGCTTTGATCTCTGGCGATTGACCATGGACGATGGACGATGCTTGAGGCGTGGAAACTGTCGAGGGAACTGAAGCAGATTGCCCCGTAGATTGAACCGGCTTTTCATCCGCCACACTTTCCTCTTTCTTCTTTCCACTTTCCACTTTCGACTGCCTACTGCTCACCGATGACTGATCACTAATCTTTTCTCCCGCCGCTCCCACCACCGCAATCGGCGCATTCACCGGCACAACATCGCCTTGATTGACGATGAGTTGCAGAACAACGCCGCCCGCAGGCGACTCCACTTCAACGGTGGCTTTGTCGGTTTCGATCTCGGCAAGCACATCACCCTTGTTGATATTTTCGCCAACCTGTTTCACCCAGCGGACGAGCGTGCCTTCCGCCATGTCGAAACCAAGTTTGGGCATGTTGATCGTTTCAGCCATTATCGCAAGACCTCCTTTGCCGCGGCGATGATGTCTGGCACTTGCGGCAATGCGGCTTGTTCGAGCGCGCGATTATATGGAAGCGGAACTTCTTTTTGTGCAACGCGGATGATAGGCGCATCAACATAATCGAATGCTTCTTCGTACATGCGACTCACGATCTCACTGCCCACGCCGTAGGATTTCCATCCTTCTTCGACGACAATCGCGCGATTCGTTTTCTTGAACGATTCGAGAACGGGTTCCATATCGAGCGGGCGCAGTGTGCGCAAGTCAACGATCTCCGCTTCGATTCCTTCTTTGGATAATTCATCCGCGGCTTTCATCGAAAGTTCGAGACCTTTGCAATACGTGACGATGGTGAGGTCTTTGCCCGCGCGCTGCACTTTGGATTTTCCAATCGGGATGAGATACTCGCCTTCGGGAACCTCGCCGCGCACTTGATACATGGTGGCGTGTTCGATAAACAGAATCGGGTCATTCGACCTGATGGCTGATTTCAGTAATCCTTTGGCATCTTCCGGCGTCCCCGGCGACACGACCTTAAGACCGGGGAAATGCGCGAAGATCGCATCGGGCGTTTGCGAGTGCGTCGCGCCGAGTTGACGTCCGCCTCCGCCGACGGCGCGAATCACCAACGGGACGGTGAACTGTCCGCCAAACATGTAATGCAACTTGGGCGCTTGGTTGACGATGTAATCCATCGCCGAAAAAGCGAAGTTGATCGTCATCAATTCCGCAATCGGACGCTGTCCCACCATCGCCGCGCCGATCGCCGCGCCGACAATCGCATTTTCCGCGATGGGCGTATCTTTCACTCTGTCCGCGCCGTACTTATCGTAAAAACCTTTGGTCACCGCGTACGTGCCGCCCCACACGCCCACTTCCTCGCCCATAATGAAGACGGCGGGATCGCGGTCCATTTCTTCCATGAGGGCTTGCGAGATCGCCTCGCGCATTGTAATTTTTGCCATGTGTAAATCCTTTAACCACAAAGGACGCGAAGAACACCAAGGTTGGACAACTGACGAGCGAATTGCATTTCCTTGGGTTTTCCTTTGAGTACTTTGTGACCTTTGTGTTTAATTTTCGACATAAACGTTCGTAAACAATTCTTCCAACGCGGGTTCGGGGGAAGTCTCGGCGAATTCAACCGCCTTGTTCACTTCCTCTTCCACGCGGGCTTCGATCTCATCCAAACCCTTGCGGGTGGATGCCTTCGTGTCCAATAGATATTTGTTGAAAATACCGATGGGGTCGTTTTCCTGCCATTGCTTGACCTCTTCCGCTTTGCGATAACGTTCGGGGTCGCCCATCGAATGTCCGCGGAAACGATAGGTATCCACCTCCAGAAAATAGGGCTGACCTTCCTTGCGAACGTACCGTATCGCCTCTTTTGCCGCTTCATAGACAGCCATCACATCCATGCCGTTGACTTCCGCATTCTTCATGGCGTACCCTTCGGCTTTTTGGCGGATATCGGAAACAGCCGAGGCGCGTTCCACCGATGTGCCCATGCCGTATTGATTGTTCTCGCACACCCACAACACGCGCAAGCCCCAGGTCTTCGCTAAATTCAACGCTTCGTGGAAGTAGCCGATGTTGGTCGCGCCATCGCCGAACATACAAATGGTCACGTTGTCGTTTTTTGCATATTGGTCGCCGAGGGCGAGTCCCGCCGCGATGGGTAAATGCCCACCCACGATGGCATGCCCGCCCCACATGTTTTTTTCCACGCTTGCCATGTGCATCGAGCCGCCCTTGCCCTTCGACATCCCGGTTGCTTTGCCGAGTAATTCCGCCATCACTTCATCGGCGGAAAGCCCGCAATTGATGGCGACGCCGTGATCGCGGTAGGCGGTGATGACGCGGTCGCGCGGTTCGCGCGCCGCGATCAAACCGGTTGACACGGCTTCCTGCCCGATATACAAGTGCATGAAACCGCCGATCTTGCCCGCCTGGTACAGTTCCGCGCCGCGTTCTTCCACGCGGCGAATTAGCACCATTTGGTGATACATATCTAATTGCTGTTCTTTCTTCATTGATTGTGCTCCACTGGATTAAGATCTCGCGTTTTGGGGCTTACACAAAAACAACACCAGAGAGCCTCTGGCGTTGTGGTTCTCGTAATTCCGAACGGCATTATATCAGGGTTTCTTACGATGTTTTCCCCTCCGAGTATATTGCGCTTGCGCGAAGATCCTTTACGCAATTCCGGCGCGACCATTGAATTCTTCTCCGTTTTTTGTTATAAACAAAGCAGTGACCCGCCATATCACTTATCACTTTCAATTCAAGGAGAAGAGAATGAAACTTTCACCCCCTAAAACGATCACTTTCTGGATCGGCGTTGTTCTCGGTTTGCTCGGTCTGCTCGGCGGCATTGGCGTCGTTGGCGCCCTGGCTGGTTATGCATTCTGGCTCGCCTTTGCCGGCTTTGCCGTTCTCGCCCTCGGCTTGCTCGTCGACGGCATATAATTAATTGGCTCAGGCGGATCACAGACTCCTCGCATAATGCGGGGAGTTTTTATTTTGGGATACAATCGAACAGCAGGATGTTTACAGCAAAGGAGAAACAATGGAGCGCATCCATATTTTGCTCGGCGTTCAATCTCTGCTTGCGATCTTTGTCTCATTCAACCGCCTCACAGACTGGTTCAACGGGTATGTTCTGCCGAACGAATTCCTCCGCTGGGTGGACTTGAACAACGTCATCGTCGCGTTGGCCAGCATGGTGGCGGGATATTTGCTGAAGAAAACGCTCGAATACAACTCCCCTGCCCGCGAGGGACGCGCGCACATGGCATGGAATTTAGTTTTCTTCATCGGGGTATTCCTCTCTGCTGTGAGTTACGGCTTCCATGAATTGGGAAATTACCTGCACTTCCGCTTCTGTTTAGAGGATACGACGAGCGACCTGTGCCGCATCGTCATCTTCAACGATGGCGAATTTAGTCACTGGTTGTTTTTCGCAGGGTTCATCATGGTCAACGCGGCGATCCTGTTTGTGCAAAATATCTTTCCGCATCAAGGAGAGGTCAAAGGCGGCGACATCGCCCTGCTATTGTTGAACTCGCTCTTCTTAGGCTTGGGCGTGATGGCAAACCTCGGTTTTGAAACCATTGGTTTGGATTTGTATATCGTCGCATTACTCGCCATCGTTGCGGCATTCTTGCTCTGGCGAAGAGGCAAACAGCCTATGTTCATCTACTACACGTCCGCGTATTGGCTGGGACTGATAGGCAGTTTGATCGCGCAGGCGTTCAGATAGTTTATTTACAAAAGGGAAAACAACATGACAACAGAGAACATTCTCCAAAACGCAACGGACGAGCAACTCGGTCTGGCAGTGTTCGAGAATCTGTACGACTTGTTTCGCGCCATGGCAAACGACCTGCCCGACGGAAAATTGATCGAAAACGAAACACTATCGCGTCATCTTTCGTTTCCGTCCAATCCCATGTTCAAAGGAGTATGGAAAACAAGATTGTCAGAAAAGGAAGTAGACGCGGCCATCGACGAGACCATCGCGTGGTTCAAAGAGCAAAACGCTCCCTTTTTCTTTTGGTGGACAGGCGGAGGCACGACACCCAAAGATTTAGAAGAACGACTTGCCCAGCGCGGTTTGCTCTCGATGGCAGAACAAACTCAGGAACTCGCAAAAGGGATTCTTTCCACAGAACAAGGTTCTCCCTGCATGGTTGCCGAACTGAGCAAGATGAACGAAACGATTCTCGCAAAAACGCCGCCAGGCTTTGCGATCAACGAGGTCGAAAACGAAACGCAACTATACGATTTCAAGAACGTATTTGTGGAAACCTATGCGATTCCCGAATGGGCAGGGCAGGCATGGGTGGACGCAACGCTGAAGATCGGCATCGGCAAAACTCGCTGGAGGATGTTCGTTGGATATTTGAACGGAAGCCCCGTTGCGACCAATATGCTTTTCAACGGCGCGGGTGTTGCCAGCGTCTATGCAGTGGCGACGATACCCTCCGCGCAGGGGAAAGGTATCGGCGCGGCGATCACGCTCAAACCATTGCTCGAAACGCGCGACAAAGACGGGCACAAATATGCCGTATTGTTTTCTACTGAAATGGGCATCAAAGTCTATGAACGGATTGGTTTTCGCCTGACGAATCTCCGCATTAACCGTTACCTCTGGCGGAACGGATAAACTCACAGCATCGTATCCTTTCGCTGTGGTGTTCTACCAGTGAAACACAAAGGAGACAAAATGGACTATCTTCATCTCATCTTGCGTATCATTCACATCGGCGCGGGCGTGTTTTGGGTAGGTGGCGTGTTGATGATGACGTTCTTTATCGCGCCCACGCTGGGAGCCATCGGCGAAGGCGGACCGAAATTCGTCGCGCACCTCGTGAAGAATTTGAAGTTCACCACACGCATGTCCATCGCGGCGGGGTTGACGGCTCTGGCCGGGGCGTGGCTGTACTGGATCGATTCAAGCGGATTCCAATCCGCGTGGATGATGTCGAGCGTGGGCACCGGATTCGGACTCGGTTCATTCTTCGGGGCGGTTGGATTCGTCTTCGGAATCCTGATCGGCCGCACAACGAATGCGTTAGTCAATCTTGGCGGGCAGATGCAGGGCAAACCTTCGGCTGAGCAAATGACTCAACTTCAAATGCTGCAAAGACGTCAGGGATTGTATTCGCGCATTGCATCGATTTCACTGATCCTGTCAGTGCTTTTCATGGCGATGGCGCGGTTTCTGGTATTTTAGGCGCAGATGAAGTCTAGAAAATTCAAAGCGTTTCTCGCGGTTCTTTTTCTCGCGCTCGTCGCGTCGGTGATCGTCAACCCGAAGGCGCCGCCCACGCGATATTACGATGGCGTCCCGCGCACGCTGGTCATCGCGCATCAGGGCGGAGACGGCGTGTGGCCCGGCGACACCATGTTCGCGTTTGAACAAGCCGTCCAGATTGGAGCAGACGTCCTTGAGATGGACGCGCACATCACGAAGGACGGTCACATCGTGTTGATGCACGACGAAGAAGTGGATCGCACCACCGATGGCGCAGGGCTGATCGAAGACAAAACTCTTGAAGAGTTGAAACGGCTCGACGCAGCGTATGGCTGGTCAATAGATGACGGGAAAACTTTTCCGTATCGCGGGCAGGGAATCCAAGCGCCGACATTGGAAGAGGTCTTCCAACGGTTTCCACAGATGCGTTATGTGATCGAGATCAAGTTGACAAATAACCCGATCGACAAACCGTTGTGCGATTTGATCCGCCAATACAACATGCAGGATAAAGCGCTGATCGGTTCATTCCACGATGAGGCAATGAAAAACTTCCGCGCCACATGTCCCGAAGTAGCGACGTCCGCTTCGCGCACCGAGGTGAGAAATTATGTTTTGCTGGGAAAGGTTTTTCTCTGGGGGTTTTATTTGCCGCGCTTTCAAACGATCCAACCGCCCTGGGACCCCGAAGAGTCGCTGGGCATCCAGATCATGACCGAACGATTCGTGCGCGAGTCGCACGCCAAGAACATCCGCGTCGAACCATGGACAGTGGACGACCCCGAGCTGATGAAACTGTACATCGAATGGGGCGTGGATGGTATCATTACCGACAGACCCGACCTGCTGGTCGAAGCGCTGGGAAAATAAGAACCGCCCTAACTGGAGACACATATGAAAAGTATTTTCAGTTTCTTTCTCGATATTGAAAAATTGATTTACAAGATCCTGATGTGGTTCATCCTCGTCCCCAAGACGTTGGTAAAGATCACGCTCAACCCCGCCTGGGCGCCGGACTATGTGAAGGAGGAGTTGGAGAAAGATCAAACGCCGTTCGACGAATATATTTCCCCCATCATCCTGTTACTGGTGGTCGCGCTGATTCCAGCGGTGGCGTTTAACCTACTACCGACGTTCGGCGCGTCGATCAGTTCGCCCGCCGAAACGCAACCCACCACAGACCGCGTCCTTTCGTTTGAAGTGCGAACGGATTTCCGCTCTTCCTCCAAGGAAATGGATTATTTTCACACCTGGACGGTATCGAGGGTGGGTTCTGCCTCAACGGGGAGTGGCAACCAGGTCATCAAAACCGAAATCCATTATCCGCAGGGACCTGTCAACTTTATCGAGGAGATCGATGACAACACGGTCAAAGATAAGTTCCTGTTTACGTTCCAGGACCCCGGCGAGTATCTGGTCGCTGTATCGGCTGGCAAGTTTGATCCTGATAAGTTCGACGCGGCGAGCCAGCAAGGGATTGTTACCGAGATCCACCCATCCACGTTGCGGGTGATCGTTCCAGTCAAACTGGACGACCCGATCGTGATCTCTAATGAGGAGCGAACCAAAGATACAGAAGCCGCCAACCCGGAGGGGCTCGAATCGTTCACCTCCTCGGTGCAACGAGAGAATACGCTCTTCCTCGCGATTGCCCTCATGCTACCCCCGCTTTTCTTTGCCCTTGCCACGCGGCTCTTTATTACCGCCATCGGCGAAGATACGCTCAAGGAAAGTTTTTATACCCAGTGTTATTACTTTTCACCGTTGAGTTTGGCGATTTGGGCAAGTTATTACGCCAGATATTTCTTTACCTCCGACGCGTACTTTTTTGCCTCCGGCAACCTTGCCTTGCAGATCATCTGGTTGCCGACCTTGCTCGCCGCGCTGTGGTTCGTCCGCGCGGAGGTGAAGACCATCGAAGACGCGCGCGGACTCAACGGTATTCGCTCCCTCGCCGTCACCCTTATTTGTATCGCCATCATGTTGTTCGCGGCAAGCGGCATCTTTCAATTTGCCACACTCCAGGATGATGTCCGCTTACTCGCCATCCGTAGCTACCCGAT
This sequence comes from Candidatus Defluviilinea gracilis, assembly GCA_016716235.1. Lineage (NCBI taxonomy): Bacteria > Bacillati > Chloroflexota > Anaerolineae > Anaerolineales > Candidatus Villigracilaceae > Candidatus Defluviilinea > Candidatus Defluviilinea gracilis. The sequence goes on from JADJWS010000001.1 coordinate 237,097, forward strand.
TCTGGCGGCGACCATGATCGCCGGGTTTGGTCTGGCTTGGTATCGCCGCCGCAGAAGCCGAAACGAGTTCATGAAACCCAGTCACTTTGTGGGGATCGCGGTAAACGCCGTGGTGTTGATCGCGTTATTGGGTTTTGTCTCGGCGCGTTTTGGGACACAGACACAATCGAATGCGGTCCCATCCACTGAACCGCCGCAAGCCACCGCCACCGAACTGGCGGGAGCCACACAACCGTCCACCATCCCCTCTGTCCCCTCGAACCCATCGACCTCAACACCAGAAGCGCAAGACACTCCCACGACAGAACCAGCGGAAAGCCCCACACCGACGCTGAATCCGTTTTATGTGGATGAATTCAATACCGATCTCACCAAATGGTCTACCTTTATGACCAGCGGAGACTCACGGATGGTGATTCCACCGGTCGTGGATCGCGGCGTGCTTCCGCTTCAACTGTTGCAAGTGGACGACCGGGTCGGGCAATACTATCTCATCAACGACGCCTTCTCGTATTCAGACGTTAAAGTGGAAGCGGTGGCGACAAACCGAGGCAACAACTCCAACGGGGTGGGTTTGATCTGTCGCTACAGCAATGTCGGTTGGTATGAAGCCCAGATTTCCAACTCGCAGAGGTTCGCCATTTATGTGGTGGATAGCGTGGGGCTTGTCAGCCAGGGGTACAACGAGGTGCTCACAGGCGAATCGTCTGCCATCCGTTCCGGTCCTTCCACCAATGTCTACACCCTGACGTGCAAAGGCAAAACGATCAGCCTTTCGGTCAACGGCGAACTCGTGGGCGAGTTTGAAGATACCTATTTAGGTCTCACAGACGGCAAGATTGGGCTTTCGATCTGGTCGCCGCAGACCTTACCGGTCATTGTGGATATCGAGACGCTGACGGTCAGCGCGCCGGAGTAAAAGTAGGCAAGGAAACAGATAGAGATGTAAACAAAGAGCGCTGAGGAGACTCAGCGCTCTTTTCATACTTCATAATTCATCCTTCGCCTTTGTCTCTATCTCACCCACACCGTTCGATCTTCAAACGAGGGACGCGGTTTCGATTCCGGTATTCCTTCGGGATAGCCGATATACAAAAACGCGATCAGATGTTGGTCAGGGGCAAAGCCTAAAAACTCTTTCACTTTCGAATCCAGCGCCCATTCGCCTGTGCGCCACTTGGCGGCGAGTCCTTCGGCTTCGGCGGCGAGCAAAATGTTTTGGCACGCCGCGCTCACTGCCATGATGTTTTCGATCTCCAACACTTTCGGTTCGGCGGGCTTATCCACACCGACGGCGATGATGAGCGGCGCGCGGCGAGGCAATGCGCGGGTTTTCTCTAACGCCTCCGCTGGCAGATCAGGATGACGGTCCGCGAAAGAAGCGGCGAACACCTCTCCCAAGTTATTGAGTCCGCTTCCCGTCAACACCGCGAATCGCCAGGGTCTTACCTTATAATGATTCGGCGCCTGCGCGGCCGCGCTCAATAATTTTTCGATCACCGCGCGCGGAACTTCATCCTGCTTTACTTTTGCATTACTCTGTCTGTGATGAATTGCTTCAATGACGTCCATGAAATCCTCCAGCCTATTGATACAATTGTGGCAAAGGTTCTTACCCATGAAAATTTTTTATTCCGAAACGCATCGCAAGCATGACCCATCGTTTGAACTATTTGACGGCGGCTTGCGCGCGCCGTATCTCGAAAACCCCGACCGCATGGATCGCATCCTGAACGCTCTGCGCGAAACAGATTGGGCGGAGATACGGGAACCGTCGGATTTTGGACTCGACCCGATTCTCGCCGCGCACGACAAAGACTACATTGCGTTCCTCGCCTCTTGCTGGACGGAATGGCTGGAGACAAAGCCCAAAGATCCCTCCCTCTTTTTGCCTGCCACGTTCGCTCTTCGGCATCACCCCCAAAAGCCGAAGTCGTTGCTCGGGCGCGGCGGCTACTACATCATGGATCTGAGCGCGTGCATCGTCGAAGGGACATACCAAGCCGCATTGGCTTCTGCGAATTGCGCGCTCAGCGCGGCCGAATCAATTATTCAATCCACCGCTTCGCCCTCCTCTTCATCCTTCAGAATTCAGCCTTCATCCTTTGCCCTATGCCGCCCGCCCGGTCATCACGCCGGCAAAGATTACGCGGGCGGATATTGCTTCATCAACAACGCGGCAGTTGCCGCGCATTGGTTGTCTTCCAAAGGAAACGTCGCGGTGATCGACATTGATTACCACTGCGGCAACGGCACACAAGATATTTTCTATGAACGCAACGATGTGTTGACCATTTCCATCCATGCCGACCCCGACTTTGAGTACCCGAGTTATTTCGGTTTTGCCAACGAACGCGGCAAGGATCAAGGCTTGGGCTTTCATCACAACTTCCCCTTACCCAAAGGCACGGACGATGGATCATATCTCGCCGTGTTGGATCGCGCGCTGGAGTTGATCCGCGAATACAAACCTGCGCATCTCGTCGTTTCTGCCGGCATGGACATTTACGCCGACGACCCGCTTGGCACGATCAAAGTATCGACCGAGGGCATCCGCGAGATCGGCAGACGCATCGCCTTATTGAATCTTCCTTCTGTGATCGTGATGGAGGGCGGATACAATAATGAGGCGCTGGGCAGGAACATCACAGCCTTTCTTGGAGAGTTCAAATGAAAAAACCTTTATCACAAAGGCTTGTATTGAGCGAAGTCGAAGTGACACCAAGCACACAAAGTGAAACTCTACGGAAAGGCGATTCGATTATCGCTCGTCCAACCTTAGTGACCTTTGTGTCCTTCGTGTTAAAAAGGTCTCCTGCTGTCTTTGTCCTGATAATCATACTTACAGCCTGCGGAGTATCGCCCGTTGCGCAAGCGACACCGACAGCCACCGCAAGCGTTGTCCCACCGACAGACACTCCTCAACCCACGCTCACCTTCGCGCCGACCGAAACATTCACCCCGACAATTACCTTCACGCCAAGCATCACCCCGACGTTCACGATCACATCCACGCCGACGTTTTCATTCCCTGTGGTTACGGTCAACAAACAAGCGCATTGCCGCTACGGTCCCTCGCAAGCCTATCTCCACGCCGCAGACTTGTACCCCGGCGATGTTGGCACAGCGCGCCAGCGATTTCTATATAGCAAATGGCTGTACGTGAAATTCGACAAACTGGATTATTTCTGCTGGGTCGCGCCATCCGTTGTGGATGTGGTCGGCGATGTGACCACGCTGGAGTACAAAGAACTTCATCTGCAATCCATCGGGAGCAACATGTACGGCCCGCCGCAGAACGTGTTTGCGGTCCGCGATGGGAAAAAAGTTACGATCCATTGGGACAAGGTCGTGATGACCAACGACGACGACCGCGGCTACCTCCTCGAACTGTTCGTCTGCCAAAACGGCGCGTATATTTGGTGGACCGATTCATACCCCGATCAATTCAAAACTAGTTACACAGTCACCGACGAAGCGGGTTGCAACTTCCCCTCTTCAGGAAAACTATACACCGTCGAAAAGCATGGATTCTCCGAAGCGGCGATTATCCACTGGCCCCCGCCGTAGATATTTTTCAAAGCATGAATCGAAATGCCATCTTCACTCCTTTAATTCTTCTCGCGTTCACAGCGTGCCATGCCAACGCGCCGCAACCTCCATTGCCGACTGCGACACAGACGGACTCGTCCCCCACTGCGACTTTCACCGCCCCACCGACTCTGACCGCCACCCCGCAACCGCATCGTCCGCCGGTTCAACTTGGTCCAAACCAGACGGATTTTCCGACGGGCGTCAATCCGCTCACGGGGCTTGAGGTGCACGACCCGTCGTTGTTAGACCTTCCCGCAGTGTTAGTTTCCATCAGTAACATGCCCGTGACTGCCCGTCCGCAAGCGGGACCCGCGTTCGCGCCGTGGATCTTCGAGTTTTACATCGGCGAAGGCTCCACGCGATTCATGGGCGTGTTCTACGGCGACAATTTGCGCGCGATTCCCAACGTCACTGGCGGATGCAAGGTGCGCGAGGAAGTCTTCTTTCCAACAGGGCATTGGATCGGCAACCGCATCTGGCTCGATGAAAACGCGGACGGCGTGCAAGACAGTTGGGAAGCGGGAGTTGGGGGAGTCTGCGTCCGCTTGCTGGATGCGAACAGCCGAAATGTTTTAAACGAAACGACAACCGATTCAAATGGATATTTCGCCTTCGATCATCCGCGCGATGATGCGATCATCCAAGTCGTCAAACCCGATGCGTATCAATTCACTCTGCAAAATGTCGGCGATGAGGATTCTGATTCGGATGCGGACGCCGAAGGGGAGCTAAAAGTCCCCGCGGGTGAATCAACCCTCCCGTATGTTGACGCGGGGCTCGTCCTCCAAAAAATCCCAACGATGACGGCGAGTCCTGTTGTGACCGGGACTCCTCCGAATTGGTTTTTTCCGCTTGAGCCATATATCGGACCTGTGCGGTCGGGGCGACTCACGTACAACCAGATCGGCGGGATGTTTCCGAATAGTTGTCTCGTGTATGCGAGCGCAGCGGAGGACATCGGCGAGCAACTTGATGCGTGCGAGATCGTTTATGGCGTGGATAAAACCACGCCCAACAGCGCGTTGCTCACGCGCGCGCGGTTGCGCGAACTCGCAAAGAATGCGTTGAACCCGCGGCAACCTGTGAATTATTCGGGAAATGTTTTCTCCGATTCAATTCTGAACGACGGGCGTATTGCGAATGAGATCGATGTCTTCTACAATTCGTTCACGCAATCGGGCTGGCAATACGACCCGATCTCGCAAACGTATTTGCGTTGGACAGACCGAGCCGATCAAACTGGAAATCTTTTTCCCGCAACAGATCGTCTGACGGGCAGGCAAATGGCGTTTGAAAATGTGATCGTATTGTTCGCCGAACATTCGCGCTATCGTCATAATCAACTTGAGATTTTGCTCGGCGCGGGTCAAAAGGGAGTCGCGTACTTATTTCGTGATGGACAAGTTTTTAGAATCCAATGGTCAACATTGAATCGTGAATACGAGAAGGCGACAGGTTTGCTTCGTCCGATCTATTTTGTCGATTCGTTCAACAACCCCATTCCTCTCCACCCAGGCAGAACGTGGATTCATTTGATGACTCCATTTTCATCTGTGAGCGATCAAGGCAACGGCGCGTGGCTGGCGCAATTTGTTCAACCCGCCGATCCGTTGGATACGCCGACGCCGTGAAAGGCAAGGGAGGATTAGAGAATTAGAAGATTGAGATTAGAGACTGGAGACTGGAGATTGGAGATTGGAGATTGGAGATTGGAGACTGGAGATTGGAGATTTATGAATTTCTATGCCGCAAAACTAAAATTCCTTTTCGAGAAAAACGCGAATCCATCCCAAGCCGCGCCGATGAAGAAGTATATGCGCGATCAGTTCGAATATTTGGGAATCAAATCTCCGCAGGTGAAGGAGTTGCTTCGGGAGCATGTGAAACTTCATGGCATGCCAACGCTTGAGGAGATGGACGAGATCGCTCTCGACTTGTGGAGCCTGCCTCAGCGCGAATTTCAATATGTTGCGATGAGTTTGATGGAGAGGCTGGAAAAGAAACTGCCCGAGTCGTCTATCAAAACGCTGGAATATATGATCACGCACAAATCATGGTGGGACACAGTGGACAACATCGCACACATCGTCGGCGCGCATTTTCGCCGCTTCCCCGATGTGAAGGAAAAATATCTCGCCAAATGGCGTAAGTCAAAAAATATCTGGCTCAGGCGCACGGCGATTCTGTTTCAACTCGACTACAAGAAAGAAACGGATTTTGATCTACTGCGCAAGATCATCCGCGAGAACCTCGGCTCGGATGAGTTCTTCATCAACAAAGCCATCGGCTGGTCATTACGCCAATACGCGCGAGAGGATACAAAGGCAGTGAAAAGGTTTGTGAAGGAAACCGACCTGCATCCCATCAGTCGGCGCGAGGCGATGAAGCATTTGAGGTAAAAGTAGCCGGTGGCTTCGCTTGTCGTCAATTCTGCAATCAGTGGCTTGTTTTTATCATCTGTCCCCAAGTTCTTTGGACGAGAACGCCCACACCTATCCCAGCCAACAGACCAATCAAGATACCGGCGATGAGTTTGATGAGTTCATTGGAGGTTTGTGTGATTACAATTTGTCCAAGATACCTGCCAGCCAAGCCCGCGAGCGCCATTGCAAGGAGAATACCGAATACTTCAAGAGCAATCTTGCGCACCAACTCGCCACTCGTGAGATTGCCTCGCTTGTACAACTCCCTTTGCTTCTTGATAATAGGCAGAATGACTACGCCGAAACTTAGCAGGAGTAGAGACATGCCAAGAACTGGCATGGCGGATGGAAAGAACCACATCAAGATAACCAAAATCACCAAAAGTAATAAACCAACAAGCTTCATCTCGTCTCCTTTCGCTTATTTTTAACATTATGGTATAGGTGTCGCAACAAAAATTGAATAGTTAGTCGAAAGACCATTGTAAGGCGTCAAATATTTCAAGGCCAAATCTGCATCGCCATATTCTTCTTTTAGTATATTTCTATAATCCTCAGGCTTGAAATACGCCAATGAAACTATGGAAAATTCAGACTTGCAAGGCGAACCGTCGACATTCGACAGTGTTGTTCCCTGATAGCAACCTACAGTTATCCCGATATTGGGATAATAGAAGTGAATAGATTTTTTCCAATAGTCCGGATGAATTGTTGGGCTTGAAACTAAAATCACTCCATCTGGTTCTCCAAAAACATCAAGAACCTGACCCATTATCAACATGTCGTTTATGTAAATGCGGTCAACCACATCATCGTCATCCTCTTCAAATATAAACGATATTATTGGGGGAGAACCATTAGGATGATAACGATATGATTCATCAATGAACCTAATCTTGATAAACTGATAACCTGATAAGTATTCCCCTTCTTCAATTTGAATCTGGCTTGAATCTGCCGGGAACGTATCAAGCACATTTCGTATTTCCTGCCTTGTGGAAACACCTGTTTGCAGTCCATTCCAGCAGGGATTCTCGCACCCAGTTTGGTCAAATTCTGCAGGGGAAGCTGGAATTTCTTCAGACCAGAAAAGAATTCCGCAAGATAATCCACCGCAAAGTAACAAGCCAAAACTAAGAATCAACAACTTTTGCTTATATATTCGCATTTTAGTTCTCCTACTTATCTGTCAAAAAATCCCAGCAAATGATCTATGATAAGAATCAAGTTGTTTCTTTGCTTATTCACAATCTGGTATCCACTCCAAACAGCCAGTTTTCTCAAACTGCTTGAACGCATCCAAAGGATTAACCCAATTTGGTTCATTGATGCCAAATTCCCGAATGTATTTCAAGAAATCCTCCTCGCTGGCAAATCCTACCTCGATCTTCTGATCGGGTACAATAACTATCCAATGCCACATCGGATCAGTAGGGAATATTTGTGGATTGGTTGGAGCAAAGATCATGATCGCGTCATGATGCACGGCTATTTTTTCTATGCTTCGAATGCGAGTTACGGGAGGATTCTCAAGTAGGTCCATTTGCCAACCTACGGATGTGCCTTCATCCGTTACTACCCTGTATGGCTTGATCAACGGCACGACCAAAAACTTTCCTTCTCCGGAATCCTCGTAGAACGGGTCGCTCTGCCGATGTTTTTTTTGAGACAAACCTCTGCAACTCAGTGTAGAGATCAGCAGGATAAGCAGGGCAAAAATTGGTGCGTATTTCATGATCTTGTTTTCCTTGAAATAGAATGATAAAACGATTTATCTGTCATTTGACCAGTGAGCTTGTACTTGCATTTCATTATTACCCCCAAGGATATCGTGATATAGAAAGCCCAATATTTTCGTGACAGCATTGTATGCGCTGCTTCTATCCTTGGACGGCTCCAAGTCGAGCTCATCCTCAAGAGCATAATCAATATGGGAAGGAATCGGTTCATCTTGAAAGAATTCACTAACCCTCCCGTTTTCAGGTCTAGCAAAAGTCCATTCCAATCAATGATTCTTTTTTCGATTTCGCCACCATCGCCAAAGAGGCTTCCCTATCCAAGAACCTACAATCCCAGCCAACCAAAGTATCCATAGATTTGGTAAATGCTCCATAGTGTTACTCCTGATTTGACGATTTCCAAGGGCGGCGTTCCCAGGCTTGATACGCCATTGAAATAGTTCCCCAAACAAAGAAAAAATGAAAAACCAACCCCATGAGGGAATACCCTATTGTGCCGCCATGCCTTTCTGCAACGCCGGATAGAAAGGCTCCAAAAATACCTGCTATTGGCGCAAGCGATAGCACAGACATGGCAATAACTCTGCCGAGACAGGATCGAGGCGCGAAGATTTCTGTATGAAGGGTTTCGGAAAGTTTCTCGTTGAGAAGTGGCAACATTGCCGCAAGCACGTACATTGCTCCCAATGGAGCAATAACCTTCCATGAGGGAAAACTTGCGTATACAAGATTGAGGCAAGCTACACCGATCACCGCTGGCATTATAGTTATTGAAATTAAGTACCTCGATATCCAAGACATCAATTTGTTTTCATCGTAGATGCGATATGCGATGCCAGACATAAAAAAAATAGCGCTACATCCTAGCGCGATATACATAGAAAAATAATTGAAGATTATTTTTCTATCTCCCGTTGGTGTGACTCCTGCCAGTGATACAGTGACTGCCAACACAATTACTCCCACAAATATATATTTTATTACTTCTGCCGATTTCTTCTGTTTATTCATAGGTTACGGCTCCGGTGTTTGATTAGGGATACCCTGGGTGTGTTGGTTGGCGATGACGGCATAGGAGTTGTTAATGCGCGCTCAGGAGTTTACTGACCCATGTTGTTGCATACAGAAATATGTCGAATTTAGGGTATAGAAATTAAACGCCAATCCATCATGTAAAGAGTCACTCTTTCTGGCAGACCTAACATTTGATTGTTCAAGAGAATTTTGCTTTCGCCCGTTGATAAGTCGAGCAGATTTATGACGCCAAGCGCGTTTATATTGTCAATTGCTACTTCATTTGATATCGGAGACCATAGAAAAGTTCCAGATGTGTATTGAACCGGCCAGATAACATCTGTTTTCCCGGTCTCCGTATTACTAACACAAAACAAAGATTTTTCCTCCCGGTAGCCATAATAACCAATGAATTTACCATCAGGCGACCAACGCACGTCACCACCAAATTGCGTATTACAATCTTTCGGGTCAATTAGCAAGCGAGTGTTCGTTAGTCCATCTTTTGAAATATTACCAATCCATAATTCTGCGTTTGCTGGATAATTTGCTTGTACGGGGTATGTAAGTTTCGTGCCATCAGGCGAGAATCGGTAGGAGGAGCCACTAAGGAAAATAGGGAGCCCGCTATAATTCGATAATTCTTGAATTAGTTTTTGTGTGCCGTCTAAAGTGACAAGATAAACGTTTTTATTTTGCGTTAGCCAATAAGAACCCTCAGGTGATGTTAATAATGCGCCTCCCGAAGGGGAGATTTCTGTAACCACGCCAGACTGAAGGTCAATGCTATAAAGTGAACTATTCCCATATTTGATTCTAGATTCAACTAAAACAATTCTGTCTGTTAGCCAAACAGCATCAGGGAAACCATTATTCAATTGAGGATGTTCAACAGCATCAAGAATCTTTATTGGGTTATCACCATCATACCTACTAACCCAAAGCCCTTCCTCATTCTTGTATAGAAGTTGTTTACCAGATGGTGACCAGCCATAGGCAAATTGCGCTTTTGGGATCAGTGAAATCTTATTCCTATCTATATCATAGATAAACGCTTTAGACGATCCATTGATAAGAATTTGTGATGTGCGACTGTCCGCGGGAGATTGTTTATAAAACATCGCAAAAACAATTATTAATGAGCCCAACAAGAGTAGGATAAATAAAAACTTTTTGTTTTTCATAGTAATACCTTATTTGCAATCATGATGAGTTCCATCGTTAAAGTAATATTGAGTACTATATTGTCCGTACTCTATATATACTGGAGTCCCCTCATCCATAGGAAGCGATACACCTGTTGGTGTCGCACAGTATGATGTAACGCTAAAGGCTATCTCTGGATGACCTTCGAAAGGTAATACTGGCAGATTGTTGGGCCAAACCAAAAGCCCTGTTGACGGATCGTAAGCGGGAGATTCCATAAGCATAGTGGCTACCTGTAAAGTTTGATCCCAATTGGTTTCTATCGCATCAGAGTTTTGGTGAGGGTAGGGCGCATTAAAAGCATTAAACGCTGGTTCTTGCCCGCTTTGGCCGTCTTCAGTTTCATAGTCGTAAGGCTGAGAAATGACGTATAAAATCAGGCTCTGATATTGTTCTAACGACAGACTTTCTACTCTTATTCCTCTGTTCCGAAGAATGGAATTAATGCGGTTTATCGCCACCTGCATTACGTTTGCAGAGGTAAGAGCATTAATACTCGATCCACCTTCGCCATATAGAGTGTGAGCCAGCATAACTGATGGAGAATCATTTGGCGATAGGCATACTGATTTTATTCCATCTTTCTCCGACTCAATACAATAACCCTGCCAATAGTTTACATATTCTGCAGGTGTTCTGTAAGAGATTGAGGGAATTATGTATTCTATACCGGCATTGATAATACATATCACCTTGTTGGGATCTGTGTTGGGGACATAATAAATTTGATTATTTGGATTAGCGTCGCTATTATTGGCTTCAACAAACTCATCCACAGTTATTCCATATCGCACAGCGATATTTATACACACATCATTTGGTTGTACAACATATACTGCTGGTGGTAACGTAAACGGTATGGGTGTAGTTGTTGCCGTCGGTGGAACTGTTGGTGGGATAGGCACGGGTGTCTCGGTAGATGGGCAGAGTGTTGGCGTGGTCGTTGGTACAGACGGCACATTTCCCGTTCCACATGCGGAGAGAAGCATGCCGAGTAGCAACAACCCAACCACGATGCCGTGAAATCGCTTTTTCTTTCCGGTGGTGAGAACACCTGCCACCGGCAAGGCGCCAATACCTGCCAGATTGAAAAGCGAGACAGCGGGCGGAGTGAAGATTGGTTGTCCCAAACAATTGAGATAATAGGTTGTTCCTGCAATTGCGGCAAGGGTCACTGTTCCTGCGGTTGCCCAAGCCGCTGTGGGATGAGTTTGAAACAGGCTAAAGAGACTCGCCCAGCCATTTTGAACTGTCTCCATCGCCATGTTAGCGTTGTTCTTTACGGTATCAACTACAGGCTTGATGTATGGTTGATAGATATGTTCATTAATCCACTTCGCCGATTCCTTGACAACCTCTTTGATCTTTTCCGCCGCTGGTTTGATATAAGGTTGATAGACTCTTTCGTCAAGAACAATTACGACAGGTTCAACGATTTTGTCCTGCACAAAGGTTGTGACAGTGTTCCATGTTTTTTGAATTGGCTCAACAATATTCTCCTGCGCGAAGTCTACTGCCTTGTCCCACCAGTTGGTTTGTGCTTCCTGCTCACCCTGTCTCATCGCGGCATAATAGGCGGCATAGCCTGCCTGCAACTCTTCGGCTTTCCGCTTCTCCTCTGCCGCTTTTTGTGACGCTTGCCAATGGGCTTCCTCTTCTTTCTCAAAGCGCGTCATCTTGTTCGCCATATGTTCGTTCTGCGCGTCCCGCCTCATCTGCTCCGCTTCCAAATTGGACGCATACGCTCCGGCGTTGAAGACGCCATCTCTGGTCGCATCCTTGATCGCCTTGCTTCTGGCCGCCGCATCCATTTCCTTGCCATGCTTCGTTTTATATTCCCGATTCGCCTCATAGATCGCCGCGCCGTTGGCGTCCCATATCTTTTGTAATTCTTTGCGTTGTTTAGCGAGTTCCTTCTCTTGGCGGGTCAACGATGGCTCTTCATCTCGACTGGCGCGGGCTTTGACTTGCTCCGCTTCATCTCGACTGGCTCGATGCAACGCTTTGCGCTTCTTCTTTTCTTCCAACGCGGTAGCCGTTGCCCAGCCAATGAGCGCGGCGGCGGTTGCGCCCCACAGGATGTTTGAGTTGGATGAGGTGGAAGCAGAGGCTGTACCCGTAGCCAGCAATAGGGAATTTTGAGTAACTTCTTTGGGGTCTGTGGTTAATCCACCAAAACTTGTTTGCGGCGGCGTTGTTAATGATGAGTTTGCGATAGGCAACTCATCCTCATCGAACAATTCCTGTGGTGGAAGGAGTGGTTCCTGATTGTTTGTAATCGTAGGCTGGAGCAAAGAGAACACTGCGGGTTGGGGAACAATCACCCTGCCCAATCCGAAACGCTCATTGCCTGCTTGGTCTTTAGCTTTGATCCACACCAGATATTCGCCGGGCGGAGCAACCGTGCCATCCCTGAACTTTCCATTCCATGTGATCTCACCTTTAAACTTGTCCCCTGAAACTTCTTCATCCCACGTGACTTTTTTGTATTTCTCGTCTTCATCTTCAATCACGATACGCAATGCCGCAAGTCCGCTGCCATCATCCTGAATGTTGTACCCAATAGTCTTGTTCACTTCCCATGAAGAAAGAAGGTCAATCGCGGGGGCTGTAGTGTCTACATAAAATTCCTGAATAGGAGTTTCAGTCTGATTCCCCGCATTATCGGTCGCTTTGAACTGGATCGTGTGATAGCCGTCCGTAAAAGAGACAGGAGAGGTGTACGCCTGATAAAGCCCGCTATCGGCGGAAACTTCGAGTGAAGCAATGCCCGAAGTGAGATCGCTGGCGCTGGCTGTGACTTGCATGTTGGAACTATACCACCCGTTGCCTCCCATCGCGCCGTTTACATTCAGGCTGATGGAAGGTGTGACCGTGTCTACCGAAATGGTGGTTGATGAGTTGGAGACATTCCCTGCATTGTCTACGGCGTGCACATCAACGGCATACACTCCATCATTAAGGGTGGTCGAGGCTGTCCATGCTCCGCCATTGACCGACAACAAGACACTGGATAATCCTGATGTGGAGTCTGAACCAATGGCAGTAACCGTTGTAGAAGAAACATACCAGGTATTCGTCCCGTTTGAGCCGATGACATCCAGACCCACATTCGGCGACATTGCATCCACTTTGGCGGAGAGACTTCCCATCTCGGAACTGTCGCCATACGATGATAACGCCCAAAAGGTGAGATCATTGTTGCCTTCGCTCAAAGGCACATCGCACGAAGAACCCGAACAGGCAAATGTTTGTCCGTTCAACGAGCCTTCAACCGCGAGAATGTTGTAACCCGCTAAAGGCTCGCTTCCATTCAGGGTAAGCGTAGGCAAAGTGTTACACCAGCCATTGTTCGAGTTGCAATTTTGCAGGGAACTGCTAATGGCCGCAGGAGGTAAGTTGATTGTCTTTTCTACGACTTCTGATATGGTGCCGAGTTTGTACGAATAGGTGGCATCGCCGCAAGCGCTACCCGGCTTGCGTTTCCACTCGCAGACGATACAATCGTCCGCCTTATTTCCTTTTTTATCAAGGCAATATGGAGCCTTATTATTGTCCCGCGCCCACACACCATAATCATACGTGTCCACTTCGCTCGTGGTAGTTGTGCGATCTGGTCCAAGATAATCTGCCAAGACAGGTGTGACAATTCCTAAAATCAGAACTGTTATAACAAAATACAAGAGCGATTTGCGTTTGATATGGATAAGATCAGATTTGCCTTGCATGGTTTTCCTGCCAATCAATGATGATGACTTCTAATGAAGCCGCAGGAGCATACAGGCGAATAGTGATGTAGGAGTTTACAGGCTTGTTTGGAATGGATTACAAATGCGAAAGGCTGTCTGACAGATTTTTATCTCGAAACCTGCCGCCAAAAGCAATCTCCCTCAACGGTGAAGAGAGTGCTTCTCGAAGACTCTCAACGACATCAGCGGTTCCTCAAAAACTTCGTCGCGTCTGAAAAGTGACCTTTGAGATAATCGCGCACGGCGGGTTCTATGTCCATTTCATCCAACGCTTTGTGCATGCACCATTCCCATTGACTACTTTCCGTCTCGCCGATGGAGAATGGCGCGTGACGCATTCGTAAAGCAGGATGACCACGCGATTCGATATAGAGTTGCGGTCCGCCCGACCAGCCAGTGAGGAACATGAAAAGTTTTTCGCGCGATTGTTTCAAACTCTTCGGATGAATGGCGCGGATGTCCGCGGCTTCAGGCGCGGAATCCATCAAGTCGTAGAAGCGGTCAACGAGTTTGCGGACGCCCGTCTCGCCGCCGAGGAGTTCGTAGAGGGAGTGTTCGGAGTCGATCATTAGAAAGAACTACCCCACCACCCGCATCTCCCTCGGCATATCGGACAACACGTCCGCGCCCGAGTCGGTGATGACAACATTGTCCTCGATGCGTACGCCGTTTCGTCCAGCCAGATAAATCCCAGGCTCAACCGTGAACGCCATGCCGGGTTCGAGCAATTGCATATTGTCGCCGCGCATGTAGGGGTCTTCGTGTCCCTCCATGCCAATGCCGTGACCGGTGCGATGCGTGAAATATTTTCCGTAGCCAGATTGTTCGATCACGTCGCGCGCGGCTTTGTCCACATTTGCGCATGGGACGCCCGGCTTCGAGGCGGCGCGACCAGCCGCGTTCGCCTCCTGAGCGATCTTGTGGATTTTTTCGTACTCGGCATCCACCTCACCCACTGCAAACGTGCGCGTGAGGTCGGAGATATACCCATCGCGCGCCGCGCCCCAATCCACCACAAGCAAATCGCCCGCTTGTAATTTTCTTTCCGTCGGCGAGGCGTGCGGATTTGCCGAGTTCGGTCCCGCTGAAACGATGGGACTGAATGGCATTTCAGGATCGGAACCATGCTTGAACAATTGCATCATCAACTCTGCCGCCACCTCTTTTTCGCTCATGCCAATTTTGATGAACGGAATCGTCGCCTCAAGCGCGGACTGGGCGATCTGCACCGCGCGGCGCATGGCTTCCACTTCCGTTCGATCTTTTCGTAAGCGGAGTTGGGATAGCGCATCGCCCGCGTCGGGGAAGTCCGCTTCGGGGGCGGCGTTCTTCACATAATTGAATTCCAGCAGACGCAATTGCCGCGACTCAACGCCAACCCGCTTCCCATCGAGATCGAGAGCCTGCGCCGCCTTGCGGAACGCCACATCCCATTCGGCTGGGTTTTCGGGATACGAAAACACTTGCAGTTTGTATGGAAGATTTGCCACCTTTTGCAATTCCAATTCAGGGAGGACAAGCGCGGGGATTTGGTCTTTTGCAAAAAACAAAACGACGGGACGCTCCATCAAGTGGAAGTTCAGCCCGGTGAGATACTTGAGGGTTGGACCCGGATTCAGGATCACTGAATCAAGTCCACCCGTCGAAAGCGAAGCGTTGAGTTTGTCCAAGCGTGATTGAGTCATGTGAGTCTCCTTAAGCATGTTATCGCGTTGAGCGGAGCGTAGCGCAGTCGAAACGCAGGGATGGCGTGTACGTGTGTCCTTCGACTGCGGGACTTCGACGTACACTCAGTCCCTCCGCTCAGGATGAAAAGTTAATCCAAATTATGATTCTTCTTCGAGAAGAAATACGTGATCCAATCCACTGCGACGGGGAAGAGCGTGTCGAACGTGGTGATGATGCGAAACCACCACGGGATAACCAGCGTGCGGCGCGGACGTTTGGCAACTTCGACAACGCGCCGAGCGACATATTCAGAAGTGAGATGCGGATACTTGATGTGCCTGATCGTTTTGCGCGCTTGCGTGCGTTCGAGTTTATCGCCGAACTCAGTGACGGCGGGAACCGGGATAAATGCCCGAAACTTTGATGCCGAGGTGACTCACTTCGCGGCGAAGCGCGTCGGTGAACGCGCGCGCGCCGAATTTGCTGGCGGCATACGATGTGATCGTGGGCGCGGCAATAAGACCAGCGACAGACACCATGTTGATGACGTGACCTTCGCCGCGTTCGAGCATGTGCGGAAGGACGGCGCGCGTGACGAGCATCGTGCCGATGAGGTTGACGCGGATCAGCGTTTCGATGTCGCGTTCGGGTTTGAGATTCTCGAACCAGTTGACCGCGCCATAGCCCGCGTTGTTGAAAAGGATGTCAATGTTGCGATAGAGATCGAGCGCGGTCTGCACCATCACTTCGATCTCGGCGCGTTCTGAAACATCTACAGGAATGGCAAGCGCTTCGCCGCCTTTGCTTTGAATCTCAGCCGCGAGCGTTTGCAATCTATCGAGCCTGCGCGCGGTGAGGATGACTTTGCATCCTTCTGCGGCAAAAAGTTTCGCGGCGTCTTCGCCGAATCCAGAGGATGCGCCCGTGATGAGGACGACTTTGTTTTTGAGTGAATTTGACATAATTTTTTTAAACACAAAGGACACAAAGTACACGAAGAAAAACTACGGAAAGGCTATTCGCTCGTCACGTGTCCAACCTTAGTGTCCTTTGTGTTAAATTTACTCGCTCTCTTCTTGCGTTTCTTCCTTATTCTGCTTCTTCGGTCGCGGCGGTTCGATGACCGCATCTTTGCCGAGCGCGATCTGCAAGACATCATCCATGTGCTTGACTGGGATGATCTTCAATTCTGATTTCGCGGTCTTCGGAAGTTCGGTTAGGTCTTTGAGATTCTTTTCAGGTAGAATAACGGTCTTCAATCCCGCGCGATGCGCGGCAAGCACTTTTTCGCGCACGCCACCGATGGGAAGGATTCGTCCGCGTAAAGTGATCTCGCCCGTCATGCCGACGTGTTTGAACACGGGACGACCCGTGAGCGCGGAGATGATCGCGGTCGCCATCGTAATTCCAGCAGACGGTCCGTCTTTCGGAATTGCGCCTTCGGGCATGTGGACGTGAATATCCATGCGCTCGAAGACTTCGAGATCAATTTTCAATTCTGCGGCGCGTGATTTGATGTACGTCAGCGCGGCTTGACCCGACTCTTGCATCACGTCGCCCATCTGACCCGTCATTTGCAATCCGCCTTTGCCCTCGAGAACCGCGACCTCGACGGGCATGATCTCGCCGCCGTTTTCCGTCCACGCGAGGGATGTGACCACGCCCACTTCATCCGTGCGTTCGGCTTCGGGCTGGAAGACTTGTTGCGGACCGAGATACTTTTCTATCGAATCGGCTTTGACGGTTGACTCGAACTTCTTCCCCTCCGCTTTCATACGCGCCACCTTGCGACAAATCTTGCCAAGTTCGCGTTCCAAATTGCGGACGCCCGCTTCATACGTGTACTCGCGGATAATCTTCCGCACTGCGTCGGCTTCAAACGTGAGGCTGAGTTCCTCCACGCCATTCTCTTCCACCTGACGAGGGATCAAGTAGCGGTTCGCAATTTCAAGTTTCTCTTCTTCGATGTAGCCAGGGAACTCGATCACTTCCATGCGATCCAACAACGGAGACGGAATACTTCCCAGCGAATTCGCCGTTGTGACAAACATGACCTTCGAAAGATCAAACGGCAATTCCAAATAATGATCGCTGAACGTGTTGTTCTGTTCGGGGTCGAGCACTTCGAGCATCGCCGAAGCGGGGTCGCCGCGGAAATCGGAGTACAACTTGTCAATCTCATCCAGCATGAACAGCGGATTCGACGTCCCCGCCCGTTTCATGGTTTGGATGATTCGCCCAGGCAACGCGCCGATGTAAGTGCGGCGATGTCCGCGAATCTCGGCTTCATCGCGCACGCCGCCAAGCGATACGCGCGCAAATTTTCTTCCAAGCGCTTCGGCAATCGAACGTCCGAGTGATGTTTTTCCAACTCCAGGCGGACCAACGAAACACAGGATCGGCTGGCGTTCTTTCTTCGGCTTCAACGAACGGACGGCGATGTATTCCAGAATCCGTTCTTTGGCTTTCTTGAGTCCGTAGTGATCGCGCTCCAACGTTTTGCCCGCGTTCTTCACGTCGAGATTATCGGGCGAGAAATTCGACCACGGCAGTTCGAGAATCCAATCAATGTACGTGCGGATGATTCCCACTTCGGGCGCCATCGGCGGCATTTGGTTCAGGCGTTCGAGTTCCTTCATTGCGACCAACTTCGCCTCATCGGGAAGATTCGCCACATCAAGTCGCTTCTTCAAGTCGTTCGCGTCGCGCGTGAAGATGTCGCCTTCGCCCAACTCGTTTTGAATCTGACGCATCTGCTCGCGCAGATAAAACTCGCGCTGACTTTTATCCACTTCGCTTTGCACCTTCGAGTGGATTTCGTCTTCGAGCTCCAACACGTCCACTTCTTGCGCCAAAATTTTATTCAGTGCTTGCAATCGTCCACGCACATCGAGCAACATCAACAGGCTTTGCTTCGCTTCGTAATTCAACGACAGCGACGTGGCGAGCATGTCCGCAAGCCAGCCAGGTTCGGAAATATTCATCGCGAACAAATGCGCTTCTTCGGGAATCGAACGATCCAACTGCACACAACGATCGAAGAGGTCCAAAGCCGAACGCATGAGCGCGCTCGTTTGGCGGTCGGCAGTTTGAGGTTCCGCAATGACGCGGGCTCGCACTTTCAAATAGGGCACACTGCGCACGAACTCCACAACTTCCACGCGGCGGCGTCCCTGCACAAGCGCGGAGTGCGAGCCGTCTGGCATGGCGAGCAAACGCCCCACTGCCATCTCCACGCCAACGGGCAGAAAATCTTCGACGCTGGGGTTGTCAATGTCCGCGTCGCGTTGCGTCAGCCCGATCACGGTCTGCCCTTTGCGCTGCGCCTCCTCCACCGCGAGCAACGACGATTCGCGCCCGATAAAAATCGGCGAGACCATGCGCGGGAACACGACCAGATCGCGCAACGGCAACACCGCGGCTTCGATCATGCCATCGGCATCCGCCTCGCGATTCGCAATGCGATACAACTCCTCCGTGCGTTGAGAGAGGGTCAGATCAAAATTTTCTTCTTCGGTCCAATCTTTTGGGTGACTCATTCGTCCTCTTCATCACATCCCTAAATCCCTGACGAATGAGGAACAAAGGGGTAATGAGTTTCGTTGGCTAACTTTAAGAACAATTCGTAATTACAAGGTATTTTATCCTGTATCACAAAAATCTGTTTATGAATTTAGGGTGTCCCGTAATCAACGGGAAAGAGCCTCACCACGAAGGACACAAAGTCTTGCGTTGAGTTCGTCGAAGCGACACAAAGGGGGGAAAAGAGCCTAGATTCCTTGTGTTTTTCCTTTGTGACCGTCGTGTCCTTTGTGTTTGAAAAATGGTTTCCCGTTTAAAACGGTAGAGCCTGAATTTACATCTTATATCAGTCTTGGCGAAAAAAAAAAACATCGGATACAATTCAGTCGCACAAATACATATGGAGGAGTAACAGCGTGAAATCCCATAACACACAAATAACCATACTTATCGCGGATGATCACCCCTTGGCGCGCGCCGGCATTCGAACTTTGCTTTCACAAGCAAAGGATATGGAAATCATTGGGGAAGCACAGGACGGATATGAAGCGCAGATACTTGTAACAAAACTCCGCCCGCAAGTCTTAATCCTTGATTTGAAAATGCCCGGGTTGCGCGCTTCAGAACTTGAAAAGTGGGTGCGGGAAAAATACCCCGAAATCATTACCCTGGTTTTAACAGCACACGACCGAGATTCCTACCTAGCCGCGATGATGGACGCAGGCGCCGCCGGGTACTTAAGCAAGGAAGAATCCGAAGAACGATTAATTGGCGCAATCCGCCGCGCCGTAAACGGAGAAATAATTTTTGATAAGGCGCAACGCGATAGGGCAAAACGATGGCGCAATGATGTAGGAAGTAAAATTGATCAATTGACTCCTCGCGAATTTGAAGTTCTCCAATTTCTCGCAAAAGGCATGGATAACAAAGAAATCGGGAAATCTCTTGAGATCAGCGCAAAAACGGTCGCGTATCATATCACTCGTATCATAGCAAAATTACAAGTGAAATCGAGACAAGAAGCCACGGTTTGGGCGTTGCAACATTTGTCTGACAACCTCGAATAATTCCCAAGGTCAGACCTCGAAATATTCCCAGTGACAAATAAGAAGAGGGGTATAAAATCGTCTTGTAGCATAATCAACATCCGACAGAAGCATGATCTAATCGCCAAAACTCAGTATCCAACTTGAAGGAGATCATAATGTATCGAAAGATTCTTTTTGTGATGATCGTTCTCGCACTGTTAGCGCACCCCACGCGGAACGCGCTAGCCCTTTGTAGCGGAAGCGGTTGCAACGGTACTGACCCAGCAACTACAGGTTGTTCAGCTGATGGAGTAACGGTTCGGCAAAAATGGCCCTATGGGAATCCAGGCCCTATCAAAGTTGAACTAAGAAGATCAGATACTTGTGTTACTTTCTGGGCACGCACGTGGAACTATTCAGCTTTTTACTACTACAATAATGCGACTTTGAAAAATTACTATTGGGAGCAAAGATGGTCTCCACCCAACGACTCCACGTATTCAGATCAACAATCTGGAAATAGCGGCTTTCAAGCGTGCGGCGATTATTCTACATCACCCATAACCTGGCCTGTCAACAGCCCTAGCTGGAAATGCACATCTACTTATTAAAGGAGTTAGCATGTTTAAGCAACAAAAAACTACCACAACTATATGGTTAATTGCATTGGTTGCAATTGCTGGACTGATTTTCCAAATCACAGAAGCATCGGCGCGAGAGAATATGAGGTACTTCACCCAGCCAGACTTTGAGACATTAAATCTTGCAAACCAAGCGAATCAGGTAACGGTAAGCGACATAACATTCCGACTGATTGCGGCTCATCAGAGCGGCGAAAATTATCAAGTGGATCTATGCTTTACTTTGCCAGATAGCCGAGACTGGCTCATTGCAAATCGTGGCGACGAAGTAATACTCAGCATAACTGACGAGATCTTCTTTCCTGTTGAGGAGGGAACGATTAATTGGATACCATCACCTGATGGCAGGAAGATAGAGCGTTGTGAATACTTACTTTTCCCCGTTGTCGTTGACAAAGATGCGCAAGATGTTAAATTGACCCTTCGGCAAATCTCAGTATCCCCGCCCGAGATGCTGGATTGTCCAGCAATTCAAAACAAACTGGACGAAGCAAATAGCGGTATAAAGATTAGGTGTAATGTCGGCAATGGGCAGTCAGGCATTGATATTCTTGCAAAACCTTCTAGCATGACGGAACTGGCCGCGCGAAATATAGCGTACGAGGTTATCGCAGATGCGCGTCTTGGACCTTGGGAATTTGAAATCAAAGGCTCCACACCATAGAGTCGCCTGGCTACTGCTACTACAGATATCAATAATATACGGCACGCAAGGAAATTGTGCGCTTCCCTTGCGTGCCGTAGCCATTAGGAATAGCAATGCAAAAAAACTTATCTAAGATTCGAATTAGTCGTTTATTCGGACTTCTACTGCCTTTTCTTATCGGTCTCTTAATCGGCTCTACGTTGAGTACCTACTCATTGCAAGAAACTCCATCCAATGCATATCCAAGCATTCATGCTAACGGGCTCAATATGGAACTAACGAGGTCTCAACCCGAGGGGATAAATTATCGCCTTGAAATTTGTTATGATCTTCCAGATGCAAGCGATTGGATGTTGACCAGCCCTAATAACCCCGAATCTACCTATATACAATTCGACGAGTATCAGATTTCCCCAATCGAAGAAGGAACCATAAGATGGTTATATTCCAGCGAAGGTGAGGTAACCGGTCGTTGCCAGTATCTAATTTTTGTGCGTCCCGATCCTACATTTCGGGAGATCACGTTAGTAATAAACAGTATATTCTTGTACGAAATAGATTATTCTGATTGTGAAATATTGCGCCTCCAAATGGCTGAAAAACACCAATTTATTGGGTTCGAGTGCATGGAAGTAACAGGAATAAAAAATATAGCCCTGGTTCGGACGCCGATAGAATACTTTGGCGATAGAACCTTGAGAAATACTTTCAGAGATTTGATGACCAGGCAACATAATGGGCCTTGGAGTTTCACGTTTTTAATTGACTCTCCCTAGTATTACAGCGCGAGGTCACGCTCAAAGCCGCCGTCCCCAGCGGCGTTTTGCGCCGGCTCCCTGCGCCGGGGACGGCGTAGGGAGCCGCTTTGCGTTGTAATACTAGCGACATAAACAACAACTGCAACATGAGCGATCCTGAAGCGCCTCATATGGTTATTGACGCCGTTCATACACAGGTGGAGTAAATGCAATCCCAGCGTAGAAATCATACCATCTTGTGTTTTATTTCTTCCATGCTCTCATCACTTCCGCCGTAACAAACATGCTTCCAGCGGACAACACAATGCTGCCATCTTTTGCGGATAACTCCAACGCCCGCCTCAACGCAGACTCAACGGGACTCACCGCTTCATATGGGACCTCAGCCTGCCTCGCCAACTCGACGATTCTCTCCTCCTCCAGCGCCCGCGGATGGTCGGCGCGCGTGACGATGAGTCGCTGAATCTTCGGTTTCATCGCGGCGAACATCCCAGGGATATTTTTATCCTCCGACGCGCCGAAGATGAGATAGGCTTTCTTGTCTGGAAAGTAAGTGTCAAGCGTCTCGCGCAATTTCACAAACGAATCTTCGTTGTGCGCCGAATCAAAGATCACAGGCGGCTCTCTTCTTGCAATTTCAAACCGCGCTCTCCACTTAACTTGCGCAAATCCTTTTTGAATCGCCTCGTCTGAAACATCCAGCCCGCTGACCTTGAGCGCGGCGTACGCGGTGGCGGCGTTTTCGAGTTGATGGCTTCCGAGTAAAGGCAGTTGAAGGTCGAAGGTTGAAAGTCGAAGGTCGTCAACGATGCGTAGTGATTGTCCATCCAATGAGGAAGCAATGGATTCAAACTCCGGAACGCGGACTTCAGTCCGCTTATTAGAAGAACTGAAAGTCCGCTCATTAGGCGGACTAAAAGTCCGCGCTCCGATATTCGGATAGACTTTTATATCTTTCCCAACCAAAGTGAAACTCGAATCCTCCAGTCTGGCTACGCGCTCCAAAATCTCGAGGGCTTCATCCTTTTGAGAGGAGGAAACCACAGGCACGCCGCGCTTGATGATGCCCGCCTTCTCCCCCGCGATTTTTGCCAGCGTATCTCCAAGCACAGCCATATGATCATACGACAGCGACGTGATGACCGAAACTTTCGGCATGACGATATTCGTCGCGTCGAGCCGCCCGCCCAAGCCGACCTCGATCACCGCCGCGTTGCATCCCTGCTTTGCGAACGCGAGAAAACCAAGCGCAGTTGTAATTTCAAAAGTCGTCAACTTCGGAATTTTCGCAACGGCTGGCTTGATCTCCTCCACCAACTCAACCAACAACTCGCGTGAGATTGGCTCGCCATCCGCTTGAATCCGCTCGCAGAAATCCAACAAATGCGGAGATGTGTACAACCCAACTTTATATCCCGCCGCCTTCAACGCCGACGCGCACAACGCGCACACCGATCCCTTCCCCTTCGTCCCTGCCACGTGAATGATGGGATACATGTTCTGCGGGTTGCCGAGTTCTTCCATCAACGCGTACATGCGGTCAAGGTTAAACTCCGCCTTGGCAAGTTCAGAGGAATGTTTCAGGCTATAATCCACGAACGAGTAGAGATAGTCGAGGGCTTTGTTGTATTCGGCTTCGATGTCCATGCGAGGGATTGTAAGGTGTAATTAGTAAATCGTAAATAAGTACACAGGTAGACACATACACAAGAAAAAAGATGGCGTGTTTACCTGTTTACGTGTGGACCTGTATACTTTACCCATGCTCGCCACCCTCGCCATTCACCTCCATCTCCCCGCCTGCGCCTCCCCCAAACAAAAGCGCGCTTGACAGCAACGACATAAAAGACGATAATGCTCATTGTGTACACAATGAGATTATGCGATTTGGAGGCTGAAATGACCATTTTTATCGGCGCAAGAGACCTTCGGCAGAAGTTTGCTGAAATTCTCGGCAAAGTTGGTTTTGGAGGCGATGTGGCTGTTGTGGAAAAGTCGGGCAAACCTATGGCGGCGATCATCCCCATCGAGATGTACCAGAAACTGGTGGCAGAACGCGAAGCGCGCTTCCAGATCGTGGATAAGATTCGCAATCAACAGGCAGAGCGCCCTGTGAGCGAAATCGAAGAGGATGTTGCCGCGGCAATCAAACGCGCCAGGGAGTAACCTATGCTGCGGGTGGTTATAGATACCAACATCCTCATTAGCGCGTTGCTTTCAAAGAAAGCCGCTCCAGCAAAGATCATGGATGCCTGGCGGGAGAGGAAATTCATCGTTATCACCAGCGAATCGGCAATTTATAAAGCGGAACGAGTGATGGCGGAGCTTGCCTCTTCAGATAAGTATTCCATCTCAAACGAAGACATACAATCCATGTCGAATCTGCTTCGCGAAGACGCGCTTTTGGTTTCTGGTCAAGCAGATGCGCAAGGCACCGTTCCCCAAGACCCCGACGATGAAAAATTTATCGCCATTGCCTTGGAAGGCGAAGCAACTGTCATCGTCAGCGGCGACCATCATTTATTGGATTTGGGCATGCACGAAAATATTTCAATTCAAACGGCTCGTCAATTTCTTGACTCGCTTCACTCCGAAACTTCGGCATGATCGCCACCCTCACGATTCACCTCCACCTCCCCGCCTGCGCCTCCCTCAAACAAAAGCGCGGATGGATCAAGCCGCTCATCTCGCGCTTGCACCGCGAGTTCAATGTTTCCGTCGCGGAAATGGACTTGCAGGATAAATGGGATGAGGCGGTCATCGTCTGCGCGATGGTGGGGAATGATGTTGCATTTTTACAGTCCGCGTTGGGGAATGTGGCAAAATGGGTGGAAGCGAATTGGACGGATGGGGATGTGTGGGACGCGAAGATCGAAATGCTTTAAACACAAAGGACACAAAGTACACTAAGGTTTTCCTTTATGACCGTCGTATCCTTTGTGTTTAGAAAAGGAGTCTTATGGATTTAGGCTTGAAAAACAAACGCGCATTCGTGGCAAGTTCCTCACGCGGACTTGGGTATGCCACCGCGTTACTCCTCGCGAAAGAAGGTTGCCGCGTGGCGGTAAACAGCCGCGAGGAGGCAAATGCAAAACGCGCGGCGGAAACGATTAGCAAAGAAACGGGCGCGCAAGTGATCGGTTTGACTGGCGATGTGAGTCTGCCCGCTGTGCCTGAGAAGTTGATCCAGCAAACCGTGGATGCCTTTGGCGGACTCGACATCCTCATCACCAACGCGGGCGGACCGAAATCGGGTTCGATCGATTCGCTCGATGATGCCGCGTGGCAAAAAGGGATTGACCTGTGCCTAATGAGTCATGTGAGATTGATCAAAGCCGCGTTGCCGCATTTGCGAAAATCCGATTCGGCGAGCGTGTTGACGGTCACTTCGTATTCGGTCAAACAACCGATCCCGAATTTGCTCATCTCGAACAGCGTCCGCGCGGCGACGGCGGGACTGACCAAGTCGCTGGCGTTGGAACTGGGCAAGGAGGGAATCCGTTTAAACTCCATTCTGCCAGGCTGGACGGAGACGGAACGAGTCGAAGAGTTGATGAAGGCTCGAGGAGAGAAGAACCAGACCTCCCCGTCGGATGAGAAGCGTATGCAAGTTGAATCCACCGCGCTCGGCAGGATGGCGCGTCCCGAAGAGTTTGCCAACGCCGCCGTCTTCCTCGTCTCGCCCGCCGCGTCATACATCACGGGTGTTTTGCTGAACGTGGACGGCGGCATCATCCAGGGCACGTTTTGATGAAAAGATATTTATTGATCATCGTACTCTTCCTTGCCAGTTGCGCGCCTCAAGCGACTCCCGCGCCGACATCGCCGCCATTCACAGCCAGCGATGCGCAGGTATTGCTGACCCAGTTCTTCGACCTGTTGAACGCAAAGCAATATGCCAAAGCCGATCTTTTCTTCGGCGGCGAGTATGAGCAATTGCAGGTT
The DNA here is from genome assembly GCA_016716235.1 of Candidatus Defluviilinea gracilis. NCBI lineage: Bacteria > Bacillati > Chloroflexota > Anaerolineae > Anaerolineales > Candidatus Villigracilaceae > Candidatus Defluviilinea > Candidatus Defluviilinea gracilis. The sequence goes on from JADJWS010000001.1 coordinate 263,030, forward strand.
TTCAATGCGTCGGCAGACCCCGAAGATCATGCCGCGCTGTGGAGTTGGGCTTGTGAGAACGCGGGATTACAATGCCTAACCGTTCGCACAGCCACGCTACAGAACTCTGATGGCGGCGCTTTCACCTTTCTGGTGGAATTCAACAACCCAGACGGAACGCTGTTCGTGTTGGGTCCGTGTTGCGGCGCGGAGGAAACCGAGATGCCGCCCGTTTCGCAATTCGAATATCGCGTATCGCGCGGAAGCGACGGGCAATTCCGCGTGATGGAGTTGCCTCCCTACGTTCCATAACATGATCCGTTTACCCAACCGCTTCCTGCTTTTCATGGCGTGCGTCGCCTATCTCGTTTCGACCTACCTGGTGTTATACGCCAGCGCATCCGACGTTCCCGTTCCACGGTGGGTTGGGTATCTCGACGTAGGCGTTGTGTTGCTCATCCTATTTCTCAGTTTTACGATCTTCTGGAAAGGCAAAGATAATCCTCGATTTCTACCAGCCTATCTCGCCGCGCTCAACATCGTGCCGTTGATATTCCTGGGGATGTGGGTCTATCGCGACTCGCTTGATTTCAACATCCTGCTCCCCGGGCTGGCGTGGCGGACATTTCTCTTTTTGCATACCCTGCCGTATGCGTTGAACGTGTGGAAACCCGAGAAGCCGAATGAATAAATTTTCCTTTTTAGCGCGCACCTCCATTTTGATCGCCACCTTCTTCGGCGTGGATAAAATCCTCGCCTTCGCGCGCGTGGGCATCATCTCACGCATTTACACAGACGAAGTCGGCATGCTGGACGTATTCAACTCCGCCAACAACGTGCCCGATGTGTTATTTGCGCTCATCTCGGGCGGCGCGCTTTCGATGGCGTTCATCCCCTTGATGAGCGACTATCTCACCACGAAAGGACGCGAAGCCGCATGGGACCTGTTCTCGCGCGTTGCCAATCTCGCGTTTCTTGTCACAGGCGCGGTGGCGGCGTTGGTCTTTATTTTCGCGCAACAACTTGTGGATCACGTGATCGTACCGGGATTCACCGCAGAGCAGCGCCTGCTCGTGGCAGACATCATGCGCTTGAACCTCGTCAGCACGATCATCTTTTCGATCAGCGGGTTGGTGATGGCAAGCCTGCAAGCCAACCAGCATTTCCTCCTGCCCGCGCTCGCGCCCACCATGTACAACATCGGTCAAATTTTCGGGGCGATCATGTTTGTGCCGCGCTTCGGCATTCAAGGTCTCGTGTACGGAGTCATCCTCGGCGCGGCGTTGCACCTCGCAGTGCAAGTCCCCGCGTTGCACAAATTTGGTTTCAAATGGACTCCTGTGCTTGACCTGCGTCACACCGGCTTGCTCGAAGCGCTCAAACTGCTCGGTCCGCGTTTGCTCACCATGGGAGGCATTCAACTCATCGTCATCGCCCGAGACTATCTCGCCTCGTTGACCGGGCAGGAGGGCGCGGTCACCTCGCTCGCCTTCGGTTGGATGATCATGCAAGTGCCGGAGACTCTGCTGGGGACGGCGATCGCCACCGCCATGCTCCCCACACTTTCAGAATTCGCTTCACGCGACAAGTGGCATGAGTTCCGCCTGGCGATCGAACGCGCCCTTCGAGTTTTGATCGCCCTCACCATCCCCATTGCGGCGGTGATGGCGGCGGGGATCAATCCGCTTGTCCGCGCCGCATTCGGCTTCGAAGCGGAAATGTCCGCGCTGATCACGTGGACGACGCGCGCCTACCTCATCACGTTGACAGGCTATTCGATCCACGAGATCGCGGCGCGTTCGTTCTATGCGCGCAAGGAGCCGATCTTCCCGCTATACGCGGTCGTTTTGAGGCTCGGGCTATTCATCGGCATCGGTTCTCTTGGCATCACGATGTTCAAACCTATCGGAGCCCCGGTCATTGCCTTTGCGGAGATCGCCCTGCTCATCGAATCCATCTTCCTCTTCATCTGGCTCAGCAAGCGGATGCATGAACCCATCGTGGTGTGGAGCGCGGTCATCAAAGGTTTGGTCGCGGCGGTCATCGGCGGGACGACAGCCTACCTGCTGGCGGTTTACATCCCCGGCTCGGCGGTACTGACCGCGCTGCTTGGTATGACCATCGGCGGACTCGTCTGCCTGCCCATCATCTGGTCGGAAATTAAATTGTTGTTAAAACTCTAAAATCAAGGCTGATATAATCTTCTGTCGTGTAGGGGACGTTCTCCCCTGGCACCGCCCGCCAGGGCAGGTGTAACGTCCCGTTGGCGTGAGAGAACGCCAACTACACCCCCAAAAATGAAAAGAGAAAAAATTTCAAATGTCTGAAGATCTTGGAAGCACACAACCAAACATCAAAGTTACAAAACCCGGTCGCGGCAAACGATTCCTGTTCAACGCGCTGGGCGTGATCGTTCTCCTTGCCATTGCCATATTTAGCGGGTTTCGTTCCGGCATCGGCACACGCCAGGGGTATCAAGCCTCGGTGATGAGCGAACAACTCAGCGAGCAATTCACCTTTGCGCTGGTGGACATTCAATTCGGACGATACGAAAACGCCAAACAGCGCCTCGAGTGGATCATCCAGCACGACCCATCCTTTCCCGACGCGCAACAGCAATTGACCAACGTGTTGGTGTTGATGAACCAGCCAACGCCCACGCCGACCCCCTCGCTCACGCCCACGCCAGATTTCAGCGGCGCGGAGGAAGCCTACGCGCGCGCGCAACAACTCATCGCGGCGCAAGATTGGCCCAGCGCCATCGGTGCGCTCGATGAAATGCGCAAACTCGATCCAACCTATCAAACCTCCCTCGTAGACGGCATGTACTACTTCGCCCTGCGCAACTACGGCGTGAACCTCATCAATTCGGGGAATCTCGAAGGCGGCATTTATCAGATCGCGCTGGCGGAACGATTCGGAACCATCGACCGCGACGCCAGCGGATTGCGCGAAGGCGCGCGCATCTACCTCATCGGCGCGTCGTTCTGGGAATTGGATTGGCAACAAGCCGTCTTTTACTTCGACCAGGTGTATCGCGGCTGGGCGGGTCTGTGGGATGGCACCATGTACGCCACCACCCGCTATCAATTTGCCTCCATGCGCTACGGAGACGAACTGCTTGCCAAAGGCGATTACTGCGGCGCGTATACCCAATACACCAACGCGCAGGGAGTCGGCGCGCTCGATAGCGCCGCTCAAAAAGGACTTAACGAAGCCACAGAAGCCTGCTACCCTGCCACCGCCACACCCGAGCCTTTGATACCCACCGAAACCCCAACCACCGGCGGACCGCCGCCCGCCGATACGCCAACCGAAACGCCGACTGAAACGCCAATCCCATCACCATGACGCCTCCCCCCAACTGGGCGATCGTAATCACCTATTGGCTTCATTTTATTGCCACGGTCATGTGGGTGGGCAACCTTTCAGCCATCGCGTTCCTCCTCCTGCCCGCCATGAAGCGCGCGCTTGAAACGAACGCGCAACTCGCGTTGATCGAAGCCATTCAAAAACGATTCGAACCCCTCGCATGGTTCAGCCTCAGTTTGCTGGTTCTCACCGGCTTATTCCAAATGAGCGTCAACCCGCACTACGATGGCTTTCTATCCACCAGCACGCAATGGTCGCTGGCAATCCTCGCCAAACATCTTCTTGGCATGTTCGTGATCGTCGCCACCGCCATCCAAACCTGGGACGTTACCCCCGCCCTGCACCGCGCCCTCGTCAAATCGAAAAAAACAGACAATTCACAAGAACTGGAATCCCTGCGCCGCCGCGAGACGAGGCTCATTCAAATCAACCTCGTTTTGGGGATACTCCTCCTCGCCGCGACGGCTGTCGCAAGAGCTGCATAGTGGTTGGGATGTCCTGAGAAAGCATTTTTTCAACACGCAAAACAGCCCGCCCCTCTCTCAGGGGCGGGCTGTTTCTGTTATTCTGCAATTTGATTCACTCGTGGGGCAATTCGTACCGCAAAGTTCACTTTGCGATTGCGCATCGAAAGAAAGCAAACACGCAAGATCAATCTTGCGGTACGGCTTACCCTCGAATCCACTCGTGGACATTTCGTACCGCAAAGTTCACTTTGCGATCGCGCATCGAAAGAAAGCAAACACGCAAGATCAATCTTGCGGTACGGTTTACAACCAAATCCACTCGTGGACATTTCGTGCCGCAAAGTTCACTTTGCGATCGCGCATCGAAAGAAAGCAAACAGGCAAGATCAATCTTGCGGTGCGGCTTACAACCAAATCCACTCGTGGGACATTTCGTGCCGCAAAGTTCACTTTGCGATCGCGCATCGAAAGAAAGCAAACACGCAAGATCAATCTTGCGGTACGGTTTACAACCAAATCCACTCGTGGACATTTCGTGCCGCAAAGTTCACTTTGCGATCGCGCATCGAAAGAAAGCAAACAGGCAAGATCAATCTTGCGGTACGGCTTACAACCGAATCAACTCCTGCGCAGGGACTCCGGTCAAGTCATACGCCATCGCGCCGGTAATCTTGACCGGCACGATCTCGCCGATCTTCGCCTCGCCTTCGATGAACACCAACCCGTCGATCTCCGGCGCGTCGCGGTACGAGCGCCCAATGGTAATTCCTTTATCGCGCCCCTCCACCAACACATCCAACGTTTTGCCAACATACGATTGGTTGACCTGCATCGAAATGCCCTGTTGCAGTTCCATCAACTGTTCATAGCGCGCTTGCTTCACTTCGGCGGGAATTGGGTCGCCAAGCGGCTCACTCGTGGTCCCGGGCTCGAACGAGAATTGGAACGTTCCCACGCGGTCGAAGCGGATCTCTTTCACGAAATCAACCAACGCCTGATATTCCTCGTCGGTTTCGCCGGGATACCCAACGATAAACGTCGTGCGAATGGCGAGGTTTGAAATGCGAGAACGCATCTTGTCAAGCGTGCGATGCACCCAGTCAATGTTCGAGGGTCTTCGCATTCGGTATAACGTCTTCGGATGCGCGTGTTGAAGCGGCATATCGAGGTACGGAAGGACTTGTTTGCTAGAAGCCATCACGTCGATCAAGCGATCCGTTACATAGCCGGGATACGCATACATGATGCGGAGCCAATCCATGTCGGGAACTTTCGTTGTGAGTTCCTCCAGCAAAACCGCCAAGCCATCTTTCATCCCCAAGTCGTGACCGTAATCTGTAGTATCTTGCGCGATCAGGATCAACTCGCGCACACCGGCATCCCGCAGACGCCTCGCTTCATCGACGATCAAATTCACAGGGCGCGAGACAGCCGTCCCTTTGATGAGCGGAATCGCGCAGAACGCGCACGGGCGGCGGCATCCATCCGCAACTTTCACGTACGCGCTCGCGCCTGCCACCGAGGCGCGTAACGCATCCTGTTCATCTGTGCCAACGGTTTTGGCTTCGGGCAAATGATAGATCGGTTCGGGGTGAGGAGTCTTGCGGAGTTCGCGCACCACTTGAACAATATCCATCCAACGGCGCGTGCCGAGAACACCATCAATGCCGGGGACTTTTTCGGCAACTTCAGAGCCGTACCGTTGAGTGAGACATCCCGCCGCGATAAGGATTTGATTCTTTTTCTTGCCGTCGGCAAGTTCGCGCAAGACATCCAGCGACTCCTGCTTTGCGGGCCCGATGAAGCCGCATGTATTCACGATCAACACATGGGCGTGAGAAGGATTGTCCACCGCATGATAGCCATCGCGGACGAGAAGTTGCGCCATCGAATCCGAGTCGACGGTATTTTTGGCGCAACCAAGTGAAACGAGGTGAAAGGTGTTTTTAGACAAGACAATTTTCCTTATGCAAAACGAGATAAACCTCGCTCTACGGTGTTGCTGTTATTCCAGGCGTGGCGGATGGGATCGGCGTTCTTGAGGGCGGCACAGTGGCTGTCGGCGTAGGTGTGATCGTCGGCGGTTGCGTGGGTAAAGCCGTGGGAGTGACGATCTCCTCCTCGCGGTAGATGTTGCTCACGACCTGACCAAACCCGCCCAGCAATCCAAGGTCGCGCCCGTTGTACACAATGCGGAGCGCGGCGCCGCTTCCCGCCAACACTTCAACTTGCTCCTCCGCCTCAAACGGATACGCCGTGCCGGGGATCACGCGCCCGTTGAACACTTCCTCCCCATCCACGATCACGCGCATATACGTCCGTTCGACGGCGATCAAGTTCACCTGCACATTCACGTTCAGGTTCTGGGTCGGGATCACGATGGTGACCGTAGGCTCGCTCTCCTCGATCAACGCCAGCGTGGCTGTCGGCGTGAACAAGGATGGATCGACGGTGGCAAGCAACACATCGGAAATGGATGGCGCGGTGGGTTGAATCTCCTGCTCGTTTTGCCGGTTCACGATCCAGGTGATGCCCCAGATCAGAAACCCGACCAGAAGAATGGCGCTTCCAATGCCGAAGATCATATCGCCCGCGATGAAGGTGCGTAACGGCGGAATAGTAGAGACAATCGGTTCGCCCGGTTTCCGCGCAGGCCGTTGCGGGTTTTGTTCGCGATGCCGGGTCTGTAATGCATCGGCAAACCGCAGGAGGATGGCATCCACGTCGAGGTCGAGGAAGGACGCATAGTTGGACAACATGCCACGCGTCTGCACAGTGGAGGGAAGTTTATCCATGTCGCCCAGTTCGAGCGCTTCAAGGTAATGCGCTTTGACGCGCGTATTCCTTTCCACTTCGCCGAGGTGCAGGCTAAGGGTCTCGCGTCGATTGCGTAGTTCGTTGCCGATCTCTTTGAAGATCAAAGAGGATGACTGGGAGTCTTCCGGCAGGCTCGTTGACGATTGATCCTGAGTTGTGTCGAGAGTTTGAGAAGATTCAACTTGCGGAAGATCGGTTGAAGGCTGCGCGTCTTCTTTTCGTTTCACTCGCATTGAAACAGCGGAATTTAGTCGATCCAGCCACGATTGCCAGATATTATCGCTCACATCGGGAGCAGGAGCTTCTGCCGCTTGAGCCGCGTCAACTGGTTCGATGACAGGCTCAGGCTCGATTAACGTAACCGGTTCTTCGACACTTTCAGGCTGAGGCGCGATGGCAGGCTCTGCCTCGGGTTCGGCTTTTTTACGCTCGCGCCGGGGTTTGGAAGGCGAGGAATTTGTCGCAGGTTTAGGCTCCGCTTTCTTGCGGCGTGTCGGCTTGGAGGGGGAAGAGTCGGTCGCAGGCTTCGAGTCCGCTTTTTTGCGGCGAACAGGCTGACCCGTGGAAAGAGGCGTCGTTTGCTGAGGCGAATCAAGTTGAGGCGTTGAATCCGCCATCACAGGAGTCGAATCCATCGGCGTGATCATTTCATCCGACGGCTTGCTCGCGACGCGCATCTCCTCCAGCAGTTGGTCAAAATTCAAACCAAGAAATTCCGCGTAATTGCGGAGATAGCCGCGCGCCTGCACAGGCGAGGGCATGGAGGACAGATCGTCCGCTTCGAGCGCTTGCACATAGGGGACGCGAATGCGTGTGGCTTCGAAAACTTTTTCGAGCGTGAGGTGTTTGGCTTCGCGGGCTTGTTTGAGTTTCTGACCGATGGTTTGCATTGGGATACATCTGCCACAGAGATCGCGGAGAAAACAAGAGTTCTCTCAATGGTCTCAGTGAACTCTGCGGCTAAGATACTGCCATCTCATGAATAAAGCAAACATCACCAGCGCCCCATCCAACGGGAACTTGCTGGTGATGTATGAATGGAGAGGTTTTCCTTACGATGCGGATGTTTCAGCGGATTCGGCGGGTGTTTCAACAGGCGCTTCCGCTTCTGTTGCTTCTGCCGCGCCATCCTCATGCGCTTCGCCCTCGCGGTAGACGATGACTTTCACTTCGGGGACGAGGTCCATCGTCAGGCGGACACGCGCTTTGAATTCGCCGAGGTTGCGGATCGGTTGCATGTCGACTTGTTGTTTCTTGACTTCATAGCGGGTCTGTTCGGAGATGGCGGTTGCCACATCTTGCGTGGTGATCGAGCCGTAGAGTTTTCCGGTCTCGCCCGCTTTGGCGGGGAAGCTCAGCACAACGGCGCCGATCTGGGTTGCCAGGTCTTTAAGTTCGCTATTGAGTTCGGTTCGTCGGATCTCAGCCTGCGAGCGAATCTTTTCGACTTGTTTGAGCGCTCCCGCCGTGGCAAGGACAGCCAGCCCCTGCGGCAATAGAAAGTTACGTCCATAACCGTCGGCGACTTTTTTCACGTCCCCCGCGCGCCCCAATTTGTATACGTCTTTAACCAGCATTACTTTCATTGTTTAAGCCCTTTCTTTCAAAATTGGATTTTCGAGCGAAGGGTACGTCGCTCGGCGGGGTATTTTATCATAGGTTCGCGGGATATTTGAAATGAGGCTGATTTCCGAATACGAGTAACCGCAGAGACGGCAGAGTTTTTTCTCAGCAATTTCTGCGGCTAAGTGAATGGTATCAACACGATGGAGGATTGTCGGTCGCTACGCCGAATTCATGAACCCCAGCGCGCGCCACATACCGCGCATCATTTTGTGACTAAAATCGGGTTTCAAGAACTGATTCGGGCACGTCCCCGGTATGACCGCGATGCCGTTGGCTTTGCACATCTTCACCGCTTCTTGCGAGACGCTGGTGATGCCTGCCGCCAGACCGGGTTTGGTCCCCATCATGCAGTGCATCCACACGTGTTTGATCCCCAGGTCCACGCATTGATCGACGATCTGATGGGTCACTTTGGGGCTGGCAAGGATGAAAACGGCGTCTGGTTTTTCAGGGATGGATTTTAGGTTGGGGTAGCAGGCGTCGCCTTGAAAAGATGCGAGGCGCGGGTTGACCGCGTAGACGCGATATCCGCTCGTTTTGAATTTTTCATACGCGAGGTTGCACCCCGTTTCGCGCCGATCTGAAACGCCGACAATGGCAATGCTCTTCTGGGCGAGAAAGTCCTGTACAAGGGAATCGATTTTCGACATGGGAGACTCCTTTTGGCGCGAGGAGGATTTTATTCGCAGGCGAAAAATCTATCCATGTATTTTCGGATTAAGTTTACGGTACATTCGTCATCATTTTCGGCTATTTTTCAAACCCTAGAATCCTTCCGCCACATATTCACCCCACACCGCTCTCAAGGCATTACAAATTTCACCGAGCGTGATGTCATTTTCCACACACTGATGAAGAGGCGTATTAGATTTTCCCCGCTACCACACCACCTCAACATCATACTTCTGAATATCACTGTCAACGGAAATCAACGGCATGGACTCCGCCTGACTTTGCGCGATAAGCAATCGGTCGAACGGGTCGCGGTGGTGGGCGGGTAATTCGTACACTTTCACTGCATGACGGATCAACACAGGCAGAGACTGAATCTGATACAAATTCATGCGGTTTGAAATATATTGTTCCGGCGGTTCTGGCAAAACCAATTTGCCCTTAGCGGCTTTTATGGATATTTCCCAAACGCTTGCGACGGAAAGAAAAATTTCATTCTTCCCGTCGGCGATTAGATCCGCGGCGCGCGCCGACAACCGCGGATCTTCCGTGTTCCACCAAAGGAACGTATGAGTGTCGAATAATAGTTTCATTCATCGAACTCAGGTAAAGGGTCATCGAAATCGGGCATGATGATTACTTTGCCCTTGTCGATGCCCGGTACGCGTCGAGGCGATTCGTTCACCACAGGCAAAATGCGCGCCACAGGCTTGCCTGCTTTGGCAATTACTACTTCTTCGCCTTTCAAAACCTTTTCCAGCAATTTGGAAAAGTGGGTCTTCGCCTCATGAATATTGTAGATGGTCATGGCACACCTCAAAAGGCATTGTAGACTAAGCAGTGGACTAAGTCAAGTTCTAAAACCCCTCCGCCACATATTCCCCCCACACAACTCGCAACGCATTGCAAATTTCGCCAAGGGTGATGTCATTTTCCACACATTCAATGAAAAGCGGCATCAGATTCTCCGTTCCGCTCGCCGCAGACTTCAACTTGCCGAGCAACTCATCCGCCAGTCTCTGGTCTCTAACCTCTCGCAATTTCTTCAACCTTTCGCGCTGACCCAATTCAATGGCGGGATCAACACGCAAGCGTTCCAAAGTCACTTCCTCGTCAACGGCAAATTGATTGACTCCCACCACCACCTGCTCCCCTCTTTCGATGGCTTGCTGCGCGGCGTAGGCGGCATTTTGAATTTCGCTTTGCATGAATCCCTTTTCGATGGCTTGCAACGCGCCGCCCATATCGTCAATTTTGGAGATGTATTCCTGCGCGCCTTTTTCGATCTCGTCGGTAAGATATTCGATGAGATACGATCCCGCCAGCGGATCAACCGAATCAGCAACGCCTGATTCATACGCAAGAATCTGTTGCGTGCGGAGCGCGACGCGCACGGCTTTTTCGGTGGGAAGCCACAATGCCTCGTCCATGGAGTTGGTGTGCAGGGATTGTGTCCCGCCGAGGACAGCGGATAACGCTTGCACCGTCACACGCACGACATTATTTTCAGGCTGTTGGGCGGTGAGGGTCGAGCCTGCGGTCTGGGTGTGGAACCGTAACTGCCACGAGGATGGTTTCTGCGCTTTGAATCGTTCGCGCATGATGTTTGCCCACAGCCTGCGCGCGGCGCGGAACTTGGCGACCTCTTCCAAAAAATTATTGTGCGCGTTGAAGAAGAACGAGAGTTGACCGGCGAACTCGTCCACGTTCAAGCCAGCCTTCAGCGCGGATTCGACGTAGGCGATCCCGTTCGCCAGCGTGAACGCGACCTCTTGCACAGCGGTCGAGCCTGCCTCGCGGATGTGATAGCCGGAGATCGAGATCGTGTTCCAATTCGGGACTTCTCTCTCGCAGAATGAAAATATGTCGGTGATGAGTCGCATGGAAGGCGCGGGCGGGAAGATGTAGGTGCCGCGCGCGACGTATTCTTTCAAGATGTCGTTTTGAATTGTGCCGCGCAGTTTGCTCACGTCTGCGCCTTGGCGTTTGGCGACGGCGATATACATCGCCAGCAAAACTCCCGCAGGCGCGTTGATGGTCATGGACGTGGAAACTTGATCGAGCGGGATTTGGTCGAACAACTGTTGCATGTCGTGGATGGATGAGATCGAGACTCCCACTTTGCCGACCTCGCCTTGCGCGATGGGGTCGTCCGCGTCGTAGCCGATTTGAGTGGGAAGGTCGAAGGCGACGGATAACCCTGTTTGTCCTTGTTGGAGCAAATAGCGATAGCGCTTGTTGGATTCTTCCGCAGTGGAGAAGCCCGCATACTGGCGCATCGTCCAGAAGCGGGAGCGATACATCGTCGGTTGGACGCCGCGCGTGAAGGGATATTCGCCGGGGAAGCCGAGTCGGTCGAGGTAAACTGAATCAGCCCCACCCGGAAGAGAGAGGCGCGGCACTTCAATCCCAGAGGAGGTTTCGAAGCGTTCGCGCCGTTCCTTGAATTTATCCAACGATTTTTTCAGGATGTTTTCCTGCCATTTTTTGTATTGATCCTGAAGTGTCATCGCGCCTCCGTAACAGTATTCTACGGCTAGTATACAGCAAACAAAGGCGGTTGAATTAATATCAGAACTTTGATTTATATTATTTGATTTTCTGAAACCTTTGGACTACACTACTCGTAAACTTACACAGCGTCATCCATCATCATTGAAAACGGAGTTCCTGTATGGCGAGCAAAACGCTTCTCTATATCGGCGCGGGCATTTTATTTTTGATCGGCGTGTGTCTATTCGGCTACGGGCTCTTGAACGTGATCGGTTCCACGTCTGCGCAGGGCAGTTCGAACTGGTTGTCGTTCGGGATCGGGTTCGGCTGTGTGGGTGTGTTCTTTTTAGCGGCGGGCGCGGGGTTGATCTATGCCGCCCAGCGGGGGGCGAAGACCGAAGTGATCCAACAAGTGACGATGAAAGTGGACCTGCCGGGGGAAACGAAGATCGAGCAGATGAAATGCCGTTCATGCGGCGGAAGCCTGAGCGCGGACAATGTCAAGATGGTCGCCGGCGCGCCGACGGTTTCCTGCCCGTTTTGCGGGACGACGTATCAATTGACCGAAGAACCGAAGTGGTAACGAATCTTGGCTCTACCGTTTCTGACGGGAGTACGACTCGCAGGAAGATTCTTTGCCACGAATTTACACGGATTTTCACGAATGTTTTAAACAATCCGTGTGAATTTGTGAAATCCGTGGCTAAGGTTCTTGGGCTTTCCCGTTAATAACGGTAGAGCCCGAATCTTCTAATCTGTTTCTTGCAAAGTTATTTTCGCCACTGAGAACACAGAGAAAAAACTTCTCAAAGGTCTCTGTGGACTCTGTGGCTGAGCGAGAGATTAAATTAAAGAGGTGCCATGAAATCCATGAAATTAAAGATCGCCTATTTCCTCGCGCTCGTATTGTTGCTGACGAGTTCGCTGGTCGTTTCCGCCCAGTCGGATTATTACTTTGGGGTGGAGCGCGAAACCGTGAACGTGTATTGGAACGCGGACGGCACGCTGAGCCTCGATTACGTGTGGGACTTCGCCAACCAGCCCGGCGCGCATCCCATCGACTTTGTGGACGTGGGCATGCCCAGCGATCACTTCAACATGTCCACCGTGCAAGCGGATGTGAACGGGACTCCCGTGACGACTTCAACGAGCGAATATCAAGGGAGCGGGTCGGGATTCGCGGTGGTGATGGGACCTCAGACCATCCCTGCCGGCGGACGCGGACGCGTGCATGTGTTTGTGGGAGAAATCACCGAGGCGTTGTACCCCGACACCGAGGACGACAAGTACGCCAGCGGCGTGTTCGGCACGACCTGGTTCGGCTCGCAATACGTGACGGGCAATACCGATGTGACCATGGTCTTTCACTTCCCGCCCGGCATGACGAACAGCGAGCCGCGCTGGCATTCCGCGCCGAGCGGGTTCGCCTCCGAGCCGCAGGTGGGCGCGGATGAAAGCGGGCGAGTTACCTACACATGGCGGAATGAAACGGGAACGGCGTCCACGCAATATACATTTGGCGCGTCGTTCCCCGCCAGTTATGTTCCCGAGTCGGCGATCGTGCGCACCAGCGCTCTTGAGAGTTTCATCACGGGCATCGTCTCACTCTTCATTGGTTTGGTGAGCATGGTGGCAGGCTTTCTGCCTTGCTTGCTCTTCCCACTGTTTTTCATCGGCGCTCCCGTTCTGGGTTTCATACAAAACCGACGGCGAAAACTGCAATACATGTCGCCGAAGATTTCCATCGAGGGACATGGCATCAAGCGCGGACTGACGGCGGTCGAGGCGGCGATCCTCATGGAAACCTCGCTCGATCAAGTGATGACGATGATCCTGTTTGGGCTGGTGAAGAAGAACGCGGCAACGGTCACATCGCGGACTCCGCTCGACCTCGATATCGCCTCGCCCATGCCCGACGGCTTATACGAGTACGAGACGGGCTTCCTCGGCGCGTTCAAAGAACAAAATAAAACCACGCGCCAAAATCTCCTGCAAGGGACGATGGTGAAACTCGTTAAATCGGTCTCCGAAAAGATCAAGGGTTTCAGCCGCCAGGAGACGATCGCTTACTATAAAAACATCACCGAAAAAGCCTGGCGGCAGGTGGAGCAAGCGCAAACGCCCGAAGTGCAGGGGCAACTCTACGACGAGAACGCCGAATGGACGATGCTCGATAGAGACTACGATGACCGGGCGCGGCGAACGTTCACTCGACCCATCATCATGCCTGCGTGGTGGTCTCGCTACGACCCGGTCTATGCGGGCGGAGGGAGAACGATCTCGACGGGCGCGCCAGTTTCAAGCGGGGGACGAAGCGGTTCATCCGCCCTACCGGGGGCCGACTTCGCCGCGTCGGTCGTCACGGGCGCGCAATCGTTTGCCTCCAACGTGATCGGAAACGTCACAGAGTTCACCAGCAAAGTCACCAACGTCACGAACCCGCCTCCGCCGCCTTCCAGTTCCCGCAGCGGGGGCGGACGAAGCGGCGGTTGCGCGTGCGCCTGCGCGGGTTGCGCCTGCGCCTGCGCCGGCGGCGGACGATAAGGAGAACCGTCATGGCGCTTTTCGAATCGATCAAAGAGAGAATCGTCGGACCGGGTGTGAAGAACCCACAGCCCGGCTTGTACCATTATCAATTGGAAAAAGAGAACGAGAAAAGCCGCGCGCATTTGCGGATCGAAGGCGACGGGAACGCCACGCTGATCGTCAACGCCAACCGCGTAATGCATCTCAATCCCACCGCCGCATTGATGGCGTATTTCATCATGGAGCAAATCCCAAACGAGGCGGTCATCCGCATGATGACGAAACAGTTCAAGGTTCACCCCGAACAAGCGCGGACGGATTTTGAGGAGTTCCAATGGCAGATCAAGGAACTGCTCCGCCCAGACGGCGCATGCGCGGTTCACGACATGGACCTGGAAACGATGATGCCGTTCAGCGCGCGCCCCGCCGCGCCCTATCGCATGGACATGGCGCTGACCTATCGCTGTAACAACGATTGCGCCCACTGCTATAACGCGCGCGAACGCACATTCCCTGAGATCGGCACAGAACAGTGGTTCGCCGTCATTGACAAGTGTTTCGACCTTGGCGTTCCGCACATCGTTTTCACCGGCGGCGAAGCCACCCTGCGCGACGACCTGCCGGAACTGATCGCGTACGCCGAATCGAAAGGGCAGATCACCGGGCTGAACACCAACGCCCGCCGCCTCATTGACGAGCGCTTTCTGCAAAAATTGCTGGACGCCGGGCTCGATCACATCCAAATTACGGTTGAGTCGAGCGACGAACACATCCACGATGTGATGATGCGCGCCAAAGGCGCCTTCAAACAGACCATTCAAGGACTCAAGAACGCGCTGAACACCAACCTCTACGTGATGACCAACACCACCATGCTGAGAACCAACGTCCACACCATGCCGGAGACGTTGGACTTCCTCGGCGAACTCGGCGTGCCGACCATCGGCATGAACGCGCTCATCTACTCCGGGCATGGTCTCACGGTTGGCACGGGTCTGCGGGAAAGCGAACTGCAACCCATCCTTGAGATGGCGGTCGAGAAAACCTCGGTGCGCGGACAACGCCTGATCTGGTACACGCCCACGCAGTATTGTCACTTCGACCCGACGCAACTCAACCTCGGCGTGAAGGGATGCACCGCCTCGCTGTACAGCATGTGCATCGAATCGAATGGCAACGTCCTGCCATGTCAATCGTATTACCATCCGCTTGGAAACATCCTCACCGACTCGTGGGATTCGATCTGGAACCACGAGTTATCCATCCGTTTGCGCGAACGGCGCGGACTGCCCGACATGTGCAACGATTGTTCCATCGTGTCCGAATGCGGCGGCGGCTGTCCCTTGCGCTTTGAAGGTCATCGCAAACAATATGAAGTGAACGAGGAGATCGTCCCGTTGCCCGTGTTGGCGTAGGTCAATGAGGTTCTACCGTTTTTAACGCGACAACTCTTTTCAAACACAAAAGCTTGCATTGAGCTTGTCGAAATGACACAACGGTCACAAAGGAATTACCCATGAAATCACTGGCTCTTTCCCCTTTGTGTCGCTTCGACGAACTCAGCGCAAGACTTGGTGTCCTTCGTGTTAAGGCTCTTTACCGTTGATAACGGGAAAGCCATCAATTACATTGCCAAAAGGAAAAGCCATGAACATTCTTAATCGCATTTCCGAACTCTTCACCAAAGTCCAGCCCCTGCCCGAGGGCACGCATCATCTGCAAGCCGCGCCAGAGCGCGAAAAGCCGTATCGCCTGCACTTGCGCCTGCTCAAAGATGGGACGGGGATCCTCATCGTCAATGCGTCCACGGTGTTGCACCTCAACCCGAACGCGGCCGAATGCGCGTACCACTTCATCAAAGGCTCATCGCCCGACGAGGCGGCGAAGCAGATCGCGGCGCGGTATCGCGTGAGCAAGGATGCGGCGCTCAAAGACTTCACCGACTTTGCCGATCGGATTCAAACCCTCGTCGAGACTCCCGACCTCGACCCCGTTTCATACCTCGACTTCGAGCGGGTCGCGCCTCACTCCGCCAGTCTGCCTGCTCCACTGCGCCTCGACTGCGCCCTCACCTACAGACTCTCCGACCACAGCGACGCCGCGCCCGCCCAGCGCGTCCGGCGCGAACTGACCACCGAGGAATGGCAGACTATTTTGGATAAAGCCTGGAGCGCGGGGATTCCGCACGTCACCTTCACCGGCGGCGAAGCGACCCTGCGCGACGACCTTCCGCAATTGATCGCGCGCGCCGAAGCGAACGGTCAGATCTGCGGCTTGCTCACCGACGGCTTGAAACTCGCCGATGAAACCTACCGCGCGAGTCTGTTGCAGACCGGGCTCGATCACATTCTATTCCTCTTGCAACCCGGCAACGCAACATCATGGGAGGCGTTAGGCTCGCTCCTGCGCGAAGATATCTTCGTCACGGCGCATCTCACGGTGAACGCGGAGAACGCCGGTCAAGCCGACGGCATCCTCGAACGGCTCGCAAACCTCGGCGTTAAGAACCTTTCCGTCACCACCGCGGACAAATCATTCACCTCGTCTCTGCCGGCGATCCATAACCGCGCCGCCGAATTGGGGATGACGATGAGGTTCGATCTGCCGGTGCCGTATTCGGCGGAGAACCCGGTGGCATACGAAACCGCCGAAGACGAAACGCCCGACGGCGCGGGCAGGGCATGGATGTACGTGGAGCCTGACGGCGACGTGTTACCGGCGCAAGGGATGAAAGACCGCGTCCTCGGCAACTTCCTCAACGATGAGTGGGAAACGATCCGCCGCGCGTAAATGGACTGGCACACACGCTATCTGCAACAAGCGGGCTGGACGCGCGACCTGCGCGTCTATCTGTTCGCAAAGGCGGAGGCACAGTCCGCGCGTCGAATCTTGGAAGTGGGATGCGGCACCGGGGCGCTCCTCGCGACGATTGCCTCTTCGGCGACTCTTCACGGCGTAGACATCGATCCTCACGCGCTCGCGCAATGCCGGGTGAATGCCGCGAACGCGATTCTCACGCGCGGCGACGGGCTTGCCCTCCCCTATTCAAACGGATCGTTCGATCTTGTCTTTTGCCATTATTTTTTATTGTGGGTGAATGATCCATTGCAAGCCGTCCGCGAAATGAAGCGCGTGACGCGCCCCGGCGGACACGTCCTTGCGCTGGCGGAACCGGATTATTTTTCCCGGGTGGATGCGCCGGACGAGTTGAAGCCTCTCGGCGCGTGGCAGGTCGAATCGCTGAAACGGCAGGGAGCCGATCCCGGCTTCGGCGCGCGGCTGGCAGAGACGTTTTTCGAGGCGGGGATAAAACTCGAAGAAACGGGACCCATTCAACCCGTCGAAAAAGAAGCGGATGTTGAGGCGTTGGAAATGGAATGGGCGGTGATCGAATCCGATTTGGCGGGGATGGTCGAGGAGGAGGAAATCCAAAAAATGAGATTGTTGGATACGCAGGCGCGGAAAAGCGGCGAGCGCGTTTTGCGAGTGCCTACGTATTTTGCGTGGGGGCGGGTTACGCATTGATGCCGCTGAGACACGGAGACGCAGAGAAGAGCAATTAAAAAACTCCGTGACTCAGTGTCTCCGTGGTTAAAAATGAAGTGGGGGAATTGCTAGGTTTAATTGTTAACCTGCAACAACTGCATCATGATCTTTGTTTAACTTCGCTCGCATAATATTGATAGAGCAACCATACCGACGCCGCGCCGAGCAAATGCCAAAGGGCGTGTCCTTGCATGAGGCTGGTCTCGAAGCAAACGATGCGGGTGTTATCGAGAATCCAAATCACGTAGGCAACGGCGAGCAGGGTGATTCCGAGGCGTAATTTTTTTGTAGCGATGATCGGCGTTTGTTGTTTCAGGTACCGCGCTTCAAAGAACAAGGCGATGATGAGCGCGAGGGCAAAGACGAACCGTCTCGTATCGGGCAGGGAAATTTGTAACAGGCTGAGAAAAAGGACGATGGTAAGATACAGCCCAACAGTCGCGGCGAAGCGCAAACCCCAAATCCGCTCGAAGGCGTAGACGAGCATGAGCGTTGCGAGCATGAACATTCCCAGCACGTCGAAGAATTGACCGGTGAAGGTGAGCGAGGCGTGATAGAACGCGCTGCCAATGCCGATGACGAGACTCGACGCGCCGAAGATAACGGCATGACCGCGCGAGAAGCGCCGCGCGTTTTTCGACGATGTTAACGCCAACGCTCCGCTGAAGATATATCCCAATGAGGAGATCGTGTTCGCCGTCTGGCGGATCGGGCTGTTTTGATTCGGTCTTTCGCAGAAGCAACCATGTTGCAGGCAGGTGGCGGGGCGCCAATCTGCCCACGTGGAGGCGGGCAGGCTCATCAACACACCAAGCGTTATGGCGGAGATGAGCAGGGCGATCAGAAGAGGCAGCGCGTGTTTCACTACGCCTGAGTATACATGCGCAAACGCCTTCAATTTCTTCCTGTGTAGGCGTCACGCAGTTGGCGGGCAGTTGTATTGCCGCCGCAGTGCAACTACGGCGCAACAGGTAGGGTATTCGCATTAGAAAATCTCGAGGCTCAAAACACGGTGTTTTGCCTTCGAATCCGCTAATCCTTCGACAGGCTCAGGACAAGTCTTCGCCAATCTGCGCGAATTTTTCCGAGAAAGATTAGCGTGAATTCGTGAGGATTAGCGGACAAAAAATCCAAATGCGATTGCCTAGCGCAACAGGTTCAACTGCGTAAGTCCTGCTGTGTTAAACTTAACCCATGGAAATCTGTTATTTGCTCGCCTTCCCCGATTCAGACGACGGCAAAACGCGACCGACCGAACAATTCAAAGGGCTGATCAAAGACGCGCCGTATTTTCAACCGGTGGACATCGACCTCGTGACGCTGGGCGAAGAGACATTTTTGTTCGAGGGGTACGCCGTCAATGTCGTGCGGCATCTCTACGACGACTGCGCGCAGATGATCGAATGCCGGTATCAGATCAGCGACCCGTTCGCCGCGCCGGTGTTGCTCACGCGCACGAATTTACAAAACGTGTTGCAATCGCGCTATATTCCTGAAAAGCACCGTCGCAGCGGATTGTTCGAGGAGTATTGGATCCTGTTGGTCAAAGACGCGACCCCCACTCCCGACCAATGGATCGAAAAGAACGCGCTGGGGCTTTCAAACTTTATCCGCTCACAGCGCGATGTGTTCGACGCCGAAGAGATGCGCGAGATCCTCGGCTCGCGCGCGCGTTACTCCGCCGACGAACTCACGCTGGTGGATTGGGAGGGCGCCATCATCATCGCGCCGAAAGCCGATTTCCGCTCCGATATCGCCCTGCTCAAGATCGGCAATTATCAATTATTGCGTTACCGCATGTTGGACCAATCCATCGAAGACCTGCTCGACAAGATCAACGAATCGTTCTTTGAGAAACCGCGCCGTCCCCGCGCCACACGCGGGCTGATCCGCCAACTGACGGAACACCGCCTCGAGGTGATGCTCGATTTCGAACGCGCCGAACAAAGCCTGTTGCTCATCGGCGATTGGTACACCGCCAAACTCTACGAGATCATTCACAACGAGCTCTACCTCAACGACTGGAAGCAAACCGTGCGCGGCAAACTCGATAGTCTCGAGAACATCGTTCAAACCATCAAAGACAACCTTGCCGTCTCGTGGGAAAATCTGCTCGACCGTATCCAACTCGCTTTGTGGATCGTCATGCTCGTCGGTTACCTGTATTTATACTTTCTGGATGCCGGCTGGATCATCATCCCGCCTCGATAAAACATGCTCAGACGAAAACTCCTCCTCATCACCCTCGCGCTTCTTTCCTCGACGTTAGCCTGCCGCGCCGCCACGAGGCTGATCATCCCCGACACGCCGACTCCGCTCCCGCCGACTCTCACGCCAACCCCAACGCTGGTCCCGCCCACATCGACGCCGACGCCCATCCCCGAAGCCAGTTGCCCGGTCCAGGTTGCGGATATTCTGGAGGCTTCTCTCAATTTTGAAAGCAGTTCGGAGGAATCGCTGGAGGAGGAGATCTATCTCGTCACCTATCGTGTGGATGGAGACGATCTCGGCAATCCCTATTTCGACTCGGTGCCGAGCAAATTCCGCGACGAGCAGGATGACCGCGCCACGCACGAAGAGATTTGGAATTTATTCGCCAACCTCATCCCCCCCGACGAACGAGACTTTGTGGTGAGTTTTGCCATTGTCACCGATGGCGGCAGTGATGTGCTTGCCTCTGTTGGGCAATCGCAAAATAACGCCGAGGAGTGGGTGCTCGAGGTAGACATCCTCGACGCGGATGACCGGCGCGCCCTGGTCTTTACCTTGCTCCACGAATTCGCCCATTTGATGACTCTGAATTCCTCGCAGGTGCCGCCCAACCTATCGGTATTTGACAATCCGTCTAACGATGAAATCTACCAGCGCGAGCTTGCCGCCTGCCCGAATTACTTCCCGGGCGAGGGATGCAGTAACGCGGATTCGTACGTCAACCAGTTCTTCGATCGGTTCTGGTTCAACTTGTACGCGGAATGGCAGGAGATCGATACGATCGAGGATGAAGACGAATACTACGACCAGCTCGATGATTTTTATAACACATATCAAGACCAATTCCTCAGCGATTATTCCGTCACCAGCCCGGCGGAGGATATTGCGGAGGCGTTCGCATTTTTCATCCTTTCGCCCAAGCCGCCAGCGGATTCGATCGCCAATGAAAAAATCCTGTTCTTTCACGGGTTTCCTGAATTGATGCAATTGCGCGGGCAGATCCTGAATCAACTGTGCGCCGAATTCCCGCAATGAGCGATCACAAAATTTCGTTCAAACGATCCGATTCAACGTGGCGCAAAGCCACTGTACTGGTTGGCGGAATCATCCTCCTGTGTTGTTTCGGAGTGTTGGGGTATTCTGGATTATTATTTTATATCGTGGCGAACGATGTTTCCCTGATTCCTTCGCCCACGCTCGACCCCAATTGCAAAGAAACGGCTTGTCTCAATGCCTGCCTGCGGGTTCTGCCCGACTTCGCCGGCGTGAATCTTTCTGAATATAGAAATGAATTGGATGAAAAAGTAGGAGGATATAAACTGGTAGGCTACTGGATCAAACAAACTGACGGGTCCCTGCAACGGTTGTCCAAACCGCAGGTTCCTTCTTATCTACAACCCTACCAGGACGATACCGAATTACATGCTCGCATTTGGAATTATGCAAGACGCCTCTTCGGCGTCACGGATCAAGTGTATATTTCCTATATCACGTTTTATGTGGACACAAATGTAGACGGCTATGCGGCCAGTGTGTGGAAGACCTCCAAGGGGAAATGGAGCTTGGAAATAAACCTGGCGGAATTCGATAGCGCCAGAGACACCACGGAAATCTTAGTTCACGAGCATGGCCACATCCTGACGTTGGATGATACGCAGGTCACAGGAATTGGACCCTGGTATGATGAAACGATCAACAGGAAGGACTTCGATGCAAAGTCTCGACTATGCGGCGACCAATTCTTCACGGGCGCGGAATGCGCGCGCGCCGATTCCTACATCAACGAATTCGGAAAGCGTTTCTGGCATGGTCAGTTATTCGAGGATTGGGTAACCGCCTTCCTGCAAGCGAGCGAGACGGAGGAGAATAGCCCCATCCTGAACGAATTCTATTTGAAATACCCGGACCAGTTTGTAAGAGCCTATGCCGCCACCAACCCGGATGAAGATATCGCCGAATCATGGACGGAATTCATCGTGCGTCTCAAACCTGCGGGTAACTCGATTGCCGAGCAAAAGGTGCTCTTCTTTTATGAATACCCGGAACTGGTGCAAACGCGAACCGAGATCCTACAAGCGGTATGTCAGCAGGCGTTAGAGCAAAAGTAAGACCATGGTGGACACCCTAACAATACAAGTTAACCCCACCTTAAGGGGAAACGCCCGCCAGTAAATGGCAGTATAATGCCGCCACATGGATTCGCTTCAACCCCCTCTCACAGAACAGAATTCCCCGCCTACGGGCGAAGCAGACCAACCCGTCGAATGGAAGCGTCCGCTGCGCGATATCCTCGAAACGCTTCTTCTTGCCGTCTTCCTGTATTTTGGGATCAACGCCGTCTCTGCCCGCGTGCGCGTGGATGGGTACAGCATGAACCCGTCGCTTGAGAACGGCGAATACATCCTGGTGAATAAACTGGCGTATAAACTCGGCGCGCCTTCGCGAGGCGATATCATTGTTTTCAGTTATCCGCGCGACCCCAGCCAGGACCTGATCAAGCGCGTGATCGGTTTGCCCGGCGATACGGTCGTGGTCGAAAACGGTCGGGTGCTGGTCAACGGGTTGCAGTTGGAGGAGCCGTACATTGCTTCGGCGCCGTTTTATAACGGCACATGGCAGGTGGACGAGGGAAGCCTGTTCGTGCTGGGCGATAACCGCAACGAGTCGAAAGATTCGCACGAGTGGGGTTTGCTCCCCATGGACAATGTGATCGGTAAAGCCGTGGTCATTTATTGGCCCCCTCCCAAATGGGAGATCATCAACCACATCGACGTGGCTTTTGCCGCGCAATGAAGTTACCTTTATGAACGATACCCATGCCGCTCCCCTCCAACCCCATGCAGACCGCGTTCCGTGCAGTGAATGTTCGGCGGGCATTATGCACTTGCGCCACATCACCTATTTCACCTGGCTCAGCGAGGAACTCGTCACTGTGCCGAACTTCCCCGCCTGGATCTGCGACCTGTGCGGCAGACGCGAATACGATGAGCGCGCCGTCTCGTGGCTGGCGATGCTCCTCAGCCCGGAAACGGGAAAGCCCACGCGCCGCGTCCATCGGACGCCCAAGCCTGCCCCGCCCGCGTTGAATCATCCCACCCCCCCGCTGGACTGACTCACACACCATGGACTCTTCCTCTCGAACGTATCGTTTCCTTCCCGCAGATTTATACACCGCCGGCTATCGTATCGTCGGCAAGGTGATGGCTGGCACGAGCGGCATCATGGGGACGATGAACGACCACACCAAGTCGCATCTTGAAGTGCATGATGCGCGGCTGGCGCGCATCCATATGCCCACAAAGTTAGTGGATCATTTTGAGGTAGTGAGGCTGGTGAAGACAAATATTTTCGCGTTGTGCGCCGCGCGCCGCGAAGACCTGGGTCCTGCGGCGGTGGTGCGCGGCGGGTATTCGAATGCCGCGCCTGTGCTTGCCCGGGTGACTTCGCAGGTGTACGAAGTGGAAGGGAAATTGGAGATTTCGGGTCGGTTCGATTTTTCGGTGCTGATTTCAGATACCACGCGCAATTTCATTCCGGTCTTCGACGCCGTGCTGGGAGCCATCCTCATCCCCAACCTCAGGGTGGAAAGTCCCGCGATGTTGTTCAACCGCGTGTTCATCGATATGATGGCGCTCCTCAACCAGCGGGCGAAAGAGGATAAGTAGCGGGCGTGGCGAAACAGGCGTGTCATAACCTTCTTTGCCACAGGGAACACCGAGACCGCAGAGAAAAATCTCTCTCTACCGGTACATTTGCACCGCTAAGTGTCGCCATGGCGCCATGCGACACCCGCAAAGAACATAAAGAAAACTTTTTTATCTTGGCGACCTTGGCGCGCTTTGCGGTAAATATCTTTCATGTACGGTAGAGAAAAAAATCTCAAATTCTCTGTGGACTCTGCCGTGTCGCGACACGAACGGTGTGGCTTCGCAGACCCAAATAACCGCTCTCATGTAGCATGTAGCCAATTGCTTGACCATTGCAAGGCGGGATGATAAAATCCGCCCGCTTTACGAAAGAACGTTTGCCCCCATCGTCTAGTGGACTAGGACGCAGCCCTTTCAAGGCTACGACCGGGGTTCGAATCCCCGTGGGGGCACTAACAAAACCTAACGCGCCGTGAGGCGCGTTTTTGTTTTGGAACACTGAGTGTACTCCTGCGGGTTGAATGGATTCGGCACAAGGCTGTCCGCGCTGAGGAAGCGTCCCAGCTTGGGGGAGTAGAATCTCGACTGGTAATGGTAGATTCCCAAACCAGCGATATTCCGTTGCCCTGTGAAGAGTTTGTCCGTATACATGCTTCCTGTGGCGAGGCGCGTCTCGCCGAAGGAGTAATAGCGGTTTTCACCCACGATGTTGCCTGCTGAATCGGTCACGACGGACGCCGAGCCAAGGTGATCTTTCAAGGTGAAGTAGAGTGTACCATTGACTCGCACATCGTCCCGATGCTCTTTGGGATGGCTCCGCCAGCGGGATAGTAGGTTGTTGTGCCGATTACCGAAATTAGCAACAAGAAGAGACTACCCATTTGATTACCTTACACTTTCAAAATCGGCATGCTGATACACGCTGAAAACGCAGATTTTTCATTCTGAATCAGCGAAAATCAGCGCACTTCGCGGTCTGCGACCCCAAAACCTTTGTGTAAGGTACTCAGACTTCTCATGGAAGACACTGTTTCGTAAGTACACAGATTCGACGGATTACACGGTCAAACAAGGGTTATCAAATAGTTTTCTCCGTGAAATCCGTGTGATCCGTGTCCAAAAAAGACTTCAGAAACACTCTCTAAAGACAATCTCCACTCTCATTTCTCTATTCTCTACTCTCTACTCTCTATTCTCTATTCTCTATTCTCTACTCTCCACTCTCCAGTCTCTCATCACGCATCCAAGTGATACGTGTGATACGCGTTCTGGCACGGGTTGCCCCAGGCGATGTGCATTTCGCGGGCGGTCAGGTCGATGACCAGCGCCGAAATGGTGCTCTCGCGGTCCATCGGGTCGATACCGGCGATGTTGTGATTGCAAATGGAGTTCGGCAGGTTCACATGATCCTTCTGGATCGTCTGCAGGGTTTTGATCGTATGGGTCGAGTTCTCGCGCAGTAAGCGGTTCGCGCGGAAGTAGCGCACGCGAGAAGAGATCAACTCCTCGGGGTCCTTCTCGATCTCCTTCATGGTCGGCGAAAGATAATGGTTCGTGTGAACCATATATCCGTCAGTGCCGTGCAAGATGTCGAAACGCTTCGCCGAGACCTCCACCGAATACATCTCCCCGCTTTCATGAACGAGCAGGTGGTTGTACCCCGCGGCGCGATGCGAGATGAGCATCCGCCCGATGGCGCCTGAAATACGACGCGAGGAAAGAACGGCGCGCGCGACAACCAGGCGGGGAATGCCGATGCGGGAATCGTTCGGGTAGACCGAATCGATCAACTGGGCGATGCCGTAGGCGTTGAATCCCACGTTAGGGAGCAATCCGCCGTACGTCATGGCAAGAAACGGAGGTTCCTCCTTCGGCTTCGCCAAAACCACATACACATCATTCTCGTCTTCCGGCACCCAATCCTCGTTGTGCGCCGCCAGCACATGACCATCCGCCGCGCGCTGTTCGTTCACCGCAAAACTGGTGCAGCGCGTAAGATGCAAGGCGTCCATCGTCATGGCTTCCATGGTATTGAGTGCCACCACATCATCGAACGACACATTCGCCCCCTCGGCAATGCCGCGCATTTCATCCACGTATTGGGGATAACGCTCCTCGGCGAACGGCAAATACTTACGCGACTGGATCTGCGCGCCTCCCCACGTGAGTTCCAGAGTATTGTACGATTGGTCGATCAACACGCGGGCATTCTCGATGCTATGTTGAACCTGCTCGCGCCTCGCCTCGCCGATCTGCCTGCCCATGTCGCGGTGTGTGCCCGAAACCTCCACCAGCGGCGGCGCGGATTGATGAAGTATCGTGTTCGGGATGGGGTTTTGTTGTAATGCCATGAGACCTCCAATAAAATCAATCTGCCCCGGGCGAATACCCGGGGCAGACAAATTATAACAGCGATGCTCCCACCCTCCCGCAGGTTTTCTCGCAGCGCTCCGTTGATTCAACCGAACCTGCGGGACGTTTTACATGCGCGAATTACATCATGCGGACTTTTACGCCTGCGCGACAGGCGGAGGCGGCGGATCCACGATCACACCAGACGTATGAATGGTCCGCGACCCGAAGCGGGTGATCACCACCGAGCCGATCGCCAGCAACCCAAGCAAGAATTGCGCCAGCCCGCCGATACAAGGGAGAAAACCAAGCGCGCCACTGACCAGCACAAGCAAGAAGGTGCCAACGCCCACCGTCGCCACCGGCGACCACGTCTGGCTCATTGCCTTGGCGAAGCGCTCGCCCACCTCCGCCCCAAAGGCAACGATCCCAAACAACCAGGCAAAACCCAGCACAATGGGCGGGATGATCGTAAGGAACAACAACGCGCTCACTACCACCGCCAGCAAACCCATCGCGCCGACCATCAGCGGTTGCGCGGCAATGGCATTGCCTGCGCGCTCCATTTGCGGCTTCCAGAACAACGACAGTAACATGGCGAATCCCGCCGCCAGCGTTGCCCAAAAGAACAACTGGAATATTTGCCCAAAGAATCTGAACCCAAAATCGTACTTCACATCGATTCTGGACGGGTCTTGGAAAGGCGGAACTTGCCCATCCGGAAGATTGATCTCCGGCTGAACGTTATTGACGATCTCCCCTTCGACCACGGCTCCCTCCGCCACCACTGCCTGCCCGCCAATGGTGACCACATCACCCAGCGTCGACGCGGTCTCGTTCAAATAAATCTGCCCGCCAATAGCGACAACATCGCCATGGATCGCCCCGTCGCTTTTCACAGTGCCGCCCACCACAATCAGGTCTCCGTTGAACTCGGCATCTTCTTCAATAGACACGTTTCCGCCAAAGACCACCAGGTCGCCGTCGAACGTATCGCCGGATTCCAGCGTGAAGTTACTCCCAAAGATCACCTGACCGCCATTGGGTCCCGGCCCCTGAGCAAGCGCTGCGCTGGTCGGAACAAGCGCAAGCATAATCAGGGAAATCAGAGTAACGATCCTAAATTTTGTCTTCATACACTACACTCCTTGCGGCGCGCTTCGAAACGCGAACCGCCAAATGGATACCGACCACAACAAGCTGACGCCGGCAACGCCTGAAACGATCACCATCCACCCAAACGGCGGAAGCAACCTGCCCAGCACATCGAGGATGACCTTGCCAGCCTCCGCGCTTGCCTGAAGCGTGGTCAGAATGAACACAGCCGTCTCCACCAATGCGGCGATCCAACTGGCAGGCGATTGCAAAAAGCCAGCCAGATAAGGCGACACCAGCCATCCTAACAACAACATCCCGCCAAAAGCAAAAAAGACGGAACCGAGGATTCGGCGGCGGCGCTCGGCGGTTTTCTCAGCCGCCAGCCGCGCCTGAAACCGGGTTGCAAATCCCGGAGCGGGCACAGCCAGTTTCGCAGAGCGCAAAACCCTGGCGGTCTTTACCAGCGCGGCGCAATACGCGCACGAACGCAGGTGCGAATCCAATTCGCGCTGTTGTTGCGCATCGAGCGCAACCTCATGCAAAAGCCAGGTTTCAAAAGGCTGGTGATTCATGGCGTCTCCTTTCCGTTTGGGCAGGCAGAGTTTCCTCCTCCTGCCACATGCCTGCCAACGCCCGTCGCGAGCGATGCAGGCGGCTCTTCACAGCGCTGACCGTCAACTGCAACGACTCAGCGATCTCAATTTCAGAATAGTCGTACCAATACCTCATAATCACCGCCGCGCGATCCGTTTCATCGAGGTCGCCCAAAAGCCGGTGCAGGCGGTCGCGCTCCTCCCGCTTGGTCGATTCGACCTCAGGGTCGGGCGAAGCGGGGTCGGCGATCTCAAACACCGTCCCATCCTCGCGCTCCTCATCCATCGAAAAGACCGAGAGTCTCTTTCGGCGCAGGCGGTCGATGCAATAATGCGCGGCGATCGAAAGCAGCCAGGTGACGAACGAACGACTCGAGTCGTAACGATGCAGGTTTTGGTAGGCGCGCAAGAAAGTCTCCTGCGCGGCATCCTCCGCCGCTTCAGGTTCGCCCAGCATTCGATAACACAAGTTATACACATGTGTCTGATGCGATTCGACGAGCCGGGTAAATGCTTCGTCACTGCCTTGTTGAGCCTGGGCTACCCAGGCGAGTTCATCGTTCACCTGCGCTCCTCGTACTCCTTATACGCCTTGCGGGAAAAATAGTTGCGCGACATTTCACGGAGGACGACCGTCGCTTCATTCTACCAGTGCGGCTGATTCTAACCCTCAAAAAAACAAGCCCCCTTGCGGAGGCTTGCCATCGTTTACTTGGATGATTTATTTTTGAACCGGCTGAACAGTGTTTTCCGCTGGTTCTGGAAGCGGTCGAACGCGCTCTCCAACGATGATTTGACATCGGGCGGAACTTCGCCGCGCTCGAAGAACGCCAGCAGTTTCTTCGAGTTCGATTCCGGTTCATCCACCTTGGGCGCGCTACTGGACACATAATCGCTGTAATGCTGGGGCGAGTACATGGACATGTACTGATAATCGCCATACGTTTTCGCGTTGGTTTCCGAAACCTTATTGAACACAATGCCGATCACCCGCGCCCCGGCGCGATTCAACTGCTCTTTAATGACCTTTGCCTGATCGTCCTTCGTCAAGCCGGGTTCGATCACCAATACCACACCATCCACTTTCGAGGCGAGGTTGTACGAATCGGCAATGATCAACGGCGGCGCATCCACGATAATCGTCTCGTATTCGTCTCGCAATTCGTTCAAAATCGCGCCGACACGTTTTGAATTAACCACCTCGGTGATACTCGGCGGGATGTGCCCCGCTGTGATCACGTCGATGCGCTTCCCTTTCACGGGTCTCACAACTTCTTTTGCGGCAATCCGCGCATGGATGATATCTGCCAGCCCCGGGTTCTGCGAGATCTTCAAGGCTTTGTGAACAGAAGGACGCCGGAGATCGGAATCGACCAGGATCACCTTTTGGTCGCTCATGGCGAACGAAAGCGCGAGGTTCGCCGCAACCGTCGTCTTGCCGTTTCCCTGCACCGGGCTGGTCACCAGGATCGTCTTGGCGGAATTATAGGTTTGGAAAAACTCAAGGTTCGATTGCAACAAGCGAAAGTTCTCGGCAACGATCGAGTTCGGATGGCTCAACACATACGTGGCGTTATTGCCATTTTCAGAGATCTGCGAAAGGTAACCGATGACCGGCAGATTAAAGATACGCTCCACATCGGAAGTTGTCTTGATGGTGCGGTCGAGATATTCCAACCCATACGCGGCGCCTGCCGAAAGCAACAGCCCAACCAACCCTGCCAAGCCAATGATCAGCAGTTTGCTGGTACCCTCCGATTTTGTGGGCAGGTTCGCCGGCTCCACAACCGTCAAGGTGTTCAATGCGCCCTGCTGAGAATTGGAAAGGAACGTTGCGTAGTTATCCCGCAGGCTGGTCAACTTAAGCGTCAGAGTCTGAATTTCTTTTTCGGTCTCCGCGATCTGACTCGTGCTGGTCTGAACCTTCAAACTTGCCTGAAGGTCTTTAATTTCCTTGTCGGTCTGTTCGATCTGTTCCTGGAGGCTGGCAAGTTGCTGGTCGATGAATTCCTGCTGTTCCCCGCCCGTGCCGCTGACCGCCGGGCTTAATTTGATCAACTGTTGCGCCAATTCATTGGCAATGATCTGCGCGCGACGAGGGTCTGTGTCGGTGACAGCGATCTCGACCAACTGGGTGTTCGGAATGATGCGCGAATTGTATTGCGGAAGCCAGTCAATGCCCAACGCCTGTTTCGTGGCTTCCTGCACCGGTTCACGCCGCGCCATATCTGAGTAGATCGTCGCCAACTGTTGCGAAATTGAGATCTGACCCGGTTCCGGGTTGGGATTGGAAATGGTGCTTCCCGTCACCAGAGTGGTGCGGGAAATGTATTGCGCCGGCTGAAACAGCGTCGAGATCGAGCTGGAAATCAGAGCCAGCACAGTGGTCACTGCTATCAACCGCCACCATTTGATTAAAGGTTTGAGATAGGGATTAATATCCATGGGAACCAATTTTATAAACAGAATTATAGCAGGAGAAATTAAATAACCTAACGTTCTCCTCGAACTTCATGACGTTGCAACATTAGAAAAGTTACCATAGGAACAGCCAACGTGGTCGCTATACGCAAGGTCAGGTAAGTATTTTCGCATGGTGAATGGCTTCCTCGTAAATATGAATCAATTTCCCAGCCAAAACGGTCCAATCGTGATGCTTCCGAACATAGTCCAATCCAGCCTGCCCCACTTGTTGTTGTAATGATGGGTCTTCGATCAGGCGTAGAAGTTCCCGTGAAAACTCCTCAGCGGTGTCAGCCACCAAAACATCTTCTCCGGGCTTCGCTTGTAAAGCTATCATCGCCTTCATGTTTGTTACCACAGGTGTTTTACACGCCATCGCCTCAAGCGCTTTATTTTGGATTCCCGCGCCATACACAAGCGGAACCGCCGCAACCGTTGCTTTTTGAAGATATGGACGCATATCCGCAACAGTGCCTGTGACGATAATACGAGGGTCTGCCTGCAAGGATGTAATATGCGCCGGCGGATCCTTTCCGACGATCAGCAATTTCACGCCTGGGCGTTTCTCCCAAATGGTAGGCATGATTTCCCGAACCAGAAAATCTGCCATCGAAATATTGGCGTGATAACTCATCTTACCGCTAAAGACGATCGTTTCTGGATCGCGTTGAATCGCAACATCCGGGCGGAAATATTGCATATCCACGCCATTGGGCAACACGGTCACGGGCGATGGTGTCTTTGAAGATAATCGTAGGAGCGCCTCTCTATCAGCCTGTGATGTGATCGTCACATGATGAAACGCGGAAACCAGCTCACCTTCCCACGCCTGGGTCCGACGCAAGTCTAGCGTGGAGATCAGCCTGCCGAATGCGCTGCGGCTCTTCGCGGAGGTCAACTCAAAGAGGTGGCTGATACAGTCCACGCTGTCCCACACGACCGGCAGGCTGGGCAGGCGTGAACGGATCGTTGTTCCAAACATTGAGCCGCGCAAATGCTCCACATGCACAACGTCAAACCTTGAAGAAACGCTGTAGGATTGGAAAAAACGTTCAACCAACGCTGGGGTCCAACTATATACAGACTGCAAAGGTTGCCGGGTTGGCAAAGCAATCAGACTCTGCCAATACGAACGCAACGCGGGTTGATGTTCGTATACAACATCATGGCACAGGCTCTTCAACGCGCGCGCATCCTCAACATCTCCTTGGTTTGTCGTCACCGTAAAGACGGTCACCTCCGCGCCAAGGGCGGAAAGATGCGAGATCAACTGATAGGGCCTGACCCGAATCAGATTAGGCACATACGGAACAAAATATGCGATTTTCATGCCGGGCTGGAAAACATCGAACGCAGGCGAAGCCGATGCAACAGAAGTCTGTATTGAAAACGCAAATGAGATTTGATCGTGCGCCACAACTTCGCCTTGGAAACCCCGAACATACGGCTATGCAACGCGGCGGGAAACTCGACGACCTTGAATCCCTTGAGCATGGCTTTGACCATGAACTCGGTGCCGGCAAGGTAATCATCCGCCTCGAATTGCACTTGTTCGACCACTCTGCGGCGATAGCCTCGAAACAGCGCTGTATACGTGTAGATGTTCCAGTTCAACAAAATTCGATAAAGAAGAGACGAGCCTTTGCTAAGGAATATCCTATACCCGGGCACTCCAACCACTTCCCCGTCCGGATGGTACGGCGAGGCGGTCACCACATCCACATTCTTCTGAAGGCAAGCCAACAAGGCTGGGATGGTCCCAAATTTATAGGTTCCATCGCTGTCGGTTGTGAGAATGATGTCGCCGGTCGAAGCCTGTAACCCTGTGCGGATTGCCGCGCCAAGCCCGCGATTTACTTCATGCTTCTCAAACTTAATCGGTATTGTCTGGCTGGAACGGGAAGCAAAAGCGGTTTTGAGCGCGTGATACGTAGCATCCTTGCTCCCATCGTCGACAAAAACGACTTCTACAGAGGTCACAGCGCCGCCGTCCGGCAATTTACTTCCGATCAAGCTATCGGCAACGGGGAAGAAGTCTGTTCCCAGTTTTTCGATGTTATCCTCTTCATTAAAACAGGGAATAACAATGGATATTTTCATATGCAATCTTTTCACTCCTCGCGATGGTTGATTTTATACAATGTGTAATTCTCAACAGTAACCACAGGGACGCAACAGCCTCCCGCCAAAAACTCGGTATACATGCCAGTCCACTTCGAAAAGGGACCTTCGATCAGGTAATCTGGATCATACGCCGTTGGATCATAGATCTCGTCTGTCATCTCGCCAAACTGCGTTTCCGCGGTCTTGAGGTCGACCCAGCGATTGGCAGGATGATGGTACGTGTGATCCGGCGTCAACAGGTCGAGCTCCCATTCCCACGATTCGATCACCGCGTCCGCGGGAAGGTTTTGAATAATATAATCGGCAAATTTCTCGGGCGTTGCATCGTGCCTGACATCAATATCCCGTATCTGCTGGAACAAACCGTTTCCCGCCCAAACCAAACCCGCCAACAGAAAAACGGACCCTGCATACAAGGAGCTTTGTCGCAACCTCGAACTTTTTTGCCACTCGTTCCAGGTCTTGCGAATATATAAATAAATTCGATAAAAAACCTCTCCAGAGAAAACCAGCCCGATGGAGAAAGCCTCGAACATATAACGGGGCCACCCGACTGATATAAAGCAAAACCAAAGGACCCAGACTGTGACGAACACAGCCAGCATGAATTTCCCTAACCCAAATAAGGTCCGTTGACGGCTTTCCAGAAACGACAGAAGCAAGCCAGGACCCGCAAAAAGCAAAAAACCGGAACGTAGTAGGTACCATATATTTCCCGGTATACGACTCGCCCGAAACGCCAGGATGGTCACTTCTGCGCTCGAGTCGAGCGCCGCAAGATGAGCGGCAAAATTTTCCGCGCCTACCAATTTGTACTGAACGCCGAACCATAAGGCGGCACAGGTGAGCATCACAACCAAAACGATCATGCTGTTGAGAGGTCGGATTTGCTTGTAATAAAAATAATCTGCAACGACCGCCAAGCCCAACGCGGGGACAAAGATCCAATACTGACCCTTCGTCACCAGCGCCAGCCCGAAAAACAACCCTGAGAGAATTGCGTAACGCGTCTGTTTCTTTTTCCCAAGCGCAAAGAAGCAGAGAAACCCGATAAAAAAATACATCAGCGCGGGAACGTTGCCCAAAGCCTGCCTGCCATAAAACAAGAACCCTTCGTCTGGGATCGACAACAACAGGAATACCGAGATCAACGCGGAAGGCGCGCTATACAACACGGATGAGATGCGAAAAAACAACCAAACCGCCGCAAGAAAAAATACGGCGGCAAGGATCCGCGCTTGCAACAACCCTACGCCAAAGATCTTGAATAGTACTGCAATCGGAACGATCAAGCCTGGTCCATTCGCGATCAACGGCTGATCAAGCATCCGAAACCCTTCCACAGACCGCATGGCATACTGCCCATGGTTGACCAAATTCAACGCGCCCTGCAACGCCAGCCCCTCGTCAAACCAGGTAACCGGGTAATAGGGTTGATGATAGACACCTAACACCAACAGAGAAACAAACGCCAAGGCGACAAGAAGCCGCCTCATATTAATCGCTTTCCAATCCATGAAGAGGTCCGAGGCAAATACTACGGCGCGTACTGATACAAATATCGCGGATACTCAAGGTTATATCGCTTGGGCAATGTGGAGAGCGCGGCGAACCTGTCACCCAAATCTGATGCAAGTTGGTAATCATCCAGAAGGAAGAAAAGAAGCGGATCGTTCTCCAGCGGATAATTCGTCAGGATGTAGGCGGTTCCCTCCGGACGTATGACTGGGTCCAGTAATCCCTGAACGATTCTCACATCCTCATCCTCCGCGCCGGGACCGCGAATCAGATCCTCCATCGGCACCCAATGGACAGCGGGAGCAAACGCATACCCATCCTCCAACTGCCCAACCCACGGAGCATAGACGGGTCCATCGAGAGAATTTAAATATCCGATAAAATCCTGATAGGTCTCCTCGGCATGCGAAGAAACAATCACAGTTGCCGGGTTATAAAAGAATAAGGCAAAAGATAAACCCAACGCCGCAAGATGGAGCGACCATTTGCGCGCAACTTGATATTCGTCAAGGAATGCCGCCATGCCGATCACACCGGTTAAGATGAACCATGCGCCCATCGGGATAAAAACATTGTTATTCGAACCGGGATCGAGTGCGCCCATAAAACCGCTCAGCAAAGCAAAGGGCAGGGTGAAATACCAAATACTCGCCTTGCTTTTCTGTTTGAGCCCATACATCAACGAGGCAACTACGCCGACACCGGCCAGGGCAGGGTAATTTGTTACGATGAACACAACATAGCGTACAACGGCATCCACATTGAGATGGCTCCAACTGCCGGGCACCGTCAACGTGTAGTAGTGAAACAGTGAACCAAAGAAGAGCGTTGGCGCAAGCAGGTACAGGACGGGACCGAGCGCCCCGGCAACAACCCAATAGGGCAGGGAATTCTTCCAGCCCTCGCGCCATGTGAGATACAGCACGCCCCCCATGGCGAATAAAGCGCCGTGTTGCTTGAACCAGAACGAAGCGACCAACACCAACACGCCCAGCACATTGACCGAACGGGATTTGTTCAACGAGATCATGTAACATCCCAGTAATGCGCAGAATAATAGCCAAGAGTCAGAATGGGCGTTATCAAGGTAGGTATCCATCACGCGATACGCGGCAGTGAACAAACCCACCGCAACGATCCCCCACCACGCAGAGCGCGTTTCTTTTTTGACAGCGAGGAAGATGACGATCTCCGCGCCGAGCATTCCGAGGATGGCTACCAGCCTCAGGGTGAACAAGTTCGCTCCGAATAACCACGCAAACGGAATCGAGAAATAGTAATAAAACGGGGCATATGCCAGCGGCACAAAGCCCGGCGACGGCTCGACGTATATCGGCTGACCGGCAACCGCGCGCTGGAAATGCTGGACGACCGTCAACTCCATGGCTTCAAGGTTCAACGGGAAGTTGACGTGGTTGACCCACAGATACGCCATGAAAAGAATCCAAGCCCCCGCGTAGAGGGCGACCAGGTTCAGAAAAACGCGCGAAAGATTCGACTCGCGCCGAAACCCGAGAAGTATTCCGCCGGCGAAGACAAGCAAAATGAAAAGTTTAACCAGCATGGTTTATTTCTCGATCCGTTGATACAGATCGTAATCGCCGAAGGTCTGCACCCATTGGTAGTTTTCGAAAACATATTCCACCGGGTAGATCAACGTCCATTTGGAGAACTCGCCGACAAGGAGATACTCGGGGTTCTCAGTTTCCACGAAAGAGTAGCGGTCCCTGACCGGTTCGCCGCCATAGTACACCTGGTTCACAGCCACCGCGAGCAACTCATTTTGCGGGTAGTGATAGTTATGGTTTGTCAGGAAGCCGATTTCAGGCTCCCAGGTTTCGATCACCGCCGACTCGGGAACATTCGCGTTGAGATAGTCTGCCATCAGTTGAGCATTGTTCGGGCCGGGAAACGCGATCTCTGAGACCGTCTTTGCCAGCGGAATTGCGACGATGGCAACCAGCCATAAGGTCAGGGCGAGGCGGGCGGCGTTCTTCACCTCGAACAGCGAACGGAAAAATCCGCCTCTCCAGTCGAAGTTGAAACCCTCCGTCAGGCTGTGGAAGAAGCGGGCGATGAAAATGCTGGAGAGGGTAAGCCCGAGGAAGGCGTAGCGGATCCAGCCGATGGAGGCGACGATAAACCACACAAGGTTGAGCGCGATCATGAGGAACAGCACGCTGAATTTTTGTCCCTCGCGCGCGCGAGGCGCCGACACGAAGAAAGCATAGATCAAAGCGGGTAACAAGGCTTCGAGGTAGACCGCCCGCGAACTGAGCGCACCCACATTGGCGGCGAGTTGCGCAAGGTTGAAATTGAATGCCGCGCCTTCGGCAGAGGCTCGCAAGAGCGCCAGGTTTTCGGTCATTGTAGCGGGACCGAGATACATCAATGTGAAGACTTGCCAGATGCCGAAACTGCCCGCCGCAACAATGCCGGGGATGAGAAAATTCTTGTGAGAAGAGGTCTTGTAATAGAAAATATCCAGCCCCCACGAAAGGATCAGGGTCGGGGCGAGGAAGAGCAGGTATTGGTATTTGGTGATCATCGCCAGCCCGAAGAATAAGCCGATGGTCGCCAGCCGTTTTACATCGTTTTCATTCCATTTGGAGAACCAGAGATAGAGCGCGAGCGCCAGGAAGAAAAAGCCCGGCACCTCCCCCAGCAGTTGACGCCCATACTCCAAAAACAAAACACTGCGCGAGGATAAGATTAACGCCAGGGCGATCCACGCAACCGCCTTGCCGGAGAGATGCTCCGCCAGTTTGAAAAAGATGTAGCATGCCGCCAGCAGATACAGCGCCATCACGAACCGCGCCTGGATTAAGCCGATGCCAAAGAGTTTGAACGCCGCCGCGATGGGAAGCATCACCGTGGGACCAACACCAATGGTGGGACCGTAATAACGGAACCCGTCACTGCTGATATCCGCATACTCGCCGTATCGCGCCAGCGTCTTCGGCACATGCAAATGTGAGCCCTCATCGAACCACGGGGCGGGGTAGCGCGTCAGGTTATGGAACGCAAAGAAATAAATAAGCAGGATTCCAAGCGCCGTAAGAAGCGTCTTTCGATTCGTAGATAGGAATTGCGACATAGTCTCTCCGAAGGCTGAAACAAGCAACTGTGGTAGATTTCCCCATCGCCTGGGGTTGTTATGAATAGGCGGATTGTATCGATTGCCGTCTGGCGGGGAGGATCAACTGCGCGTATTCCACGCCGCCAAGTACTAGACGGGTTTTGGCGGGAGTGGGTACACCGTCTACGGTGACAGCGGAAAGTTTCTTTCCGGCATGGAGCGCGGGGAGGAGAACCGTCAGCGTGGATAAAGGCTGGGCGGGCGGGAGCAGTTCGCACGTCAGGGAAGAAGCGGCGGCATCCCAGGTCACATTCTCAAAGTTAGAGTCGTGCCGGGCATCCGAAAACCACAGCCACTCTTGCGCCGAAAGTATCGGCACGCCGAGTTCGTTGGCGTAATCCAGCGTGCCCTCCAAAAAGATGCGCCCCGATTTCGCCGGGTCGCCGCCGAGTTGGAAGGGATCGACATGGAATTGCCCGGTGATGGCGCAGTAATCGCCGTACTTGACCGAGCGATCGAGCAGATACTTTGAAATGTCTACCGTCTCTTGCGCGCTCAAGCTGGCATAGCCGCCCCACTCCGGCACGTTCATGGGGATGTTGTGTTCATCGGTGACTTGCGTGAGTTGCTGATACAGGTCGATGATATGACCCTGCTCGTCGATGAATTTCATCGGGCGACCGCTACCGGTGAGGTGACCATTCACCCACGCGCCGTTCGGCATTTGCAGGGATGGACCGACATGATAATAATCAAAATTCATGCGCATCCCGTGCATGGCTTGCGCGCGGGCGGTTTCCATCCAACCTGACCATAAGACGCGATGCGTGCGCACGGTTTGCGATACGGGCCCGTAGCCTCGCCCGGTAAATTCCTTCCAATAGACCTGCCATTCGTCGAGCCCGGTTTCAACATACGGATGCAAAGCGATCTCATGCCCGCGCGCGCGCCAGGATTTAATCAGGTCTGGCGTGGGCGACCCAAATTCTTCGCCGAGCGCGTTGGAGATCACGGGCACGTGATCGGTCAGCCAGAAACGAGTCCAGCGGGCGGCGCGACCGATATCGCCCACGATCTGCGGGGCGTAATACACGGTCATGTGCCCTCCGCGATCGTCCACGATCTTCAACACTTCTTCGATGAACGGAACGGGGTTGCTGTGCGAATCGCCGGTGGCGATTAATACCGATTTTTTATCTTCGGGGAAATACCACAAACGCGGCAAAGGTCGTTTGCTCAAGCGCGCCAGCATATTCACGAGCAGGCGTTGTTGTTCGTCGGCTTGCGGGATATGGATACGCTCGAGGTCGATCCAACCCACGAACATATCCACCGTGCGCGCGCCGTTCAAACCGTCCAAATCCTGGTTCACAAGTTCGGGGTTTCCCTGCCGCATATACGCGATGCTCTTGGCGAGATCGAACGCGAACGCCGCCGCTTCGCCTTTGCCGAATCGATTCATCACAATCGCGGGTTTTCCATACGGGGCATTCTTGGTAAACAGCCACGCCACCCCCTCGCCGCTGGTGAGTTCGTACAAATCTGCCGTTCCATGATATTGAAGCGACATGGGATTACTGCCGCCATTGACAGGCTGGGCGGAGTCATACAAAAGATATTCGTCGGATAACGAGCCTGCGCTTCTCTCCCAGCCGAACATTGATTCAAACCCCGCGGCCGGTTTCAAACTGACGAGTCCCCCGCCGTTGAACACGTAGCCTTCGAACAGTTCGATCTGCGAGGTTGTCAGCGGGGTCTCAGCCAGCAGAATCACATCGTATGCGCCGATCACATCTGCGGAAAGCGACGACAATGCCGCCACGTGAAAACAATTGACTCCCTCTGCCCGCAGAATCTCGGTGAGGAAGATGCCGAACTTATTTTCCGCTTCGGGGTTCACGACAACAAGGATGGGGACCGAGCCGTCCAACTCTGCTGTGAACAAACTATTCGGGTTCACATACGGATTCCGCTCCACGATGGGATCGCCGTTCGATTCGCGCAACACGCCATAGCCCAAGGCGGCAGTTACCGCCGCGCCTGCGCCAGCCAATTTGAGAAAATCTCTGCGGGTAATTTTTCGTTTCATAGTGTTCGAAGGAGATGCCGCCCTGAACGGGGCGAAGGGTCTCTACCACAAGGACAGAGAGGCTTCGCGTTTATTCAGCGCGACAAGATAGAGGCTTACTTGAAAATCGGCGAGCCGATCAACTCATCGAGGTAGGAGCGCAAGGACTCGAGCGCGGTTGCCGAGTCTGGTTCCTTCGCAAGGTCCGATAATTCTAGCGGATCGTCTCTCCAGTTATATAACACCTCGCCGAATTCTTCATGGACGATATACTGCAATCGATCGCCGACCACCGATTTCATCTCGCCGTAGGTGGTGGGGTTTTGTTCCGCCGCGCCGTCAAATTGCGCCACCTCCGAAATGGGGTTCGCCCACCCCGGCGGCGCGCTCCCGCCGAATAATTTCGTCAGCGGTTGGGATGGGAATGCGCCGTCGTTGGCGTTCAACAATTGCAGGATGGTCGCAGGCAGGCTGGTCGTCGAGACAGGCGTATCCACGACAATGCCCGAGGGAACTCCCGCCCCCCACACGATGAGCGGCACGTGGATCTCCTGCCGGTACAGCGACGCGCTGTGCTGGAGCAATCCATGCTCGCCCAACGACTCGCCATGATCGGCGGTGATGATAACAATTGTATTCTCCAACTCGCCGCGCGACTCAAGCTCGGCAAACAACGCTTTGATCTGATCGTCCACATAATTGATCGAGCCGTCGTATGCGTCGATCTCGCTTTGCAGTTGTGCGGGCGTCAATTCAGGGTGGTAGCGCTCGATGAAGCCGTTGATCAACCCGCCCCGCGTCTGACCGTATTTACTCAGATAAGGTTCGGGCGGCGTGTAGGGGTCGTGCGCATCGAAGTAATTGATGAAAACAAAGAATGGCTGATCGCCGCGATCGATCCACTGCAATGCCGACTGATTGATCTCCGGCGCAAGCCGGCGCGTGGGAACGCCTTCATACTTCAAGGCTTTGCGCAAACCATAATAATCGAAGAGATAGCCGTATAACGATGAATTGAGAAACGCGTCAGGCGCAGACTGATCATTGTCTTCAAAATGCAGGAAGCCGCGACCAAAACCCTGGCGGCGGGTGAAGAATAGTGTGTTCGCCGAAAACGCGCCGGTGCGATAGCCCTGCGCTTGCAACACTTCGCCGATCGTCGGGTAGGTGTCGTCGAGCGGTTGCGTTTCGGCTTGGTGTTCGTAGGTGTAGCGGCCGGTCAACATGGAGGCGTGTGATGGTTGCGTCCATGAAGAAGGCGAGATGGCGTTCTCAAAGCGGACACCCTCCGCGGCGAGACCGTCGATGAACGGACTCGTCTCGCGCTCATACCCGTACGAGGAAAGATGATCGGCGCGCAATGTGTCCACCACGATCACAATGACGTTCGGCGCGTCGGCATGATCCCTCAGCTGGGATGTCTTTAATCTTTCGTTCGCCCACCCCCCGCCTTGGACGATCACAAAGACCGCAATTGCCATGACCGCCAGCCATTTCAAACCGCGTAGAGAACTCTGTCCAGCCTGTTCCCGTTTGAGCAACACATTGAAAACCTGAACGCTTGCTCCTGCCGACAAAATCAAAATCGGCGCGAGTGAAATGCGCCCGAAGAGGACGATGAAAACCCAATCGAACACGGCGAGAAACGAAAAAAGAAACAGGCTGATCTTATGGACGGGGATTTTCTTCCGCAACGGAAAGCCGATCAGGGTCAGCGCGAATCCCGCCAGCGCAAACAGGATCACATCCACCAAGGGCGCGATCCACAGCGTTTCATACCAGTAGGCGCGGTTTTGCAGTCGCCACGTCAGCAGTTCGAGCTGATGCAAGCCGAAGAGTAGGATGCCCTCCACCAACCCGGTGATCAGACCGAAGTTGACAGCCAGCAGTAGCGTTTTCTGCGCGAAATCTTTGAAGTTATCTTTCAAGTTTTATCTCAGGGGCAAGGGAACGCGACAGGGTTGCCGCTCTTGCAACCGGCAAGATCATTCTCGCGTTATGGGTGGTTATTTATTATCGTAGGGCCACGTCATACCGAGTTGGGCGAGGAGATCAAGGTAGTACTTGGTGAGTGAATCCACTTCGGCGGGATTCTCGCCGGCAAGATTATTTTCCTGATCTGGGTCGTCATTCAAATTGTACAACTCGATGCCATTGAACTCATGGGCGATGAACTGCCATTCGGGAGACAGCACGGTGACCATGTCGCCTCGAATCGACAAGTGATGCGGGTTCACCCAACTCGACTCTGCCATCTCCGCGATGGGGTCGGGGAAATCCGCCGCCGCGGCCGGGTCAGCCCACAATTGAGAAAGAGGCGGTCCGCGGAAGGCGGTCTGCTCCGGTTCGCCGAGCATATCCAACAGCATGGCGGGGATAAAAGTGTTCGACACGGGCGTATCGATCCGCATATTTT
Organism: Candidatus Defluviilinea gracilis; assembly: GCA_016716235.1. Taxonomy (NCBI): domain Bacteria; kingdom Bacillati; phylum Chloroflexota; class Anaerolineae; order Anaerolineales; family Candidatus Villigracilaceae; genus Candidatus Defluviilinea; species Candidatus Defluviilinea gracilis. The sequence continues at coordinate 304,097 of JADJWS010000001.1, forward strand.
GCGGCGCCGATTTCGGATACCATACGATCAGCGGCACATAGATGACCGGCTTATACAACGAGTTGTGATGCTCCCACAGCCCATGCTCGCCGAACAACTCGCCATGATCGGAAGTGATGACAACGATGGTGTTATCGAGTTTGCCGCGCGACTCCAATTCTTTCAACAGAACGTCGATCTGCTGGTCGGTATAGTAAATGCCGCCGTCGTACGCGTCGATCTCGCCTTGCGCTTGCTCGGGCGTTTTGGAGTTGTAAATATCGGCGGTAGTCCAATCGGTGTTGACGAGTCCGCCGGGGTTGGGGAGGTTCGAAAATTTCGCGCGCTCCGGTGAAATGTACGGCGCGTGAGCGTCGTAATAATTGACAAAGGCAAAGAACGGCGTGTCGTCGTCCTGGTCGATCCAATCCAATGCGGACTGGTTGACGCTCGGACCCCAACGGCGGTCAATCGAAAATTCCATGTTGAACACTTTATGGAAAACGTAATATTCCATGAAGCGCCCATACACAGAACTGACCGCCAACTGTGGCAGGGTCTGGTAGTAATCTTCAAAATGGAGGAAGCCGCGCGCAAACCCCCAATGGCTGGTGACAGTTTCAAAATTGCCGTTGAATGCGCCGGTGCGGTAACCGCGTTCGGTCAGCGCTTCGGCAATGGTGGGGTAGGTTTCATCGAGATAACGCCCGCCGTCCGCTTTATGTTCGTAGGGCCAGCGACCGGTGAAGAGCGAGGCGTGCGAGGTGAGAGTCCATGACGAGGCGGCGTAGGCGTTTTCGAACATCACGCCTTCAGAGGCGATGCGCTTGAGGGTCGGGTCGGTTTCGCGCTCGTATCCTTGAAGCGACAAATGGTCGGCGCGGACGGTGTCCATCACGATCAACAAGATATTCGGGGTTGGTTCGCTCCCCTGCGTCTGCGGCAGGTTGCTTGCGGCAACGCGCTCTCGAACCCACAAACCGCCTTGAACGAGGACGAACAATGCCAGCGTAACCCCGGCAAGAATTTTGAACGTTCGTTGCGCGAACCGGGCAAATCGATTTTCACGCGCAACAATGACCGTTGACACTTGATACCCGATGCCGGCGCCAAGGATCGCAGTGGCGGCGGGGTTCAACCTGCCGGAAAGGTAGACCAGTAACCAACCGAAAGAGGCAAGAAAACAAAAAACAAAGAAGACCGCTGGCCTGGCAAACTTGCGCGGCAGAAACTGGGCAACGACCGCCGCGCCAACGCCAACCAGCAGAAAGAACAACGCGTCGAAGACTGGCGCGACCCACAACACTTGCGGTCCGGAGCCGAGATAGGTGATCTGCCCGCGCAGGAGTTCGTAGCGTTGCAATGCGTACAGCAACATGCCTTCCACCAAGCCGGTGATCATGCCAAACCACAGCGCGTATTTGAGGATTTCAATCGCAAATTGTGTGTCGAATTTTTTCATGAAGTTTTCTCGCCATGTCACCCTGAACCCTTCGACAGGCTCAGGAGAAACTCCGCAAAGGGTCTCCGCGATCGTTTCAGAGATTCTTCGCTTCAGAATGACAATCGATTAGATATACCCCAACCCGCTCAACCGTTCGCGGAGCATCGCCTGTTCGTCATCCGACAAGCCGGAGGAGCGGTTCAGTTCCATGCCTGCCACCCACGATTTCCCTTCGATGCTCGCAGGCAACGGGTAGCCCGCCAATTCCAACACGGTTGGAGTGAGATCGAGCGAGGAGCCATCCTGATAACCCGAAATCGGGTTGCTCGACGCGACGAGCACAAAACACAACTCCCCCACCACCAGGATAAGGGTGTCATCGCTTAAATGTTGTAGCGCGTTGCCCAAGCCGCGGTCGAAGTCCAGATAGAGGTCGGCGGACCCGCCGTCACTGGGGAAAGAGGCGTTGAGTTGACAGCAATCCCATGCGCCGGAGGCAAGTTTCGCTTCCAGCGCGGAAACATCATCGAACACGGCAACGTCTTTCTCCGCTTGCGCGAGAAATTCAGCCAGCGTCAAGGTGTGCGCTTCGTGACGCGCCAGCACATTCCATTCGCGCGGGTTGCCTTCGAGTTCTCCAAAACAACCCATGTCCATCAGGCGGCGCAGATTTTCGAGCCGTTCATCGGCGAGCAACATGGCGCGCTTTGCTCCCTGCAAGTTGAACGCTAAAATTTTCATGATATTAAATCGCTTCCTTCCATGGCATCGCCTTTCGCGACGCCGAGCGCGTTGAGAATGGTCGGCGCAAGGTCCATCAGGCTCGGCGACTCTGCGCTGAATTTTTTATTCATGAACAAAACCCCCGAAGCCAGCGCGGGGTCGATCACATGATCGCCGCCCCACTTTTTGGTGTTATCGGCGAACAACCCGCGCGGAACTCCGCCCAGCGGCGTATCCCACGAGACGCGATAGCCCTCGGAAAAATTGACGATCAGGTCGGGCGCTTCGTTCGCATACGGACCGCGATAGACTTCTTCGCTTCGCGCCACCGCGCGAACTGCCACGGCTCCCCGGTCGGGGTCCGCCAGCCCGGTCAGCCCCTTCACGATGCCATCCCGCACAGACTCCGCATCCCCATCCGTGACGATGCCGTTGGCTTCGCGTCCTTTGCGGTTGAGGAAGATGCAACCCAACCCCAGCGAAAAGGCTTTGGTCTTATCCCAATCCACGTTTTGGAAAAAGTCGCCGCTTTCGCCCGGCGTGAAACCGGGCTTGAGAGCGAGGAAACCGTTATCGTGCAACCATGTGTTGAGATTTAATCCGCGTTGGAACGAGTTCATGCCATGGTCGCTCAACACGATGAAGAGCGTGTCGGGGTCGGCGCGCTTCATTGCCTCGCCGACGATCTCGTCGCATTCGCGGTAATGTTCTTCGATCACTTTGGCGTAGCGCGAAACATCCTCGCCTTGATTGGCGGGATGGTTCGGCTCGGTAAAGCGCCAGAACATGTGCGCCAGCCGATCGGGAGTGTCGAACAGGCAGAAGAAGAATCCTTTTTGGAATCTGCCTAATTCAAATTCCATCATCTTGCGGCGTTCGCGTAACACGGTGCGACACTGGTCGAGGTACGAGGCTTCGTCGAATCGTTCGTTGTTCAAGCCGTCGTGGTCTTCCGCCATGCCGGCGGTGTAATAGCGCCCGATCTTCATTGCCAGGTCGTGGGCATATTCCTGCGGCGAGCTGATCGGGAACAGCGGTTCCTCGGTTTCGAAATTGACGGGGGAAGCGTATAACTCAAACTCGGGTTCGAGTTGGCGCAGGTTGAAGCGCACAATGCCCGATACGGTTTGCATCATCCCAACTTTGAACTTGACCTTCAGCCACTTGCTCCATTTGCCCAAAGTCACTTCGAGCTTGTCGGGTTGTCCCTGCGAGGCGATGACGATCTTATTTTCGGACTTCTGTATTTCGATATGGATATCGAACTTGTGATCGGACTTGGTCTTCGGGTCGCGCGGACCAATGATGTGCGTCGTCACTTTACCGTTCGTCACGCCAACGTTGACCACCTTTTCACTTTGCTCGGCGCGCAACTCTTTGCGCGTGGAGTAGAACGTGGGCGTGCCGAATCCGCCGCGCAGGTCGGGGACGCCGACGCCCGAGAGCATGCGTCCCTTCACTTTATCCGGCGGGTAGGCGCATGGGATGCGCAGGATGGTCGATTCCACATCCTTTGCCGAGAGCAAATCCCAGAATGGAGTCCCGCGCCGCATGTTCACCACCTTGGGCAGGACGAACGCGTTCTTCTGCTCGTACCGACTCAATGCCATCAGCGGCAGGTAGGTTTTCGCGTCGCGGGTGAGGAAATCGAAAATGCCGTGCCCGCCGGGGTTGGTACCGGTTGAGAAGGTGGACCAAGCCACAGGCGTCTGGGCGGAGGCGGTGGTTTTGAGTCGCGAATATCCGCCCTGTTCGCGCAGTCGCATCAAGTTGGGGAGTTCACCACGAGCCATCATGGATTCGACGATCTTCGGCTCGAATCCATCCAGCCCGATGACAATGACCTTTTTCATCGGCGAAAGAATTATTGCTCTTGTTTTTCTTCCACGGCTTCTTCGATTTCGACATCCGGGGGAAGTTCTTCGGGGATGCCGCGCGCTTTGCGATACGCTTTCTTCACGAATTTGACGATGATTCGCCAGAACATAAGGAAGAAGCCCGCAATTGCCGCCAGAACAGAGGCGATGGGCATGAGGGTCTCAGGTCCCAAGTAGCCGCGCCCTTGCGCCGGGTCGGAAAGCCCCATGAGGGTGAGCAGTCGGGTCAATCGGAAAATTGGATTCATTGTTGTATTCCTTTCTTTTTATGCAAGCGCTTTTTTGCGTTCGCGATAGAGTTCCTGGTCCACGACAGATGCCATCGTTTGCACATCCATGCCGCCAAGAAACGCGCTGACCTTTTGCAACGATTCGGTCGGGTCGTTGACCATCACGTTGTAATCGACGTAGAGCGTTTCGATATTTGCCTGCCGCACGAGCCAGCCTTTTACCTGTTTGAGGTGTTCTTCGTAGGTCTTTGCCATCTTGTCGTCGGGGATGTTATCGTCGCCTTTGCCGAGCCGCCCCAGCATTTTCTTCTGGGAGGACAGGATTTCCTTGAGATCGCGGCGCATGAAGACAATCTTGTAATTGAATTCAGGCGGCAGGAAGGTGATCAGCCCGGTGACGATCTTTACGACTTTGCCGACCGCCTCCGGCATCCAGGCGAGGTCGCCGTCTTTCATGTTTTTGACGCGCTCGAATTCGTAATACCCTTTCGGGTTGTTCGCGTCTGCTTCGCGCAGGTTATCGGTGAGGATCGGCAACCCGCCCGCTTCGAGCATCTTCATCATCATGGACGTGCCCGAGCGCGGCAGTCCGGACACAATTATGACCGTGTTAGAGTTCATCGATTCGCTCCTGCGATAAGATCAGACGCCTCGCGCGCGTGACGGGAAACGGATTCGCCATTGGTCAGCGCGGGGTAGATCTGCGACGTGGTGGCAAGGAAGAGATTCTCGATCGGCGTCTTGACCGGCGGGATTAAGCCCGTTTCATTCAAGCCATGTAATGGTTCGACATAACGCTCCCGATGGATCAAGAAATATCGAACGGAGGCGGCGTCAAAACTTGGGAACATCGCTTCTAAGTTTTCAAGCCAGATGCGCTTGATCTCGTCGTCGCTCTTCTTCTGCCATTCACTGCCGGGCGCGGTGTATTTTGGCAAATAGACCAGGTGATAGCCGCCGGCATATTTGGGATCGATGTAAGCGGTCGTCTCGATCACGCCGGTGAACGGGTAGCGATCGTCGGTGATATTCACCGTCCAGTTCCCGGTTAAGGGGCGGTCCAGCACAAGCAACGGGGCGATGATGCCAAGATAGTCCGACTTGCCGAGATATTCGTGATACGCCTGATCGGCTGTGGGAATCAGGCGCTGAAAGACGGGGGTCTGCATGGTGCAAACCACCTTGTCATACTTCACCACCTCGTCGTTCGTCATGCGAATGCCCACCGCCTTGCCGTTTTCGATCACAATTTCCTTGACCGGCGTTTTGAGAAGCACGTTCCCGCCCGCCTCCACGATCTTGTCTGTCAGGGCTTTGATGAGGGTGATGTACCCGCCGATCAGATGCCCTGCCATTTCTTTTTGATTCGCGCCCTCGCGGGTCGATTTCATGCGCACCAGCCGAGACCAGATCCATGTGGCTGGCACATTATCGAAACCGCCATCGAATTTGGCTTTCAACATGGGACGCCAGATGTTTTGGAAAGTGGTTTCGCCGCTCCACTTCAGCAACCAACTTTGAACGCTGACCGATTCGAGCGTTTTCCAATCTTTGACGAATTGCGCGGCAAGCACGGTGAGACCCAGCCGGAAGCGGTCGATCCAACCGAGGGGCGGGAACTTCAAGAATTCGATGATGTTGTTCATTGGGTGAAGTTTACCCTTGTAATAAAAACTGGTCTTGGTCTCTTTGTAACGCAGTTGGTCGTCGATGCCCAGTTCTTTGCACAGGTCGCTGAGGAAGCGGTCGCTGGACAAGATGGCGTGATAGAAGCGATCCACCTGAGTCCCATCGCCAAGCGTAATGGGACCCGCCAAGCCGCCCAACACCGGGGAGGCTTCGTAGATGGTCACTTTGAGTCCGCGGCGCGAGAGGAAGTAGCCGAGGCTGATTCCCATAATGCCGCCGCCGATGATGCCGATGTGTTGCTGTGATGTTTGATTCATAGTCTCAAATCTTCTGTAAAAGTTGGTTAAGTGATGTTACGCAGTAGGGCTCGTAATGCGAGATTTATCTCGCCTTTCAGGTTATTCTTGTGCAAAAGCGACATGAATGTCGCGTTACGGAGACCAGACTGGCTTCAACTGCGTAACATCAGTTGGTTAAGCCAGTACGCGTTCTTCATGTACCGACAATTGGACCTGCCCAAGGATCTCCGCGATTTTTTCGCCCGCTGTGCCATCGCCAAAGATCGGCGGCTGGACAGACGGCGGCGCGAACGAATTCCATTCGTGGACGATCGCCTCCACATCCACGCCGACCAGTTTGTTCCAACCGGCGCCGACGGTTTCCGTCCATTCGGTTTCGTCGCGCAGGGTGAGGCACGGCTTTTGCATGAAATAGGCTTCGCGTTGCACGCCGCCGGAGTCGGTGGCGATCAGGCGCGCGTTCTCTTCCAATACCATCATGTCATAATACCCGACCGGCTCGATCAAGCGGACATTGCCGCCAAATTGCTCGTCGAGTTTTGCGAGCGCGCCGCGTGTGCGCGGGTGGACGGGGAAGATCACCGTCTCGCCGACCCGGCTCAAGGCGCGGACGATATTCGTCAGGCGGGCGGGGTCGTCGGTGTTGGCGGCGCGATGGACGGTGACCAAACTGTACGAAGCGGGAGCCAGCCCGAGGTCCGAAAGAACCGTCGATTTTTGTCGCGCGAGCGGACGGTTGGCGAGGTTCGCATCCAGCATCACATCTCCCACCCAAAAGACGTTCTTGGCGATGCCTTCGTTGGCGAGTTGCCGCACGGCGGTCTGGCTTACGCAAAAATACGCGGAGGATAATTGATCGGCAACGAGACGGTTGATCTCTTCGGGCATGCGGCGGTCGAAACTGCGCTCGCCCGCTTCGATGTGAACAGTCGGGATGTGTAGTTTGCTCGCCACGAGCGCGCCCGCCAGGGTGGAGTTCGTGTCGCCGCGGACGATGACCACATCCGGCTTTTCGTGGAGGACGATCTCTTCGAATCTCACCAGGATTTCGGCTGTTTGCCCCGCGTGCGAGCCGGAGCCCACTTCGAGGTTGTGGTCGGGCGCGGGGATACCGAGTTCGTCGAAAAAGGTCTGCGACATTTTATAGTCGTAGTGTTGACCGGTGTGGACAAGGATTTCACGGTGGTGTTTGCGAAGCGCGCGGCTCACAGGCGTTGCTTGAATGAACTCGGGGCGCGCCCCAACGACGGATATGATGTTCATGGCGTCCTCTGAAATTGTCGGAGTAGGTGAGGCCGGGTTTTCAAGATGCGTTGGGCAAGTTCTGCCAGCGCCAGCCCGGCAAAGGGGATCAAGACGGCGTCGACCGGCAAGCGGTAGCGGATCAACGTCCACGTGAGGATGTGCACGCCGGAGTAGACGACGGCAAAGAGCATGAGCAGTCCTTGCGGCGAGAAGAGCAGGTTGAGGAAACGATTCCCTTGCGCGCCGGTATTGGCTTTGACGCTCAACCATAAACCGTATAGCATGAACGGCAGGAACAGCCCGAAACTTCCGATGCGGGAAATGTTGCTCAGCGTGGACGAATCGGCTGAATACCAGAACATGAAATATGGCGGAATGCGACTCAACGACAGCAACAGGTATCGTCCGGGGTCGTCGGTGACGAATTGGATGCCGCGTTTGAGGAGTTCCTGGTCGAGCGCGGCTTCGTCGAGAGAACGGACTTCCTCGGGGATCATTTCTTGATAGGTTTCGGTCGGCAGGATGGGGATGAATTTTGTCCCATGGATGGGGTGGTTGCCCCAGAAGAAGGCGTACCCGGAATTCGTGTTGAGCAGGACAAACCTATCGAAGCGCGAGTAATTGTACAACGAGGCTGGCAGGATGAAGGCGATGGTCAGCAGGATGGAGACGAGGCTGGGGAGCAGAGGCAACTCGACCCGGCGGCGGATACGGACGATCCATATCCAAAGAAACAGGAAGGGGATGAAAAGCAGAAAGACCTGCCGCAGTAGAACGGTGATGCCCAGCGAGATTCCCAACGAGACGCCGAGGTTGGTATCCAGTTTTCGATCGAGGTTTTCAGATAATCGAATTCCAAAATACAGGCTGAACAAAATGGCGGTGATGTAGAACGGCTCGGTCATGAGCGCCGCGCCGTAGTAGAAAAAATAGACATACACGGCAGTGATGCCCGCCGCAACCAAGCCGACGGTTTTGGAAAATAGTTTTTCACCGATGTGAAAGGTGATGTACGGGTGCAATACGCCGACGATGACCGCTTGCGCGATGCGCGCGGCGAGCGGGTGCGGACCGAATAGGATATAGACCAACGAGAGGTAGAGTGTGTAGAGGAAACTCCAATGCGCGGTGGGCGCGTCGGCGGGCGTGATGGGCCACCACAATTCGCCGAAGGAAAACCCGTGTCCGCCGACAACGCGCAAGGCAAGGTTGTGATAGGAGACCTGGTCGAAGATGCCGGGCAGAGCCACGACGGTATCGCCCATGGCAAGCGCGATCGCCACGCGCAAGAGGACCGCCACCGTGAGGATGAACGGCAAGGGTTGCGCGGCAATCTTTTGCAGAATGTTTTTGGTTGCTGTTGGTGTCATTCTTCGTAAATCTTTTTCATGGCAGAGAGCGCCGCTTGCCAGTCATATTTCGTTTCCGCAAGTTTCCGTCCGTGAACGGATAGTTTTTCCTGTAAGGACGGATCTTCCAACAGTTGGATGACCCGGTTCGCAAAATCGTCCGCTTTGTCGGCGACGATCACGTCGCTTTCCAACTCGGCTTGAATGCCTTCCAACCCGATCGTGGTGGTGACCACCGGCATGGCGTAGGCAAACGCTTCGAGGATTCTCACGCGCATCCCGCCTCCCGCGCGAACGGGGACAACCATCAATGCGCTCTCCGCCAGATACGGAGCCAGTTCGGGAACATAGCCGGTTACGTTCACGCTCCCCGAATTGCGAGCCTGAAATTCGAGAAAATCTTGCGGCGGGTTTTTGCCGATGATGGTCAGCGTTGCCTCTGGCACTCGTTTCTGAACCAGCGGGAACACTTCGTTGAAGAACCAACGGATGCCATCCGCATTGGGCGGGTAATGCAGGGTGCCCAGGGTGACGATATTGTTCGAGGCAGGCTTGCGCTTGACCGGCGTCAACTGTTGCGTATCCACCGCGATCGGGATGGTGGAGATCGGCGCAAGTTTGTCACCGGGTTTTACTTTTGAGAAGCGCAACGCTTCTTCGAGCCCAGCCCGGTCGACATCGGTCACCGCCAGCACATGGTCGACCGTTTTGAGGAATTCGCCTTCATACCGTTTGACGCGCTGCGCTTCGACTGCCAGGAGGGGTTTCAAGAACCAGCGCGCATTTTCGCGCATCCGCTCGACGATGGACCAAACAGCATTGTGAGCGTCGAAAATCACTTTCGGTTTTTTCTTCGGCGCGGTTTGCGCGGCGCGAAGTCCGAACTGTACCATCGTCAACTGGTCGGCGTGGATGAAATCGAATTCGCCCTGTCGCGCCAGATTGGTCACTTTCTCCTGCATGGCTGGCAGATCGTCGCGTTCAACGAGAAACGGGCGTCCGGTGAGATAACTGCGGATCATGTACCCGATGTCTGCCGCGCGCGACCGTCGAATCGGCACCGCGTGGACCGCCTCGCAAACTTCAGCCAGCGCGGGCAGGTGCGGCTCTTCTTCTGGACGAACGAAGGAAACCAAAGTTACAGAATGACCCTGCCCCGCTAAAAATCGCAACACGTGCCAGGTCTTCACTTTGGGACCCGCGTCTGGGGGGAACGGAACAATTTGGGTTAGGAAAAGTATGTTCATAAGGTGTGATTAAAATTTTGCCACAGAGTCCGCAGAGATTCTGAGCCTACACACTCAGCGCGCTCTGCGATCCCTGTGGCTTGAATTCAAAAAATGGTACTGCTCACTTCAAATTAAGACACAACGCCATCACATCGATGTTCGAGCGTAATTCCTTCTTCGCCTGGTCGTTCTTCGACGGGATGACCAAGCCCACCACCCACACGAGCAGCTTCACCAGGCTCATCAAGAAGAACAACACGCGCAAGAAGAAAGCGCTGACAAAACCATAATTCTTCTTGTAGAACATCATCTTGCCGCGATAGACCATCTTGCGCCGCTTCCAACGATCCATGCTCCTGCCGCCGAAGTGAACGATGGAGGAATTCGGCAGGAACACAACCTTCCAGCCCGCCTTGTTCAAACGGTATTGCAGATCCGCTTCATCGCCATAAATGAAATAACCTTCATCGAGCAGTCCGATCTGATCCAGCGCCGCTCGCCGCACCAACAAACACGCCGAACTCATCCAGCCGGTCTCTTTGATCTCCTGCGCATCGCCATGCGAAGGATACCCGGTCCACAACAACTCGCCGATGCGCGTGACGATCAGGAATTCTTCAAGCAGGGTCGAAAACGGCGCAAACCCCGATTGGAACGAACCGTCCGGGTTCAACAACCTTCCCGCTGTTGCGCCAGCCCTGGGGTGGGCATCCAGATACTCCACCAGCACATCGAGCGCGGGAGCGTTCACAAGCGTATCGTTGTTGAGCAATAATACATGACGACCGTTCGTCTCTTCGATCCCCTGGTTGCTTGCTTTGCCCAACCCGACGTTCCCCGCATTCTGGATCACCTTCACTTGCGGGTACTTTTCCGCCAGCATCTGCTGACTTCCGTCTGTTGAGCCGTTATCCACCACCACCACATCGAACGAACTCTTCAGCCCGCCTTCGTAGAGCGATTTCAAACACGGATCGAGGTACGCCTTGTTATTCCAGCACACCAACACAATGGACATATCCACGACCTGTTCGCCGCTTCCCTCCCCGACCTGTGGCTTGCTTTCCATACCCGGCATTTATTCCTCCCCTCGGTATTTCTTGTCCATCTCGGCGATCTCATCGTACGTCCCGAGGTCGATGTACGTCCCATCTTCGAGATGGACGCCTTTGAACTTCATTCCAAGAGATATGGCGTCGTTCATGATCTTTGCAAAATCCGAGATGCCTTCCTCGAACACACATGTATGCAGATACTCGGTGAACTTCGGGCGCCAGATGACGCATCCCCACATCTCTGTGAGATCGGTCTGTTTTGGCTTGTCCACGATCTCAGCGACTCGTCCATCCTCGCCATGGCGAACCATGCCGAATTTTTCAGGGCGGTCGGTGGTGAACATGCCGAATAACACGTCATCCTCCGGCGAGGCGGCTTCATAGACTCGCTTGAAAATATCGTTCGGTTTCATGAGCGTATCTGCCATGCCGAAGAAAACGGTTTTGCCTCTGATGAGGTGGTACGCCGAATCCAACGCGTGCGCCAGCCCCGGCGAGGTGGATTTGGTCTTGCCCTCGACCACTTCCTGAACCACATAACTGATATCGCATCCGAAGCGCATCCCGCTCCCGAAGTATCCCATCAATTGATGCTTGGTCTCGTTTACGACAAACACAATGTGTTTGAGACCGGCGTTGACGAGGTTATCCACCACAAATTGCGAGATCGGCTTATAGTGATTATTGCGGATGACCGGGTATAACTCCTTTGGGTACGGTAAACCCAGCCGAACTCCCTTCCCCGCGGCGGGGATCAATCCAATCAAATCTTCCATGCAAGCCTCCCGTATTAGGTAAGTTTATTTTCCTTGCGCATTTGTTCGATGGCAACCAACCCCCCAAAGAAGATCCACGGCAAGATGCTGGCGCGGAACCCATCCAAGCCGATATTGTAGGCGAACGGCAACAGCCAATCCACCAGATATGCCGCCATCACACAGGCCGCCACGCCCGCCAGCACGCCATAAGCGTAAGCCCGCGCAAAACCATCTTTCAACTCCCGCGACAACCTCCAGCCGAGAACTCCCACTTCATACAATATCCAGATAAAGCAGACCAAGCCAGCCAGTCCGGTCTGGGCGATAATATCCACAAATTGACTGTGGGAGTTGAAGCGGATGTGGTATCCACGCAGGGAAAACAAAGGGGCGTACCAGTTGTAGTTGGCGAAACCAAGCCCCAATAGCGGGTTGGCGCGGCTGATATCCAAGACGACAACCCAGGCATCTACGCGCGTCCCCCAGCTATATTGGTCGGTGGATATTAGATCCTGCGCCAGATACGCCACACCGATCAATGCAAACGGGATGGAGGCAAAAGCGAGTTTCGGGAATTTCAACGCCACCAAAACGCCGACACCCACCATGGCTGGCACCCAGCCCGATTTCCAATCCCTTGTTTGGATGACTGCAACGAACAGCGTCAACGCGACGATGATATAAAGGAAGATGCGGATATTCTTTTTAAGATCCTGGTTGAACATTGCCTGGGCAAGCGGCAGGATCACCAGCCACGTCCAGAGCATGCTGTTGGCGATAAATCCGTTTTCAAAAATCGAATCGATGCCCGCCCATTCGACCACCCTGCCAAGAACGTATATCATGCTCAACGCAACGAACGCGATGATGATCGCCTTCAGCCAGCGGATATCTTTGATGATGTTCCCGGTCATCACCATCATGACAAGCGAGAAGAAGTAGATGGCAAAGCCGCCCAACTGCGTATCGAACGGCGCCTGTTGCGCAAGGGAAAACCACGAGACCTGCCCCATGCCGAATGCGACCACGCAAACGACCATAAAAAAGACGGCGGGGCGCACAGCCGAAGACCGCGCGAATTCGAACCGCCGTTGAACGACGAACATGTTTCCAATCCAAAGGACCGACATGAGAACGACCAACAAGACCGAGGCATTAAAGCCGCCGGGTCCTGAAAACGGGACAAACATTCCCGCAGGCATTAAAAAGATGTACGCCAATAACGGGTAACGATATAACAGTCCCAGCGCTATCAGTCCCCCAATCGCCGCCAGAGCGATAACCAACACGTTCACAGTTCCCCAAAATGAAGCGGCAACAGTGATCAGAATGGTCAATAAGCCAACGCTGTATTGAAACGTTTGCCGGGAAATCGTAACCTGCCGGTCGATGGTGAGGAATTTCAGGTTGAAATTGATGTCCATGAGTCGCGCCGAGGATGCTATTTTAACTCAATACCCAGCCACAGCAGGAAGGACATGCGCAAATCAATCCGTTCAGCCGCGGCTGGGTATGATAGCCGGTGGATGGATCCGTCCACAGGACGGAGATCCACATAATGGGGTTACGTTCGACTCAGGACATTTCGTTGATACGCCAATCCTTGATCTTGCGCTTCATATTGGCGTTCAGGGAACCAACAAGGTGGCATACATGGAGAAATGGAAGCCATCCGATGTTGACAACGCGGAATACGTAGCGGGGAGCGCGCTGAAGGTGTAAGAATAGTATCGGCCTGAACCTGATAATGCGACCCTCCCCGTGAGAGTATTGTTTTGCGGCAGGAATACCAGCCAATACGTGCCAGCGGGCATTGTGGTTTGCGTTACCACAGGTTGGGTATTCCACCCGGCGACCGGCGTGAATGCGGCAGTTTCCGCAAGGCGGGCGCCGGGGGCGTTTCCGTTATTCGCATAAATCCCCAATCGTAATTGACCTCCCGCCGTGGACACATAGTAACTCAGGCTCTGTATCGTCGCGCTCTGTGACAACGTTACCTGCTGGGCGATCAAGAGATTTCCCATGCCGGAATACGGAGTTGTCAGAACGCTCGTTTCGCCGATGGTGATGGGCGTCCCGCCCGGAGATGTCGATGTGGCTGTGGGCGAATTTGTCGAGGTTGGGGTTCTCGTGGGAGTATTCGTCGAGGTTGCTGTGAATATTGATGTGGGGGTTGCGGTTGGAGTATTGGTAAATGTTGCAGTAGATGTCGGGGTACTTGTGGCCGTAGGAGTTGAGGTTTTTGTCGCTGTATGGGTTGGCGTGGCAGTAAACAAGGGAGTGAGTGTTGCCGTGGGCGTGTATGTTGGCGTGTTGGTGATCGTGGGCGTGAACGTTCGGGTGGGTGTCGAGGTATGCGTTGGGGTATTCGTTATTGTCGGCACAGTTGTGGGTGTGCTGGTTGGCGCGGCGCCGAGCGCAAAGGTGGCGTAGAACGAGAAGCGGAATGCGCCCGAAGCGGAGGAAGCCGAGTATGTTGCCGGTAATGACCCAAAGGTGTAGCCGTAATAACGTCCAGCCCCTGCGTACGTCATGCGACCTGCCAGGGTGTTACTTTGAGGCAGGAATGCCAGCCAATAGGTTCCGGCGGGAAGCGAAGTGGGCGTGATGACCGCCTGTGTATTCCACCCGGTTACCGGAGTGAAAGCGGCGGTTTGCGCCATCAACGTGCCCGGCGCGCTACCGGAATTGTTATAGATGCCCAGCCGTAACTGTCCGCCTGCTGTAGACACATAATAGCTCAGGCTTTGAATGGTTGCGGTTTGCGACAGAGTGACTTGCTGTGCCACGAGTTGGTTGCCAGCGCCCGAATAGGATATACCAAGGACTGTTGTTTCGCCGACATTAAAGAAGGGCGATGGCGTGCTTGTCGCGGTGATGGTGGGCGTGTTCGTTGCAGTGTGAGCGGGCGTGGAGGTGAACGTGGAGGTGAATGTCGGCTGGGGAGTGAAGGTCGGAGTGTTGACAGAGGTTGCGGTGGGCGTGGCAGATGGACCCGGGGTAGGAGGCGTTCCGTATTCGAAGGCGCCCATATCGCACCCGGCGCCTTGCGGCCGGGCGACGCCGCGTTGATCATCGCTCGCGCACACGCTGTTTACGCCGGCAGAATCCAAGGCAGAACTCCCCGCGATCAAGGCGTGGGTGTTTGTAAATCCGCCATTATTTTCCAACGCGCTCAAGAGCGGATCGGTCGTGATTAGATTTGTGCAAGTCGCGCCGGCTGGGCAACCACCCTGCACGACGCTGTCTGTCACAGTAGATGAGCTGGTTTCATCATTCTTGATCTCATCGTTCGTGCCGCCGTCTGCCCACAATACGCTATTGGAAATCTGAGGAGCGCTTCCCGTCAAGTTGAGCATCGCGTCGCCTCCCGCCGTGCCGGAGGCGTTGACGCTGTTATTGCCGGTAAAGGTGACGTTATTGAAAATTGGGTTGCCATCGATATTCAGGATGCCGCCGCCGCCCCATGGCGCGACGCCCGAACTTTCAAACGAGATATTCCCGCTAAAGGTCACATTCGTGAAGATCGGATTGGCATATTCATTCAAAATTCCCCCGCCACGCCGGGTGGCGGTATTGCCGTTGAACGTCACGCGATCAAGCGTGGTCTGGCTATTGTTATTGAACAGCCCTCCGCCGCCCACGGCTGAATTGTTCGTGAAGACCACATCCACCAATGTTGGGAGGTTGGGTTCATCCACGCCGGGACCGCCCAGCGTCTGAAGATTCAAGCCGCCGCCAGCGGCAAATGTGGCGACGTTATCGATAAAGTTCACCCTCGTGATGGACACACTTCCATTTTGCACATACACGCCGCCGCCGATGCCCGCCGTGTTATTGCTGACTGTGATATCCGTGAACGAGGCGCGGCTATAGTTGGCTTCCACACCCGATGTGGAAATAATGAAGACTCCGCCGCCGCGCCCGTTGGCATTGTTCGCTGTGATGAGCAGGTTGCGAAGCGTGGGGCTGGTATTCTGGATGTACATGCCGCCGCCGACGCCGCTCCCCGAATTCTGGTTGCCGCCGGTGATGGTAAACCCATCCAACACGTATGCGTCAGTAAGCGCCCCGTTTGCGGTGACCACCGAGTAGGCATTCCCGGCGTTGCCTGCGGTTTGATCGATATCGCCGCTCAACACTG
Source organism: Candidatus Defluviilinea gracilis (assembly GCA_016716235.1). Taxonomy (NCBI): domain Bacteria; kingdom Bacillati; phylum Chloroflexota; class Anaerolineae; order Anaerolineales; family Candidatus Villigracilaceae; genus Candidatus Defluviilinea; species Candidatus Defluviilinea gracilis. The sequence goes on from JADJWS010000001.1 coordinate 320,058, forward strand.
TGCCGTTCGTAGCCGGGTTGGAATTCCGCTGGCTTAAAAGGCTATTGCCTACAGTAAAACCGCCATACACCGAAACGCCATTTTTCAACGCGAAGGAACTATTGCGGTCATTGTTGGACTGACTGGCGCCTTCATCGGGATAGTAAACCCCACCCGCCACCCAGACCTGGTCGCCATACGACGAAGCCGCCAAAGCGTCTTGCAGGCTTGCGTAGGCGGTAGCCCAACTGCACCCGTCCGGGCTTGGGGCGGTAGAGTTGGCATCTACATACACCACACCCGCGCATGCCGCGCCGGCGGATGACAAGATCGCAAACTGCGACAGGACCATGGCAAGAATAAATAACGGGGAAAGAATCGAACGAAAACCGATCTTCATCATAGCTCCTCAACTGTGGTCCGCTTCCATGCGCCAGATGTTCATGGCAGAGCGGAAAATAAAAATAAAAAAATCAAAAGGGATTACCCGTTGGCAATCTCTTGAATCAACTCAAAAAACTTGAGCATTACCTTCGACCAATTAAATTTGTCGGCAACCAGCGCGGTTGCATTGATGGAAATCTTTTCGTGAAGCGCCCGGTCTTGAAGCAAATTTATAACATAGGATGCAAACATTTTCGGCTCATCTGTAACCAAAAGGTGCGCCCCGTTTTGGGCGTCCAACCCCTCCGCGCCTTTGGAGGTTGCCACCACCGGTGTCCCGATCGCCATCGCCTCCAGAATTTTCAACCGCGTGCCTCCCCCACTCTGGAGCGGCGCAATAGCGACCATGGACGAGGCGATTAAGGATTTGATGTCCTCGACATACCCCGCGAGGACAATATTTTGGTTGGACGGAAGAGGCAGGTTTTCATGATCGCCGGTGATCGTCAGTTTCGCATCGGGGATCTGTTGCAACACCAAAGGAAAAACCTCGCCGACAAACCAAAGCATGGCTTCATAATTTACGCGGTATTTGAACGGACCCGCAAAGACGATGGTATTGGCTTGCTTTTTTATCTCTCGATTTGCATAGTCGTCGACATCGATACAATTGGGAATGACTTCGATCTGATCTTCTTGTCGGGGGAAATTTCTCGCCACCAAACCGCGCTCGGTTTCAGAAACAACCGTGAAAGATCGAAACCCATTGAAAAGCCGAGAAAGATAAAAACGATATTTGAGCCAGGTCAGGGCATGGCGGGGGCGAATTTTGCCGTCCGGGGAAAATGCGCGGTCATGGAACAAGCCGATCTCGAGTTCCTCGAACAACGCTGGAATCCCTTGAAAGTATGGATAGTACGCCGCCATCTGCAGTTGAGACGCGATCACGAGATCGACCTTCTGCCCAGAGATGGCTGTCGTGATCGCGCGCGCCATCTCCGCCGAGAATGTGTCGATCACCGAGCGCGGTTTCATAGACAAAAACCCGAGGCGCGCCTGCCATGCGCCGGGCTCGAACTCCTTCCACGGGACAACGACAATGTCCGAACACAGGCTTCGGATTTCGGGCGCGTCAGGACGCCCCCCGGTCTGGTCTACAAAACTCAGCAGAGTCACATCGTGATGACGGCTCAACCCGCGCAAAAGGTTGTAGATGCGCACTTTGGAGCCGTTGTTCACCGGGTATGGAAACCAACGAGAGAGAAAAAGGATTTTCATCAGTGGATCAATGATCCGAGGTAACGTTCGATCTCGTCGGTCATGCGGCGCAGGTCGAATTTGGTTCGCGCGGTTTCGCGCCCGGCGCTTCCCAGTTTTTCCCTCAGCGCCGGCGATTCGATCAACCGTCGCAATGCTTGAGCCAAACCAGTTGAATCACCAGCCTCGAACACGAGTGAGTTTTCGTCGTGGACGAGCATCTCCGCCGCGCCGCCCACCGCAGTCCCAACAACAGCCAGCCCAGACGCCATCGCTTCCACGATCACCCTCCCGAACGGTTCCTGCCAGATGGATGTGAACAAAAATATATCGGCTTGCCGGTAAAGCGCCGGTAACGTTTCCTTGGGCTGGGCAGGCAGAAACGTCACGAACGAAGCGAGGGAGGCGCGTTCGACCATCTTGTGAAGCGAATCGACATAGTCCGGTTCGCCGTCGCCTACAATGGTCAACTTCACGTTGGAGATTCTATTTTTGCCAACGAGATGCGTCACAGCCTCAATGGCGGTGTGAACGCCTTTCTCGTGCGTAAGCCGTCCAATATATAACAGGGAAATAATTTTGTTCGTCTTTGGCGTTTGCCCGCCTTCCAGATAGGGAGTGGTATCGACAGCCCCGAAGACCACGCGCCCCTCCGTCGAGACAATTCCCTGTTGCGCAAATTCTTTACGCATGAAATCGGACGGGAAGAGGATGCGGCGCAGGTTAAGGCGCGGCTTTTCCTCCCGCGCTACAATGCTCCGGGCGATCGGCTTCAACAATAATTTTGGCAAGCCCGTCATCCATGAGCGCGGGGATGCGTTCCAATAATTTTCGTATTGGCTGGGAAGCGTGGGCCAGTAATCGCCCAGGTAGTAAACCGTTCGCTCGGGCATCAGAGACTCGGCAAGGGCGGGCAGTGACCGGGGAAAATTCCACATCCCCCAAATCAGGATGGCATCCGGGTTCCAGTCTTTCACGGTTTCACGAAGCAAATCTAGATTTTCCCGCTCCCGCTTTTTTCGCCGCGTAAAGAACCACGCCGCATTTTTCAGCGAGGCAAGTTCCATTTCGAGGCGGAGTTCGCGCCGCACCCAGCGCGGGTCGGGAGATTTCAGGTGATCCCGTTCGTGGGCGCTGGTCAGGATCGTTACCTCATGTCCGCGCGCTCGCAAGCCATCGCCCACTTCCTGGCACCATTGCTCGTATCCGCCGCGGCTGGCAGGCGGGTAAAAGTTGGTGAGAAACAAGAGTCTCATCAGGGGCTTCCCGCAGGGCCGACTTGTTTCAGAAACGCTTCGATGCCGTTTGTCATCTGTTGGATGGTGAATCGCTCTGAGGCAAGTTTGCGGCCAACGTTTACCAATCGGCGACTCAGTTCGGGGTCCGAAAGGAGGCGGGCGATGCGGTCGGAAAGTCCTTGCGCGTCTTCCGGCTCGAATAACATCTTCTTGTCGTAATGACGGAAGATCTCGCGGCTCCCTCCCACATTAGAGCCGATGACCACCAACCCAGCCATCATGGCTTCGACGATCGTGCGCCCAAACGGTTCGGGCCACGTGGAGGTGAACAGGAAAACGTCGAAGTCCTTTAACATGGCGGGGATGTCTTCACGGGCAACTTTGCCGGAGAAGTGAACGATGTTTTCGATTCCCAACTCGGTCACCCGCTGTTGCAGGTACTTTTTGTATTCGGGATGCCCGTCGCCTAGAACGGTCAATTCAACTTGATCGGCGAAGCCTTTGTGAGCCAGCAAGCCCAACGCTTCGATTGCCGTGTGCACGCCCTTATCAGGCACCAGCCTGCCGAAATAAAGTAAACGGGTCGCGCGACCCGTCTTTGTGGATTTCTTTTTTTGCTCGAGACGTTGAAACGGCGCGGGATCGGCTCCCGCATAGACGACCGAGGCGCGCGGCGGAAATTTACCGGCGTTCACCAGCGTATCGCGCACATATTCACTGCAACAAATGACATGATCGAACTTGAGGCGCGGCGGATACCCTTGTCGTTTGAGTCGCGCAAGCGCAAACGACCGGAGAACCCGTTTGAATGCTTCGGTGATCCGTCGATTCGCCGGGGACTTCCAGTAGGCAAGATGCAAATCTTCATCGGTGGGCCAATACGACGCCATGTAATACGTCACGCGACCCGGCATCCATTGTTCAGCCCAATACGGCAGGTTGTGCGACATGGCAAACATCCCCCAGAACATGACCACATCGGGCTTGAACACCTCCATGGCAATTTTTAATTCAGCCAGGTTTTCTTTTTCTTGCCGGGGAAGTTTGAAGAAAAAATCGAGCGGTTTGTAATAATGGATATCCGTCATCAAGTGTAGCGTGCGGGTCACATTCCCAGAGCGGGCTTCCTGCGCCGATCTCACCCCATAGCGGCTGGTGAGAACGCTCACGGCGTGCCCGCGCGCGAGCAGTTCGCGCGTCACTTCATGGCAGAGCTGTTCGTATCCGCCCAGTTCGTGCGGCGGGTATTGACTGGAGACAAACAAGATGCGCATTACTTCGATCTCCCCATCGCGCGCCGCAGGGGTTGGATCAACGTTGCGCCGAGGAAAGAACGCAACAAGGAGCCAACAAAAGATCGATTCAGAATCAGCGAAGGTTGGAAAGACAACGCGCCAAGGAAATGCCGCCGCGCCGCGCGAGTGTTGCCCTGTCCGTAAGCCAGCAAACCAAAAGCATATTCCGCGTTGGCGTAGGCGGGTCGCTTGAATTCTGTCAGACGCAATTCATGATCGGCAAACAATTTCTCCAACAACCGCAGGGTGACGCGCGTATTCTGCTCGAGGTTGATCGACGCGAACTCGCCGCGATAGCCCTTGGGCTGATCACCGCATGCCAACTCGTAGAAGGTTTCCACACGCGCCAGCAATGCGGGTCGCGCGATCGCCATCGAACGCAGACACTCAAACGCGCGGATTTCGTTCTTTGCCTGAAGATATTCCACAGCGGATACGAGGTAAGCGCGGCTGAACGCGCGACGCTGATCCTCGTTCCATTCGCCAGTGGGGGCTGGTTCGGCTCCGAAATTCTTTTTCACCACTTGCAAGCGGTTCTCGAACTGCCGCGTTGGGTCGGTGGACATACTGCCCGGCAAAATGCGGTGACGGGTTAATATCTTCGTTGTATGAATCACCTTGAAGCGGCTGGTGATCCTCAGCCACATATCCAGGTCTTCGAGGGCGCGCAAGGAGGTGTCGAAAAAACCAACGGCGTCGTAACAATGTTTGCGCACAAACATCGATTCAGGCACCAGGAAGTTGCCATCCACCAGCGCCCAGTATAATTTTTCAGGCGCGATCTCGCGCGCCTCGATCTGCGGCAACGGTTGGTTCAAATGGTCCACAAACCGATACCCGCAATAGATGCCGTCAGCCTCCGGCTGACCCCGCAACGCGGTAACGAGGGTTTCGACAAAGTCGGGTTCGTACATATCGTCCGCATCGAGCACGCCGATGAATTTCCCGCGCGAGGCGGTGAGCCCGGTATTGCGCGCGGCGGAAAGCCCCTGGTTCTGTTGAAAGATCGCGCGGACTGTATCGCCGAACGCGGCAATCACTTCGCGGCTGTTATCGCGCGAGCCGTCGTCCACGACGATAATTTCGACGTTACGATAGGTTTGCCTCAAAACGCTGTGGATCGCGTCTTCGATGTACTGGGCATGGTTGTAATTAGGGATGATGATGCTGACGAGGGGAAGGGTTTCAGGCATGGAAGCAGGTGAACGTTAGGAATGAGGCGTTAAAGAGTGTTTCTTAAGTCTTTTTTGGACACGGATCACACGGATTTCACGGAGAAAACCATTTAAAAATCCGTGTTTGACCGTGTCATCCGTCAAATCCGTGTACTTAAGAAACAGTGCCTTAGATGTCTTTGACGGGTTGACGGTCGATCACGGCTTGGAAGACGCGTTCGAGGCGGGCGAGGTAGCTTTCCCATGAGAAGTTTTTTTCGGCTGTGGCGCGCGCGTTGGCTCCCAAACTCAAACGGAAATCGGAATCGGCAATCAAGCGGCATAGCGCGGCGGTCATCGCGGTCACATCTCCCGGCGGGACGAGGCTCCCGTTCGCGCCATCCTCCACCACATCCACGATCTGACCGATGGATGAAGCGACCACCGCCAATCCCGCGGACATATATTCAAAAAGTTTCAACGGCGAAAGCCACATCTCCCGATCCATCGGAGGGTATGGCACAACGGCAATGTCTGCCGCCGCCATGTAACGCGGCACATCGGAGTGAGATACGATGCCCGTAAAAATAACCGAACGTGCCAAGCCAAGTTCGGCGGCAAGCGCGCTCATGGCGGCGCGACGCTCGCCATCCCCCACTAAAACAAGCCGCGCCGTGGGCTGAGATTTCAAGACTTCGACAAATGCCGTCAACAGGGTGGGAACGTCGTGCCAGTGAAAAAAATTTCCCACGAACAAGATTACGGGGTCGTTTTGCAAACCGAGTTTCGAGCGAATATCTTCCCGCGCCTGTCGATCCGGTTTGAAGCGGTCGATATGCACCGCATTTGGAAAAACAACAATTTTTTCCGCGGGAACATTCCAATGTTTCATCAGATGCCGCTGACCGGCATTCGTCACACAGATGATGCAATCTGCCGCAGACAGGTTGTAGCGAAGAATCCCATCCGCTCGCCGGCGCAGTAGACCGGTGATCGGTTTGTTCATGATATCCAATTCCATGATCTGGTCGGCTTCAAAAAAGATCACATAGGGAAGCCGCAGGCGTTTTGCCGCCATCGCCAGTCCCGAGTTGTACATGCCGTTTCGTTCGTAGATCACATCCGCAGAGTTCAACCCGAGCGCTGCCGCGTCGAAATACCGATAGTTCGAAAAGTAATTCAGGTACGGGACGCCAATCAGCTTTTGGATTCGCCAGACGAGTTTGCTTGCCAGCGAAAACAGAGGAGAAGCCGTCCACGAGCGGCGGGCGGGCGAAACAGCCTCCACGTCCGAAGTGACCGCGAATTCGTCCACAGTCAGCGGGGCGGCAAAGGTGAGCGAATGTCCGCGGCTGATCAAGCCATGAGACAAATTCCGCTGGATGATGTAGGTGGCATCCGCGGGTTTATCTTTCATCGCGTCTTGAAACGGCGCCCATTCCGGCACGCCAATGGCAATTTTGAGTTTTCTGTTCGACCCGGAAGGCATGATCAATAATTTCGTTGAGGGATTTGAAAATGTTCGAGGCTTCGCGCTTTATTCCGATACTTCGCCGCGGGCAATGTATTCGGCTTTGCTTCCCGCGTTGCGCAGGGTGCGCGCAGGCACGCCAACCGCCAAACTATTCGGCGGCATATCTTTGACGACGACCGCATTGGCGGCGATGACACAGTGATCGCCGATGGTGATTCCGCCCAGGACTTTTGCCCCGGAACTGACGTGCACGTAGTTGCCAATGGTTGGGCGCTCCCCTTCTTCATGCTTCGCCCCGATCGCCACTTCTTGAAAGATCAGGCAATTTCTGCCTATCGCTTGCGCGTCGATATACGTGCCGTGTCCGTGCATGATGATCAAACCAGCGCCGACTGATGACGATGGGGTAATCAACAATGTTTCAAGGGGAGGCAGGAACCATGTTGCGAAGCACAGCAGGATACGATCCCACAGACGGGAAGGTTCGCCCAGCCGATAATACAGCAAGGCGCGAAACTCCTCGATATCTTTGCCATACATGAGCGCGCGAAGTTTGCGCGCCAGGGTATCGCTGGATTTCTGTTGATAAATCATCAACAACCAACGGTCGATATCCGCTTCGATCACCTTTCTGGCGGGAGAGCGTTTCACCAGCGTCAGGGCGGGATACAGTTTCAACGTCCGGTAGAATGAGCGTAGTTTTTCCAGCATGATGGATACGTGTTCACAATTCCAGGTTTGGTCGGGGGGCGCAACGATCAAGACGCCGCATGTGATTCTTTGACGCGGACGCCGTCGCGCCGGATGATCCGCGCGGGCATGCCTGCCACCGTGCAATTCGGCGGGACATCGCGGGTGACCACCGCGTTGGCGCCGATAACAGCATTGTCTCCCACGGTCACCGGACCGAGGATTTTGGCTCCGGCGCCAATATATACGTTATCGCCAATGATCGGGGGAGCGCTTTTATCATCCCTGAACCCGATCGCCACACCCGGGTTCACCCAGCAATTCTCGCCGATCTTTTGCGCGGCGATGACAGTTCCAAAACCGGCCCGGGCAAAAAAGCCGGGTCCGATATTGATCGGTTCCGCAAACCTGAGCGCCACTTTGGGATAGGGATACAATATTCTGGCAAGCGCGAATAGCGCCCGGCCGCGAAGTCCGGTAAAACGTCCGATCCGCGCGTAGAACAGATTGCGAAATTCCGGGAAGGAGTTCAACAGCCAGACGAGCATATCGGCAGGGGATTGTTTCTTTAGGCGAGGTTTATATACCTGAAACCACCTCAGCATGTCTTTCTCGATCGCATTGCGATTTGCCGAGCGTTTGAATAGCAGGAGATGAGGGATGGCTTTTAGTTTTGCAATCATTGTGTCACCATAGATAGGGTTTGAAGTTTGAAGTTTCACACACAGACGTCAATTGCGATTCAACACCGAATTGTACACATTGAGAAAGTTCTGGCACACAGAAAGCGGGCGAAACGGACCCTGTTCATAGGAGCGCCGCGACGCTCCAGCGAATTGCGATCGCAGAGCGGGATTCTCGATCAACCGATTAATTTGTTTCATTAAACAGGTCGAATCGGCGGGAGCGCACAGCAACCCATTTTCGCCGTCTTGAATGATTTCCGGTATCCCGCCCACGTTTGTTGTCACGATGGGTCGCCCGTACGCCATCGCCTCCACGAGAGAGACGGGTTGCCCTTCCAAAATGGACGGCATCACGAAGATCCCGGTGTGCTTCATGATGCGCGATAGTTCATTGCGCGAGGTAAACGCGCCGGCGAATATCCCAGCGCTATCGAGCCCCAGGTTGCGGGCATGAGCCGCCAACTCTTCTCGAAGCGGACCTTCTCCGTAAATCTTCAGGGATGCGCCGGGGTGGTTTGCTCTGATCTCCTTGAAGGCGTCCAACAGGTAGACGAGTCCTTTTGTCACAAAAAGCCTTGCAATGGCGGTCAATTGAACTTGACCGTTCTCGCCCGCAAGGTGATCGACCGGGAAGCCCAAGTCGGCGGGGTCGGGCACGAGCGGTCCCTGAACAACAATGGGGCGCGTCACGCCGCAGATCGTTCTTAACCCTTCGGCGCTTTTTTCTGAGACGGCGATGACCACATCCGCTTTGTTGATGCACTGATCGAACCCTTGCCACCAATTGAATTGCGGGTCGGGCGTTTGGTGTTCTTCATACACAATGGGCAGTTGTTTTGCATGCGCCCAATCGATCACGAACAACAAGCTGGTTGTGTAACCCTGGATGTGCAAAATGTCCGGTTGCCAGGTCGCCTTCCAATATGCCAGCATCAGGCGCGTAAAAGGTTTGCGCCAATCGGGTCCCACCACCCATTTCATCGCGCGCCCGCGAAACCAATTCCGCGCGCTTTGGAACGCGTCGCCGGGCGGCGTCCATTTTGCGACCATGATCGCCAGCCCAAGAAAAAGGATCAGGGGGATGAATAGCCACGTCAACCCGTTGAGGATCTTTTCCTTCGTCTTCCAGTCCGAGGCTGGCAAGGATACCCACTTTGGCAATTGAGTAAACCGCACCGGGGACTGACGGAGGCGGACAAGATATTGATTGTCCGAGGGCACCCAAGCCGTGGACAATACGCTGACCTCATGCCCCATTTGTTGAAGCCCCATCGCGAGCGTGATCGTGTATTCTTCCAGCCCGCCCAGTTCCTGCATATCATACAGGATCATCCCGATTTTCAATGTGACACCTGTTTCTGTAAATTAACGAAATAAGAGAGTGTTTCTTAAGTCTGAAACCCTATTCGTTTTGGACACGGATTTCACGGAACACACGGAAATGAATCACTGATGTTACGCAGTTGAAATCAAGTCGGGTCTCCTAATGCGCCATTTATGTCGTTCTTGTGCAAGGACAGTCTAAAACGCGAGATAAATCTCGCGTTACGACCTTTACTGCGAAAGGTGAGTTAATAAGCACTTTCCGTGAACATCAGTGAAAAGTCTACGATCTGCCGTTAAGCAATTTGACATGGATGCGGGATTCCAACAGTTTCAAATCTTCCATGATCTTTTCTTCCGTCGCGGCTTTCAAGACCACATGCCCCAGGCGGTCGGGTCCCAACCGGAAGGCTGGCGCTGTTTCGCCATGATCGTAATCGATCACGGTTTCAATGATCTCCAAGCCATTGCCGTCCACATCGACGCGGTCCAAGCTCCCTCCCGATTTAGACGTAATGAGGAGATTCCCGCAGGGGTTTCTGGATTCAAATTGCGCCTGAGGTCTCGATCCCAAACTCAGTTCGAGGATATAGGCATAATAATCCATTTCATAATGCGTGGAAACCAGTTCCGGCAGGCAGGTTGCGCCCGCGCGCGCGCCGATCTCCAGCACATACACATGATCGCCGCGCAGGATAAAGTCCGCATTGATCGCGCAGGTGGTCAACCCCAACGCCCTGATCGACTTATCGAGTTGGGTCCATACCAGGTCTTTCACCTGATCCGGCAGAGAATACGGGACGTAGTGACCGATCGGCACATCCGTTTTCCCGTGATACAAAATATCGCCGTGCGGCATCACGAACTGCGTCTCCCCATCGATCACCGCCGCCTGTGCGCCGAACTCCACCCCGCTGATGAATTCCTCCACCAAAAAATATTTCTGGCGCGTGGCGCGCATCACGTATTCGAAGGCATGCGGCAGATCGTCGGCGGCG